>JAFSEW010000013.1 GCA_017435525.1 Oscillospiraceae bacterium | reverse complement strand
GCAAGTATTACGGTATTGTGTGTGCTACCAAACGTAAAGGAGGTTTGATAAAATGGCAAAAAGACGAGCAAATGGCGAAGGAAGCCTGAGAAAGAGAAAAGATGGCCGATGGGAAGGTCGGTACACCGCAGGAACTGACCCTGTCACCGGCAAGGCTATCGTTAAGAATGTCCTGGGCAAGACCCAGGCAGAGGTCAAGGAAAAACTGAAGAATGCAATCGCTGAAAGCGGTGAACTGGATATCAAGCGGTCAGGCATGTACACGGTAGGCGAGTGGATGGACTTGTGGTATGAGATCTATGCCAAGCCGAGAATCCGTGAAAGCACTGCCGTCTACTACAAAATGTTCATCGACACCCACATCCGCCCCAAGCTGGGCGATATCAAACTGAACCAGCTTCAGACTATGGATATTCAAAGGCTGTACAACGAGCTCCGGGAAAACGGCAGAATTCGGAAAGAAATCAAGGATAAACAGCCGGGGCTGAGCGTCTCCTACATCCGGGGGATGCACAACATGCTGAAAGCCTGCCTGAACAGTGCGGTAGAGGAGCGGCTGATCCTGCGAAACCCGGCAGATGGATGTAAGCTGCCCAAAGCGGAGAAAAAGGAAATGAAGGTGCTGACCCAGGAGCAGCTTGGAAGCTACCTTGCCGCCGCTGACAAGAGAGGACTGCTTCCCATGTTTTTCCTGGAACTGACCACGGGACTTCGCAAGGGAGAATTGGTGCCGCTGCTGTGGTCGGATGTGGATACGAACAATATGACGATCTCCATCTCCAAGCAGGCTTACCGTACCAAGGGAGCGCTGACGGTGCAGCCGCCCAAGACCGACAACTCCATGCGAAAAATCGCCCTGTCCGCAGAAACCATGGAACTGCTGAAACAGGAACACGATAAGCATCCCGGCAACCCCTACCTGTTCCCCTCGCCGGTGACCGGTGGAATGTACCACCCCGATTCGGTGGTAAAGCTCCATCAGAAGATCCTCAAGGATGCCGGGTTGGAACATATCCGCTTCCACGACCTGCGGCACACCTTCGCAACCCTTGCCTTGCAGAACGGAATCGATGTAAAGACTGTATCCAGTATGCTGGGACACAGCAGCGCCGGATTCACCCTCGCCACCTACACCCATGCCACAAACAAGGTGCAGGAACAGGCAGCGGCAAAGATGGGCAATCTGCTGAAGCAGGCACTCTGATATCACAAAAGCACGAAACCGGGTGGACAGCAAAAAGCTGCTCACCCGGTGCTTTTTCTGAAAAATTTCCCGTTTGGGTCAAATCTGGGTCAAGAGCAATTTACGGTGTTTTGCACAGTAGAAATGGCAACCTAATTTATGCAAACGGATTTCGCTTTTTGGAGCACAAAGCAACGATAGCTGACACGGATTGCTGAATTCAAGGCTTGTACTTCTGAAACCGTATGTAAAGAAAAAGTTCCGATTTCAAGAAGAAATCGGAACTTTATGGGGTGGATGATGGGACTTGAACCCACGATCTTCAGAGCCACAATCTGACGCCTTAGCCAACTAGGCCACACCCACCAAATATTCATTTTTGCTGATCGACTGCCTTTGAAGTGGCACGCCAGGAGGGACTCGAACCCCCGACCTACTGCTTAGAAGGCAGTTGCTCTATCCAGCTGAGCTACTGGCGCATGTGGAAATGGAGCGGGTGACGGGAATCGGACCCGCGTATCCAGCTTGGAAGGCTGGTGTTCTACCATTGAACTACACCCGCGGCTGATTCAGCTAGGAAATTCTAGCATAAAAAAGCCAACATGTCAAGGCTGTACGCCCAGAATTTCAGGAATTTTTTTGTAAATGACATCCGCAACGGCACCTTCGGCGCATTTACACACATTGGGGAAGCGGTCGGCCACGATGCCGTCGCTGGGGCAGAAGGCGTAATCGGCGTCACGCAGCATGGCCAGATCGTTCTCGGCGTCCCCTACGCACACCAGGATCTTCCGGCCCAGATCCTTCTGCAGCTGCCGGGCAGCGGCGGCCTTGGACACGCCCTTGGCGTGGATATCGATGATCCGGGGGGCGGCACGGAACACTTCTACCAGACCCGCGTAGCGCTGCTTCACATAGGCTTCCACTTCGTCAAAATAGGCCAGCTGCGCGGGAGTTGCCTGGTACATGGAAGCTACGGTGTTGGCGGTGAATTTTTCGTACAGAGCCAGCTTCAGAAAGGGCAGGGGGATAGCGTCCAGATCGGCATAGGCCCAGGGGCAGCCGTTATTATCGCAATAGTTTTCCCACATGGCATCCTTGCGGAAGAGATAGTGGTACTTTTCTCCTTGCAGCTCCACCGCCAAGTCCGGGAACCGGGCCTGGATATCTTCAATCATGGCTTTGGGGTCAGTGGGGATAATGAAGCAGTTGGTCAGATGGCCTTCGGCGGTGTGGGCGGCGCTGCCGTTGTAGAGAAGCAGGGGCACATTGACGCTGACCTTATCCCGCTGGGAGCTATACATAGGGACGCTGCGGCCGGTATTGACGGTGAAGGCGCCGCCGTTTTCCATAAAATATTGAATCGCTTCCAGATTCCGCCGCGGAATGGTGGAATCCGGGGCGGTGAGGGTGCGGTCAAAATCGACGGTGAGGAGGATATCCGAAAACATAAGGTGTACTCCTTGACAGATTGAAAATAGTGAAGAGGTAATAGTGAAAAGTGAAGAAGTGTGGTGTGCCTCCGGCACGATTTAAATAAGTCGGCTTCGCCGACACATTACTTATTCACTCTTCACTATTACTTATTACCTAAAATCGCGTCAGCCTAGCTTTTCCAGCTTGGCTAACACTTCGGTGAAGTAATCGGGCAGGGGGGCGAAGACCATGACGGGAAGGCCGGTGCGGGGGTGGGTGAAGCAGAGGGCACCGGCGTGGAGGCACTGGCTGGACTGGCCCAATTCCGGTTTTTTATGGCCGTAGACCGTATCGCCCAGGATGGGGTGGCCGATATGGGCCATGTGGACTCTGATCTGGTGGGTGCGGCCGGTTTCCAGCTTACAGCGGATGTGGGTATAGCCCCGGTACCGGGCGATGACTTCCCAATGGGTGACGGCTTCCTTGGAATTGCGCGCCGTTACGCACATTTTCTTCCGGTCGGAGGGATGGCGGCCGATGGGGGCGTCCACGGTGCCGCAGTCTTGGCGGAAGCTGCCGCAGACAATGGCTTCATAGGTCCGGGCCATGGAATGATCCTTCAGCTGGGAGGCCAGCATGGTGTGGGCCAGATCGTTCTTGGCTACCGCCAGCAGGCCGGAGGTGTCCTTGTCGATCCGGTGGACGATGCCGGGGCGCAGCTCCCCGTTGATGCCGGAGAGAGAATCCCCCATGGCGTACAGCAGGCCGTTGACCAGGGTATCGTCCTGGTGCCCTGCGGCGGGGTGCACCACCAGGCCCTTGGGCTTATTGAGCACCACCACATCATCGTCTTCGTAGACGATGTCCAGGGGAATCTCCCTGGGGGCGATGTCCACGGGTTTGGCTTCGGGGATGGTGACGGAAATTTCGTCCCCGGGGCTGAGCTTATCGTTTTTCTTGCCGGGCTTGCCGCCCAGCTTCACATGGCCTTCTTCCAGCAGTTTTTGAGCGCTGCTGCGGGTGAGGCCTTCCACACTTCTTGCCAGAAACGCGTCCAGGCGCTCCCCGGCGGTATCGGCGATGAGATTCATTTCTTCTCTTCCTTCCAGAATTCCTTGTTGAAGAAGATCAGGTGCAGCAAAAGCGCTATGCAGCCGCAGGTAATAAAGCAGTCAGCCACATTGAATACGGGGAAATTGATGAAATCCACTTCGATCATGTCCACCACGAAGCCCAGGCGCAGACGGTCGATCATGTTGCCAAGACCGCCGGCGTAGATGGCTACGATCAGGGCTCTGTCCAGGGGCTTGAAGGGCAGCCGTTTGCCGGAAAATTCCCAGAGCAGCCAGACCGTGAATACGGCGAAGATCAGGGCAAACAGCCACTGCATCCCCTCAAAAGAAGAGAAGGCAGCGCCGGTATTTTGCACATAGGTCAGGTGAAACAGCCCGTCGATCACCGGAACATGGCCATACAGGGGAATGCGCGCCAGGGTCAGGGCTTTCGTCCACTGATCCAGAGCGGTGATGCCGGCGATGGAGGCAAGCATGAGAAAATAGCGCATAGGGGGGACTCCTTTGTTGATAGCTTGAGGATAGTTTACCATTTAATATGGGGGATGTCAAATGGACAATTGGGTAGCGGATCCTTCGGCGCGCTTCGCTTGCTCAGGATGACAGAGGGATGGGGAAGGCCGGTTCTTCTTCGTGTCATTCTGAGCGGAGTACCGCAGGTGCGGAGTCGAAGAATCCGTAACACTCAATTATCCATTTCAATGACGAACCGGGCAGCGGACGAGCGATGCTCGCCCCTACAATGAAAACAGCCCGGGAGATTCCCGGGCTTGGAAGTTATGCGATGAATTTGGCGGCGGCGGTGGTGAAGCGGGCGTAGGATTCGTCGTCGCACATGACATTGACCTGCAGCGGGCGGCGGTAGTTCAAAGAGAACATGGCCATGAGGCTTTTGGCGTTGACCAGCTGGTCACCGCAGCTGACAAGCACCTCAAAGGGCTGGGCAATGGCCAGGGCCACAAAGTCCCGGATATCCGCGAAAGAACCGATATGGATGGTGAATTGCTTCATGAAAATCCCTCCAAGACTATACAAACAGCGTAAGTTCGGTTATAATGGGTGCGAAGTTCCCATGAAGCCGCCCCAACGATGGGGCCATTATACGAAAAAATTGCGGAAAAAGCTATTGACGCAATCTACGATTTATATTTATTTCCACGGGAACATTTGGTGGATTTGTTATGAAGTTTTCTTTTTATACCCTTGGCTGTAAAGTCAATCAATATGAAACCCAGGCCATGGAGCAGCTGCTGGTGCGGATGGGCCATGAGATCGGGGATTTTCAGGAGAAATGCGACGGTTACATTATCAACACCTGCTCCGTCACTGCGGTGGCGGACCGGAAAAACCGCACCGTCATCCGCCGGTGCCGCCGGGAAAACCCGGAGGCCATCGTAGCGGTGTGCGGCTGCTATTCCCAGCACGACCCGGAAGACCTGTGGAAGCTGGGTGCCGATCTGGTTGGCGGCAGCGGAAAACGGGAGGAATTTGTGCTGAGCTTAGTGGCTGCGGCACAGGATAAGCAGCACCGGCAGGTGCTGGACGCTGCTTTGAAGCGCCGGGAATTCGAGGTGCTTCCTGCCGGTGGCCTGGAAGAACGCACCCGGGCCATGCTGAAGGTGCAGGACGGCTGCGTGAATTTCTGCTCCTATTGCATCATCCCCTACACCCGGGGGCCTGTGCGCTCCGCGCCTTTGGAACTGGCGGTGCGGCAGGCCAAAGAACTGGCGGAAAAAGGTTATAAGGAGATCGTGGTGACGGGCATCGAGATCGCCTCCTGGGGCGTGGATTTGCCCGGGAAGCCCACCCTGGATGTGCTGCTGGAAGCGGTGTGTCAGGCGGTTCCCCGGCTGCGGGTGCGGCTGGGTTCTCTGGAACCGAGAATTATTACCAGAGAATTCTGCGAAAAAATGGCGAAGCTTTCCAATCTTTGCCCCCATTTTCATCTTTCCATGCAGTCCGGCTGCGACACGGTTCTTCGGCGCATGAAGCGCAAGTATGATACCGCCCGGTATCTGGAAAGTGTGACGCTGCTGCAGGAATTCTTCCCGGACTGCGCCGTGACCACCGATATGATCGTGGCGTTTCCCGGGGAAACGGAAGAAGAATTCGAAGCAAGCCTTGCCTTCATCCGTAAGTGCGGCTTTGCGGATATGCATATTTTCCCCTATTCCCGGCGGCCCGGAACCCCGGCGGACAAGATGCCCATGCAGCATCCCAATGCCGTGAAGGAAGACAGAAGCCGCAGGGCCATCGCCGTGGCAGCCCAGCTGAAGCAGGCCTGGGAAGAGGCCCGGATTGGCAACCTGCAGGAGGTTCTCTTTGAGGAGACGGATGGGGAATTCGCTGTGGGACATGCCCCGAATTATGCGAAAATCTATGCTAGAGTGAACAAAAGTATGCATAATCAGCTGGCAAATGTGAGAATTACCGGAAGACACGCCGATGGGCTGTTGGGTGAGCTGATCTGAAAAGAGAACGGATCCTTCGACTCCGCTGCGCTCCGCTCAGGATGACAGAAGAATGAGGAAGGCTTGTTCTTCTGCATGTCATTCTGAGCATGGTGCTCCGCGCAGCGAATCCTAAATGAACATGCTTGCCGGGGGCAAGCATACCGCAATTCAGCGAAGGCGCGCCGAAGAATCCGTAACCCTTTGGGAAATTCGGTGCGGCGGGACCAAGGCCCCGCCCTACATAATTTTCGATTGACAGCAGCGTGAAAAATCGTTAGAATCTTTGCAGATTTGCTACAATCAGGAGATAACCTATGAAAACATTGCTGCATATTTGCTGCGCGCCTTGTGCCAATCAGCCCATTGAGGTGCTGCGCGCAGATGGCTTTGAGGTGGCGGGATTTTGGTATAACCCCAATATCCACCCCTTTACGGAGTATCGGGCCCGGCGCAATTGCGTCAGAGATTATGCCCAGACCATTGATTTGAAGCTCATTGAAAAAAATGATTACGCCCTGCGGCCTTTTGTAAGAGAGGTGGCGGCGGATATCGCAAACCGCTGCGTCAAGTGCTACGAGATGCGTCTCTTTGAAACCGCGCGGCAGGCGAAAGAACTGGGGTTCGACAGCTTTACTTCCAGCCTGTTCATCAGCCCCTACCAGAATCATGAGCTGATGAAAGAAACCGCGCAGCGGGCGGCTGCGGAATTCGGCGTGGAATTCCTGTACCGGGATTTCCGGCCCTACTTTAAGCCGGGTCAGGAGCGCGCCAGAGAACTGGGATTCTACATGCAGAAATACTGCGGCTGCGTATTCTCGGAAGAAGAGCGGTATTTGAAGAAAAATAAGATCATTCCCTGAGGATATGGGGATACGGGTCCTTCGGCGCGCTGCGCTTGCTCAGGACGACGGAGGAATGGGGAAGGCCGATTCTTCTTTCTGTCATTCTGAGCGAACGCAGTGAGTCGAAGAATCCGTACCCCTTTGGGGAAGTCGGCGGGAGGGTCAGTGAATTGTGGTATGCCTGCCACCGGCAGGCATGATATTGCAAGATTCGCTGCGCGGAGCACCACCCTCCCCTACAGAGCCTATCTTGCAGAGCGGTGACGATACCGGGTGGGGAAGGGCAGTAACGAAGCCGCACAGGGAATGTGCGAGGAGATACCGGCGGCACGCCGGAGGAGGATAGAATGGAGAAATTTACTTTTGCGGTGCCGTGCTTGTTTGGCCTGGAAGGTCTGGCGGGCGATGAGCTGCGGCGGCTGAATATGGAAGATGTGAAGGTGGAGGACCGGCGGGTGCTCTTTACCGGCGACGAAAACGCCCTGGCCAAGGCCAATATCTGCCTGCGCACCGGCGAACGGGTGATGATCGTGCTGGCACAGTTCCAGGCAAAGAGCTTTGAAGAGCTGTTCCAGGGGGTGTATCATGCCAACCTGGAGGATTTCATCCCCAAAGACGGCCAGTTCCCTGTGAAGGGCCACTGCCTGAACAGTCAGCTGATGAGCGTGTCTGACTGTCAGGCGATCATCAAGAAGGCCGCGTCCCGCCGTCTGGGTGAAAAGTACGGCGTTTCCTGGCTTCCCGAGACCGGCGTCAAGTTCCAGCTGCACTTTACCATTCTCAATGACCAGGTGACCCTGTCCCTGGATACTTCCGGCCCGGGACTGCACAAGCGTGGCTACCGGGCCGTGAGCAACGAGGCCCCCCTGCATGAAACTTTGGCCGCGGGTATGATCCAGCTGACCCGTTACCGGGGCCGGGAATTTTTCTGGGACCCCTTCTGCGGCAGCGGCACCATTCCCATTGAGGCTGCCCTCATTGCCAAGAACCGGGCTCCGGGCCTGAACCGCCATTTCGCCGCGGAGGAATATCCCTGGCTCAGCAAGGAGATCTGGGTCAACGCCAAGGAAGAAGCCAAGAGCCGCGAATTCTCCGGCAAGTACCAGATCCTGGGCTGCGACAATGACCCGGGCTGCGTATCTTTGTCTTTCGCCAATGCCCGGAAGGCCGGTGTGGCGGATATCGTTACCTTCCGCGATGGCGACGCCACCAAGATGAGCCTGCCGGCAGAAAGCGGCATCCTGGTGTCCAATCCCCCCTACGGTCAGCGGATGATGGAGCAGCAGAGCGCCCAGCGGCTGTATGCGGCTTTGGGACGGCACCTGAAATTCGCCCACCAGTGGAAGAAGTTCTTTATCACCTCTGAGCCGGAATTCGAGCATTTCTTCGGCCGCCGCTGCGACAAGAAGCGCAAGTTCTACAACGGCAAAATCAAGTGCGACTACTACATGTATACCGATTCTCAGCGAAAGGATCATCGCAAGTGAAGCATCTGTTTATCATAAATCCCGCTGCGGGCAGCCGGGACAGAACGGAAAAATATCGGCGTGAGATCGAAAGCATCTGCACCAGGGAGGCGCTGGATTATAAGATCCATGTGTCCGCGGCCCCCGGGGATTGCTTCCGGGCTGCCCGGGAAGCGGCCTTGACCGGGGAGGCATACCGCCTCTACGCCTGCGGCGGCGACGGCACCCTGAACGAAGTGGCTGCCGGTGCAGCGGGATATCCCAACGCCGCCGTTACCTGCTACCGGGGCGGCAGCGGCAATGACTTCGTGAAGATCTTCTCGGATCCCGATGCCTTTCAGGATCTGGAAAAGCTGCTGGATTGCCGCGAAGTGGAATTCGACATGATCCGCTGCAACGAGGACCTGAGCCTGAACATCTGCTCCGTGGGTCTGGATGCCCGGATCGGCACGGATGTGTCCCGGTACAAGCGGCTGCCGCTGCTTTCGGGCTTCCGGGCCTACGCGGTGTCAACAATTGTGAACCTGTTTAAGGGGATCAGTGAGCATTACACCGTGGAGATCGACGGGGAAACGGTGGACGCAGAGCAGACGATGATCTGCATCTGCAACGGCCGGTTCTACGGCGGCGGCTTCAATCCCGTGCCGGATGCCGACCCCACTGACGGCTGGCTGGATGTGCTGCTGGTGAAGAAGGTCTCCTTGCTGCAGGTGCCCGGGGTCATCGGCAAGTACAAGAACGGCAGAGCCGGAGAACTGCCCCATCTGGTGCGCAGATTCCGGGTGAAGGAACTGACCATCCATTGCGATAAGCCCACCCCCATCAATCTGGACGGTGAGGAGCGGATCGCAAAGGATATCCGGATTTCCCTGGCAAAAGAGAAGCTGCGGTTCTTCTATCCCAAGGCACTGCGCTGGGAAGCTGCCGCTGTAAAGTGACGGGCCCTTCGACGCGCCTGCGGCTTGCTCAGGGCGACAGAGAAAACTTAGGGCTTTCCGCATTTATCCTGTCATTCTGAGCGAGCGCAGCGAGTCGAAGAATCCGTACCCCTCAGAAGAGAGGACGGGCCCTTCGACGCGCCTGCGGCTTGCTCAGGGCGACAGAAGAAACTTAGGGCTTTCCGCATTTATCCTGTCATTCTGAGCGAGCGCAGCGAGTCGAAGAATCCGTACCCCTCAGAAGAGAGGACGGGCCCTTCGGCGCGCCTGCGGCTTGCTCAGGGCGACAGAAGAAACTTAGAGCTTTCCTCATTCATCCTGTCATTCTGAGCGAACGGAGTGAGTCGAAGAATCCGTTCCTGATGGGAAAGAAAACGATGATAGTACCAAGGCAGGTCTGCGGTTGTGCAGGCCTGCTTTTGCTATAAGCCGGTGGCGGCTCCGGGGTGATTTCGTCCCAGGATTGCGGCTGCTGTATGACAAAATGACGGTGAATCAGAAACGATTCAGAAAGCAAAGAAAAAACCCTTGGAAATGCAGGGCTTTTTCCGGCGCTGCCGAAACGCAAGCAAGTAAGCAAGAAAGAGAAAGAGATAGAGATAGAGAATGAGATAGAGACAGAGTGTGAGTGTAATAGCAGCGAGGGCAGTGCTGCAGCGGTGTGTGTGGGTGTGACACACAGAGAGATTTTGAGATTTTTTATCTGTCATTCTGAGAGAAGCGAAGAATCCGTACCTTTTGGAGAAGCGGGTCCTTCGACGCGCCTACGGCTTGCTCAGGACGACAGAGGAATGGGGAAGGCCGATTCTTCTTTCTGTCATTCTGAGCCAACGCAGTGAGTCAAAGAATCCGTTACCCTGTGCGGAATCCGGCCGGGCAGCAAGATGGCACCATGTATCAGAAAAAAGGGGACTGGCATAAAATAATATATGCTTTTTTATGGCCAGATCAGGTGGCAGGCCTTGACGGGTTCGAACAAATGTGCTATAATTTCACAAAAATTGTAGGGCGGGGGCTTGCTCCCGCCGCTGCAGCAGCTGCTGCGGATTCGCCGAAGGCCAATGCGAAATCCAATCCCTACCCTGCACGGCGGGACCAAGGCCCCGCCCTACGGGGGGATTATGGAATTTGGACGGGTGACGATACCGGGCAAGGAAAGGCAGTAGCGATCTGCAGAAAGTTTGGTGCGTATTGACACCGGCGGCACGCCGGGCGTATGGAATTCGGGCGGGTGACGATACCGGGCAAGGAAAGGCAGTAACGATATCAGAAAGATTTGGAGCGAGGAGACAGCGGCGGCACGCCGGGGGGAAATAGGTATGAAAACTTGTGTGATTTTTGGGGCGGCGGAGTTTGATGCTCTGGTGGCCCCTGTGACGGAACAGGATCTGGTGATCGCGGCGGACGGCGGTGTGACCCATGTGGAAAAGCTGGGAATCCAGCCGGATGTGATTCTGGGGGATTTCGATTCTCTGGGGTATGTGCCTCAGGGGGCGCGGGTGTATCCTGTGGAGAAGGACGATACGGATTCCATGCTGGCGGTGCGCCTGGGTCTGGAAGCGGGCTGCAAGCGCTTTCTGCTCTATGGCGCCCTGGACGGCCCCCGGCTTGATCACACCGTGGCCAACATGCAGACCCTGCTATATCTGGCAAATCATGGGGCAAAGGGCTTTTTGATCGGCAGAAATCAGATGATTACCACCATCCGGGAAGAAACTGTGGTATTTCCCAAAGAATTTACGGGGATTTTCTCCCTGTTCTGCATGGGGGAAGCTGCCCGGGGCATTACCCTGCGGAATCTGAAATACGCCCTGGAGGACGGAGAGCTGGACAGCGGCTTTCCCCTGGGTGTCAGCAACCATTTTATCGGGGAGGAAGCCTCTGTCACCGTGAAAACCGGCACCCTTCTTGCCATCTATGAAGCGGAAAACGGCCTGCTGCCGGAGGATTGGGTATGCTGACCTACGAACTGGAAAAAAAGCCCGGTGTGCCCCTTTACGAATCCCTGTACCGCTGCATCCGGGCCGATATCCTCTCCGGCAAGCTGACTCCCGGGCAGAAGCTGCCCTCCAAGCGTGCCCTGGCCCAGAATCTGGAAGTGAGCAAGATCACCGTGGAAGGGGCCTACGATCAGCTGCTCAGCGAGGGGTATATCCGATCCCAGGAGAAGGTGGGATACTTCGTGGAGGCCGTGGCGCAGGCAAAGCGCCTGCCCCCTGTTGCCCATGCCCCGGAGGAGGAAGAATCCTGCCTACTGGATCTGACTGCCAGTGCCTGCCCGGACTTCCCCTTTACGGTGTGGAGCAGCCTGCAGCGGCAGGTGATGCTGCAGCTGAGCCGCAAACTCCTGCGGCCGCTGCCCAACCGGGGCTTATGGGAGCTGCGCAGCGCCATCGCCAATCATCTGGCAGGGTTTCGGGGGATGCAGGTGGACCCGGAGAATATTCTCATCGGTGCCGGTACGGACTTTCTGTATAACCTGCTGATCCAGCTGCTGGGCCGGGATAAGATCTACGCTGTGGAAGAGCCGGGTTACGGCAAGATCCGCAAGATCTATGCCGCAGGCGGCGTGGAATACACCTGCGCCGGGATGGATGCCTTCGGCGTCAGCGTGGAGAGCCTGGGGCGGGCGCAGGTGCTGCATATCTCCCCCAGCCACCATTTCCCCACGGGCCTTGTGACCCCCATGCACCGGCGGCAGCAATTGCTTTCCTGGGCCGCAAGTGCCCCGGAGCGCTATATCATCGAGGACGATTACGACAGCGAGTTCCGTTTCGACGCCCACCCCATGCCCACCATGGCATCTCTGGATACCGCCGGACGGGTGATTTACATGAACACCTTCTCCAAGACCCTGGCATCCTCCATCCGTATCAGCTATATGGTGCTGCCTCCGGCGCTGATGGACAGGTTTCAGCGGGAACTGGGGTTCTACAGCTGCACGGTGCCCAGCTTCGAGCAGTATACCCTGGCCAGATTTCTGGAGGAGGGGCATTTTGAAAAGCATATCAACCGACTGCGCCGGGCGTATCAGCAGCGGCGCAATACCCTGGTGAAATTGCTGCGGCAAAGCGGCCTGCCGTTGCAGATCTTGGAGCAGGACGCGGGGCTGCACTTTCTTTTGCAGGTGGATACCCGGTGGGACGATGAGACGCTGGTGGCAGTTCTTGCCCGCCGGGGCATCAAAATGGCGGCGCTGAGCAGCTATTACCATGGGGAAGTCCCGGAAAAAGACCGCCGCTGCCTGGTGGTGGATTACTCCGGCATGACAGCGCAGGATCTGCAAAAGCTGGAAGGCATGCTGAAGCAATGGACAATTGACAATTGATAATTATATTGATAATTATGCTGTAGGGCGGGGCCTTGGTCCCGCCGTTGCGGCAGCAGCTACGGATTCGCCGTAGGCCAATGCGAATGCCGATCCCTGTCCCGCACGGCGGGAGCAAGCCCCCGCCCTACGCACTACGCTTAGGACGACAGAGGAAACTTAGGGCTTTCCCCGTTTATCTGTCATTCTGAGCAAGCGCAGCGCGTCGAAGAATCCGTTCCTATTGTGTTGCATTTTTTCCCGATTGTGGTATAATACAAGAAGAATTTTGACGGGAGGTGGCGCAATGACGGATATTTTTGGCGGTTGTCTGCTGGGTATGGCTGTGGGCGATGCCCTGGGCGCTACCGTGGACGGCAAGACCTATTCCCGGATCTGCCAGGACTATGGCCCCGCAGGGCTTTTAGGCTACGATCTGGTGAACGGCTGCGCCAACATTTCCTCCCACACTCAGCTGGGTGCCTTCGCCCTCAACGGCCTGCTGGTTTCCGCCAACAAGGGCCGCACCACGGCGGAAGATTATCTGCACTATATGACCCGTGCCCTGGAAGAATGGGCGAAAGCCCAGCATCTGCCCGGTGCTCCCGGAAGCCGCTGCTGCTGGATCTGCCAGATCCCCAAAATGCGTCAGCGCAGCTGTATGGACGCCCGTACCCTGGACGCCCTGACCCGTGGGGTCACCGGCACTTTGGAAGCCCCTGCCAACGCAAGTTCCGGCCCCGGCACCCTTACCGCCGCGGCGATGGTGGGCCTGTATTTCAGCCCGGAACGGATGCAGCCCGGGGATATCGGCAGCCTTGCCGCCAGAATCGTGGCCCTGACCCACGGCGATCCCACGGCGTTTTTAAGCGGCGCTGTGTTGGCCTATGCCCTGGCGGGGATCATCCAGGAGCCGAAAACGGAGCTGGAAGATCAGTTTATCCAGGCGGCGGAAATGGTGTTGCACCAGTTCGGCAGGAAGTACCCCCAGGCCAAATTGGTGCGGGATCTGGTGAAGCAGGCCATTGCCGCTTATCATGAGCCGGAACTGCTGCCGGTGCAGGCCATGGAGCAGCTGCGCTGCGAAAGCGCTGCCCAGGTGCTTGCCGGGGCGGTGTACGCCAGTTTGGCAGGGTTGGAGGACTTTGACAGCGCCATGATTATCGCTGTGAACCACTCCGGCAAGAGTGCCGCGGTGGGTGCCGTTACCGGCGCGGTGATGGGTGCCAGGCTGGGCATGGAAGCGCTGCCGGATTTCTATCTGGAAAGCCTGCCCTGTGCCGATATTTTGCAGGAACTGGCGGAGGATCTGGATAAATGCGGCCCCAAGGGCTGGCGCGCCCGGCTCTTCGACCACGACTGGGACCGCAAATACACCCAGGGCTTACCGGCGGAGAAATAGCGTCCGGGTTCCGGAATGGACAATGGACAATTGTCAATTCGGACAAAGTAACGGCCGGATATCACGCATCCAGGGATAATTCCAAGAAAAATCCTTAAAAAATCCGGATTTTTCTTTCAAAAACCTATTGCAAAACCGATAAAAGGATGCTATAATACCAGTAATCTAGCGTAGACTATACGAAAGAGAGGGGCGTGCCCCTCTCTTTTGCGCTGAAAGAGGGTATTTTTTTGAAGATCACAGATCAGGTTGCGGCCTTTGCCCAGCCGGTGGTGGAGGCAAACGGCTGCAAGCTTTGGGATGTGGAATACGTCCGGGAAGGCTCCGAGCGCTACCTCCGGGTGTATATCGACAAGGAAGGCGGCATCGACATTGACGACTGCGAGCGGGTGCACCGGGCCATGGATCCCATCCTGGACGAGAAAGACCCCATCGCGGAAAGCTATCACTTTGAGGTCTGCTCCGCAGGCCTGGAGCGGGCACTGAAGCGCCCCAGCGATTTTGCCCAGTTCATGGGCAGCCCCGTCACCGTGAAGCTCTACCGGCCCAGAAACGGCCTGAAGGAGATTCCCGCGGTGCTGCAGGCTTATGAAGAAGGCCGGGTCACTGTGACTGCCGGCAAGGAAACCATTACCTTTGAAAAATCCGAGGTCGCCCTGGTGCGGCTTCGCGTAGAATTCTGACAGGAGGAACGAAAGCATCATGGCTAGAAGAACAAAGAAGACTCCCGAAGCACCCAAGGTGGATATTGGTGCGGAGATCTTTGCCAGCCTGCGGGATCTGGAAAAGATCAAGGGCATCCCTGTGGATTACATGGTGGAGCGGCTGAAGCAGGCTCTGACCAACGCCTACCGCAAGGACCGGGAAGACCATCGGGATATCCCCGCCGAGAATGTGGTGGTGGACCTGAGCGAGAAGGGTCTGAACATGTACCAGATCCTCACCGCTGTGGAGGATGTGTGGGATGACGGTATCGAGATCCACATCGACGCAGCCAGAAACATCAATCCCAACGCCCAGGTGGGCGACAGCATTACCGTCCCCGTGGACATCCAGAAGTTCGGCCGTATCGCCGCCCAGACCGCCAAGCAGGTGGTGATTCAGGGCATCCGGGAAGCCGAGCGCGGAATGGTCTATGAAAGCTATTCCTCCAAGGCACAGGAGCTGCTCACCGGCACCGTGCTGCGGCTGGACCCCTCCGGTGATATCTTCGTCACCATCGGCCAGGGCAACGAGAAGCATGACGCCGTGCTCCGTGCCTCCGAGCAGATCCCCGGCGAGACCTACGGCCCCGGCGACCTGATCCGGGTGTATGTGCTGGAAGTGCATAAGGCCAACCGCGGCCCTCTGGTGCATGTGTCCCGCACCCATCCCAACCTGGTCCGCCGCCTGTTCGAGCTGGAAACCCCCGAAATCGAGAACGGCGATGTGGAAGTGCGCAATATCGCCCGTGAAGCCGGTTCCCGCTCCAAGATGGCTGTCCGTGCCATCACCGAGGGTGTGGACCCCGTGGGTGCCTGCGTCGGTCCCAGAGGCGGCCGTGTGGGTGCCGTTGTGGAAGAGCTCCACGGCGAGAAGATCGATATCGTGGTGTGGAGCGAGGATCCCTGCGAGTATGTCAAGGCAGCGCTCAGCCCCGCGGATGTGATCTCCGTCAGCCTGATCCCCGGCCAGAAGGCCTGCCGGGTCATCGTTCCCGATGATCAGCTGAGCCTGGCCATCGGCAAGGAGGGCCAGAACGCCCGCCTGGCCGCCCGTTTGACAGGCTACAAGGTGGACATCAAGCCCGCTTCCCAGGCCGAAGAGGAATAATCCCAAATAGAAGCACAGGCCAAAGCCTCCCTTGTGTAAAGGGAGGTGCCCCGAAGGGGCGGAGGGATTGTACGCCATCGATACCGTACAACCCCTCAGTCAAGGGTTCCTTCGTCACCCTTGACAGCTCCCCTTACACAGGGGAGCCTCAGGCGTATGAAATACAAGGAGGCAGCTTTATGCAGAAGAAGATCCCCCAGCGGCAGTGTATGGGCTGCCGGGAACGAAAAGCCAAGAAGGAAATGATCCGGGTGGTGCGCTGCACCGACGGCACCGTGCAGCTGGATTTCAGCGGCAAGGTCAATGGCCGGGGCGCCTACATCTGTCCCAGCCTGGAGTGCCTGAAAAAGGCCCGGAAGAGCCAGTCTCTGGACAGAAGCCTGGAAGTGACCATCCCTCAGGAGGTCTACGACCGGCTGGAAAAGGAGATGGCCAATGGATAGAGCACTGAATTATCTGGCCCTGGGCCGGAAGGCAGGCCTCATTGAACTGGGTGAGGAGCCGGTAGGTGCCGCAGCCCGGGCACAGAAGGCGCGCCTGGTGCTGGTAGCCCAGGACGCCGGGGATCATACCTGGCGCCGTGCCAAGAGTTTTGTGGCAGGCACGAACCAGCTGTGCCTGAAAGTTCCCTACACCAAGGATGAACTGGGCATGGCCATCGGCAGAACCAGCCTGGCCATTGCCGCATTTACGGATCCGGCCATGGCCCTGGCCTTTGTCAAGGCCCTGCCCCAGCCGGAAAAATACAGCGAAGAGTTGGCTTCTCTGGAAGAGCGCACCCGCCGGGTGCAGCAGCGCCAGAAGGAGGCGAAGGCCCATCAGCGCAATAAGCAAATGGGCCGCAAGCCTGCCGGGAAGCATTGAAGTGTGGAGGTGCGTATATGAGTTTTGTGAAGTACCGTATTCGTGAGGTGGCCGCCGATTTCGGCGTAGCCCCCAAGGAAATTGTGGAGATTCTCTCCCAGTATTGTGAAAAGCCCAAGTCCAACACCCAGGTTCTGACGGAAGACGAACTGAATGTGGTGTTCGACCGGATGACTGCCAAGCATCCCATCAGCTCTCTGGAGCAGGTGTTTGCGGTGCAGCCCAAGCCCAAGGCGGAGCCTGCAAAGGCTGAGCCCGTAAAGGCAGAGGCACCCAAGGCTGAGAATAAGCCCCAGCCCAACCGTCCTCAGCAGAATCATCAGCCCCGCCAGCAGCAGAACGCTCCTGCCCAGCCCCCCAAGGAGAACAAGCCCAAGGAGCCGGAGCGTAAGCGGGAGCGCCGTGTGGTGGATACTTCCGCCGTGCAGGTGAACGCCAACCGCTTTGCGGATGTGGATAATCTGGTTTCCGAAAGAGTTCAGGAGTACCAGGGCGGCAAGCAGCGCATCGGCGGCGGCAAGGGCAAGCAGCAGAATAAGCGTGACAATAAGTTCAAGGGCAACAAGTCCCGCAACGAAGAGCAGGAGAAGATGCGCCGCCTCCAGATGGAAGTGGCCCGGAAAGCTCCCGTCACCGTGAAGATTCCCGATGAGATCACCGTAGGCGAGCTGGCCTCCCGGATGAAGAAGACCGCCGGCGAAGTGATCAAGACCCTGATGCTCAATGGCGTTATGGCCGGCATCAACCAGACCATCGACTATGATACCGCCGAGTTTGTAGCCACCGAAATGGGCTGCAAGGTGGAGAAGGAAATCACCGTCACCATCGAAGAGCGGATTATCGACGACCATGTGGACGCCGCGGAAGATCTCCAGACCCGTGCCCCCGTTGTGGTGGTCATGGGCCATGTTGACCACGGCAAGACCTCTACCCTGGACGCCATCCGTAAGACCTCCGTCACCGCAGGGGAAGCAGGCGGCATCACCCAGCACATCGGCGCCTATACGGTGGATGTGAACGGCCAGATGATTACCTTCCTGGATACCCCCGGCCACGCTGCCTTTACCTCCATGCGTGCCCGTGGTGCCAAGAGCACCGATATCGCCATTCTGGTGGTTGCTGCCGACGACGGCATCATGCCCCAGACCATCGAATCCATCAACCACGCCAAGGCCGCCGAAGTGCCTATTATCGTGGCCATCAATAAAATGGATAAGCCCACCGCCAACCCCGACAAGATCAAGGAGCAGCTGACCAAGTATGACCTGATCCCCGAGGAGTGGGGCGGCGACACCATCATCGTGCCCATCTCCGCCAAGACCGGCAAGGGTCTGGACGAGCTGCTGGAGATGGTGCTGCTGACCGCCGAGGTGCAGGAGCTGAAGGCCAATCCCGACCGCCGCGCCAAGGGCACCGTCATCGAGGCCCGTCTGGACAAGAATCGCGGCCCCGTTGCCACTCTGCTGGTGCAGAACGGCACCCTGAAGCAGGGCGACATCGTCATCGCCGGCACCGCCGT
>JAFSEW010000012.1 GCA_017435525.1 Oscillospiraceae bacterium | reverse complement strand
TTCAGTCTGTCAAAGAACCCCAGTTTTTGTTAGGAAAAAACTGGGGTTCGGCATATCTGGGACAAAAAACTAAGCAATCTTTGCGAGAAACAGGAGTTGTTCCAACTCCAATTTGCCAGTTTTTTCAGATTCATGGCAGCATATTTCAGCCTGACCCATCTCGTAACTGCGGCCAGACCTCTGTGGTGTGTATATCTCATTGCGTGCTTCTCTTTTGCGTCCGCAAAGACTCGTTCAATGGTTTCTTTGCGCTGTGAATAAATTTTCTTTGCACGCTCTGTCTTTCTTATCTGCTCTACGATATCCAGATACTCCTGCCAGATGTGTGTAGTATATAGCCTCTGCCCCTGCTCGTTGGCTCCACACCTTGCCTTGCTTGGGCAATTTCTGCATTTCTCCGGTGTGCTTCTGTAACTCCGTTTTCCGTTGCGGTCTGTAGTTGTATGTCGCAGGCTTTCTCCATGTGGACAAATATACGCATCATTTACAGGATCATAAGTATATTCCCAGGGTTTATATCTGTCTTTCTTTCCGTTGTATCTGGTATAAGGCAAAATCGGTACTTTTCCATCGTCCAATGTCTTCTTCGCAATCCAGGGAGTTTTGTATCCGGCATCCATTGTTACAAACTGTACATTATGCTTATGTGTTACATCGTCATATACCTTGTCCCAGGCTACACTGTCATGGACATTTCCGGCAGTTACTTCTACTCCTAACACAAATCCTCGACTGTCACAGGCTGTGTGAGCTTCATAGGCAAACTGCCGCTCATGCTCTCCCTTTACAAACATACCGCTGTCCGGATCTGTGATGGATACTGTCTTTTCGGTAGTGCCACCGCCAGTGGGAGGCTTGGGATCGTTGTCATCATGGTCATCTTCAATGGGCTTCTTACCCAGCTTCTCCCGCTCTGCATTCACCTCGCGGCGCAGCTGACCGGAGTACACCTTCGCTGCTTTCTTGACCTGTTCTTTCTGATACTTCTTCTTATTGGCACTGGCTTTAATGTGTGTACCGTCAATGAAGATTGTGCTGGGATCTACCATGCGGTTATTTAATGCCTTGTTGAGAATATGCTCAAAAATCTCCGTGGTCAGTTCATCCGGGAAACGCTTGCAGAAGGCATAACTCACCGTGGCGAAATGAGGAATATCATCCAGCAGACCATATCCCAGAAACCAACGATATGCCAAATTCACCTGAATCTCCCGGTGTGTCTGACGCAGAGATGGAATGCCAAACAGATGTTGAATGAGTACCATTTTGATTAGTACAACCGGGTCACTTCCGGGTCTGCCGTTGTCGTGGCAGTAATACGGATCCAACCGCTCATACAGCCACTCGTAATCCATGACCTTCTCTATCTTACGCAATAGATGATCTGCAGGTACCAACGAATCGATATCGATGATGATTGGTTCTTTCCGTGCATCTTTTCTCCACTGTTCCATGAAAACACCCCCGTTTCCTTTATTATACAGGAAACGGGAGCATATGGGAAGTTTTTTGACAAGCTGAAGAGGGCTGCATTGCAGCCCTCTTTTCTTATTCTTCAATTCTGCGGATGGTGGCGCCCAGGCCGGTGAGTTTCTGGATGATGTTCTCATAGCCACGCTCGATATAGTGGATATCCTCCACCACCGTGGTGCCTTCCGCTGCCAGACCGGCGATCACCAGCGCTGCGCCTGCCCGAAGGTCGTGAGCGCACACTGTCGCACCGTGGAGTTTATCCTGGCCGGTAACGATGGCGGTCTTGCCGCTGATGAGAATATCCGCACCCATGTTGGCCAGCTCTGTGCAGTAGCCGAAGAACCGGGTCTCATACACGCTTTCCGTCAGGCGGCTGACACCGGCGGCCAGGGCCATGCACACGCACAGCTGCGCCTGCATATCCGTGGGGAAGCCGGGGTAAGGCCGGGTCTTGACGGTGGTGTTGTGCAGCCGCTTATTGGCCTGCACCCGGATGGCATCATCATACTCGGTGATTCTGGCACCCATTTCCTGCAGCTTGGTGGAGATCCGCTCCATGTGCTTGGGGATCACATTCTGCACCAGCACATTGCCGCCGGTAGCGGCAGCTGCTGCCATGTAGGTGCCTGCCTCGATCTGGTCCGGGATAATGGCATAGGAGCCGCCCCGGAGGGCATCCACGCCCCGGATCTTGATGGTATCGGTACCGGCGCCGGAAACATGGGCGCCCATGGTATTGAGGAAGTTGGCCAGATCCACCACATGGGGTTCCTTGGCGGCGTTCTCGATCACGGTACGGCCGGGAATCAGTACGGAGGCCAGCATGATATTCACCGTGGCACCCACGCTTGCCATATCCAGGCTGATCCGGGCACCGTGGAGGCCATCCACGCCGGGGACCATATTCACATAGTCCTCGCTCTCATCCACATCGGCACCCAGAGCCATAAAGCCCTTGATGTGCTGGTCAATGGGACGGGAAGCAAAGTTGCAGCCGCCGGGCAGCGCCACAGCAGCATGGCCGAAGCGACCCAGCAGCGCACCCATCAGATAGTAGCTGGCACGCATTTTCCGCACCAGCGCAGGATCGGGATGGATACTGTTAATGGCGGTGCAGTCCACCGTCAGGGTATTGGCATCTTCATATTCGATGGTGGCACCCATATCCCGCAGGATATTGATGAGAATCCGCACATCGGAAATATCCGGAACATTTTCAATTCGGCAGGGGCCGGAAACCAGCAGTGCAGCCGGCAGAATGGCAACGGCAGCGTTCTTCGCGCCGCTGATCACAACGGAGCCCTTCAAAGGTGTTCCGCCTACGATCTCATATTTCGCCAAGGAAATCCTCTCCTTGTGTTATTTTCGCATGAGGTTATTTTAACCGCAAGTATAGTTATACCATATTCTTTGAATTATGTAAAGCATAATTTGCATTTCACCGGCGAAGACCCTTGGGATAATGATTTTTCAGCACATTTTCTGCGCCTTTTCCCCAGCCGATGCTGTAGCCGTCCACGGTGACCAGGCACCAGCCCTTTTCCTTTGCGCTCACCACATCGCCATGCATGTATGCGGCAATTTCCGGGCTGTCGGCTGCAAAATCCTGCTGCCTTGCACAGCCGCGCAGCCACAGTGCCAGGGCATGGGCAGGCTCAAATCTTCCCTTTTTGGCCACGCCCAATTCCAGTCCGGGGCGTTCCACTTTCAATCCCCGCAGCTGCGGCATCCCCTCCGGTGCCCAGTAGATACTCTGGCCGAAGGTAAGGGCCTGGCCTGCAGGCAGCTGGATTTCCAGATCTTTGGCAAAATCCGTCCATTCTTTCGGCAGCTTCTCCGCAGGTGCCGGTGTGGGTTCTTCCCGCTGGGCATCCCCTTGCCTATGCAGCACGGCGGCAAAATGGCCTTCCCCCAGCAGCTTATGGGGCAGCAGCCGGAACGCGCCCTCTCCCGCAGGGGTAAACCAGGGTGCTTCCGCCTTTTCCATGGTAAAATCCGGGTGCTTTTCCAGGAATGCAGCCACAGCCTGCTCATTTTCCTCCGGGGCAAAGGTGCAGGTGGAATACACCAGCCTTCCCCCGGGCCGCACCAGCATAGCGCCGGAAGCCAGGATCTCCTGCTGCCGCCGGGCGCACATTTCCACAGTCTCCTGGCTCCAGTCCGTCACCGCCGCCTCTTCCTTGCGGAACATGCCCTCGCCGGAGCAGGGAGCGTCGATGAGCACCTTGTCAAAGCAGCCGGCAAAGCGCTCCGCCAGCTTGCCGGGGTGCTCGTTGGTCACCAGGGCATTGCCCACGCCCATACGCTCGATGTTGCGGCTGAGGATTTTGGCCCGCTTGGGGTTGATCTCGTTGCACAGCAGAAAGCCTTTTCCTGCCATACGGCCTGCGATCTGGGTAGTCTTGCCGCCGGGGGCTGCGCAGAGGTCGCACACCCACTCCCCGGGCTGGGGATCCAGCAGGCTCACCGGGGCCATGGCACTGGCCTCCTGCAAATAATATACGCCGGCCTCGTGGTAAGGGTGCAGGCCGGGCCGGGCATTGGGATCATAATAATAGCCCCTGGGCTCCCAGGGTACCGGATCTCCCGTAAAATCCATGTGGGGCGCTTCCCCTTTCAGGGGATTGAACCGCAGCGCCACCGCTCTGGGTCGCTCCAGAGCAGCCAAAAACGCCGGGTATTCCTCCCCCAGCTGATGTTCCATTCGCTTCAAAAAGGCTTCGGGCAGCATAGGATCCCTCCTGTCATTTTCCCCATTGTAGCATAAAAACGCGGTTCACGCAAGGTGAACCGCGCTTCGCTTATTGGAATTCGTCCAGCGGGGCATCTGCCACGATCTGGGTTCCTTCCAGATGCCAGGCGGTGATTTCTTTTGACAATTCCATACCGTTGCTGAGCCTGGCTTCCAGCATGACGCTGACCCTGTCCTGATCCTGCATGGGAATCACAAGATCCTCGATCCAGAATGCAGTATCCAGGTACCAACCGGACACTGCAGGTTCCATGAACATGTTCTCCTGCTTCAGCAGATCATACCGCCGCAGTTCCTCGCCGCTGCGCAGGAAAACTAGCTGTGCATACTCCCAGGTCAGATCATCTTCCCAGTTTACAATGGTAGGCGGGTGCATGTAGATCTGGCAGGAATCCGGATACAGATTGACCTTACCGGGCTGCTTCACCACATCCTCATGCCAGGAAACATCTCCCTGGCAGTTGATTCGCAGGCCTTCAGCCACATACACACAGTAGTGATCCACATCCTCCAGAATCTGCTGTTCCCGGCTGCCGTCGGCGTGGCACTGCACAAAGCAGTAGCTGTAGCCGTCTGCCGGGGGCAGCTCCAGCACCGCTGTGTAGCCGCTGCCGGAAAAGCTGCACTGGGCTGTGGTAACTTCTTCCCCATCCAGCCGCGCGACCAGAAGGCCAATATCACCGTCCTGCCACTGCCTTGGGGTAGCCCGGAAGGTAATCTCCGCGCCGGACAGATCCGGGAAACCTTTAGCCACGCAGGAATATTCTGTCAGCAGCTGCTCGCCCTTAGCCAGATCATCCAGCTGCTGGGACAGTACCCCCAGCTGGCTCTGGACATTATGATAGTTGGTGGAAATATTATTGAGCTGATGGTTGTAATCCGGAAGCTTCTGAATCTTATTCAGGGCAATAATCGCCAGGATCACCGCCAGGGCTATGCCGAAACCGGCCAGCACTTTAAACCCTTTTCCTTCTTTTTTTACTACAGTCTGGGTCACCACAGTCGGCTCCGGCTGATAGCGCTTGACGATCTCCTCGATCATCCGCAGCTGCTTTTCCGTCAGTTCTTCCGACCGCTCCGGGGCGGATTCTTCCTCCACACCCAGCAGCCAGCCAACGCTGACGCCGAAGAGCTTGCTCATGGTAATCAGCTTATCCACATCCGGCACGGCGCCGTCGGATTCCCACTTGCTCACTGCCTGCCGGGAAACATCCAGCTTCTCTCCCAGAGCTTCCTGAGAGATGCCCAGCTTTTTCCGCTGCTCCCCGATCCGCTGTCCCATAGTCATAGGACACACCTCCAAAATACTTACGAATGAATATGGCCATTTCCTTTCGGTTGCTATCAGTATAGCAAACATGGGGAAAAAGCACAACCATTTGGCCCTTGCATTTTGTCAACCGGCAGTTGCAGCGGGGCAAAACGCAAAAAGATGCCGCCTCCGAAGAGGCGGCATCGGTATGGAAGGATTATTCCTCGTTCTCCTTAGCCTCGGCAATGATCTTTGCCTGGTTGATCTTGGGAACTTCCTCGTAGCGCTCGAACTTCATGGTGAAGGAGCCACGGGCCTGGGTCATAGCGCGCAGGTCGATGGCATAGCTGCTCATTTCAGCCATGGGAACCTCAGCCTCGACAACGGTGTTGCCCTCGTTATCGGGGTTCATGCCCATAACGCGGCCGCGGCGCTTGTTCAGGTCGCCGATGACATCGCCCATGTAGCTGTCGGGAATGGTAACAGCCAGGGACATCACAGGCTCCAGCAGAGTGGGCATAGCATTGGGCATAGCTTCCTTGAATGCCAGGATAGCAGCCAGCTTAAATGCCATTTCGTTGGAGTCAACGGGGTGGTAGGAGCCATCGTACAGGGTGGCCTTCAGGTTGACCATGGGGTAACCTGCCAGGGGGCCCTTCTGAACGGCTTCCTGGATACCCTTTTCAACAGCGGGGTTGAAGTTCTTGGGCACAGCGCCGCCAACGACGGCCACATCAAAGATCAGCTCGTCCTGCTCTTCCTGGGGCTCGAAGCGGACCCAGACATCACCGAACTGGCCGCTGCCGCCGGTCTGCTTCTTGTGACGGCCGTGAGC
>JAFSEW010000002.1 GCA_017435525.1 Oscillospiraceae bacterium | reverse complement strand
GCTGCCTTCTCCCAGTACAGGCCGATCTCGGGATAGCCCTCACGATGGGCGATGCGAGCCATGCACAGGTACATGCCCACTTCGGAGCACTCGCCGTTGAAGTTGGCCATCAGCTGATCAAAGATGTACTTTTTGTCCTCGGCGGAGATGTCGGGGTTGTTCTTCACAGTCTGGGCGTACACGCCGTACTCATGGACAGCGGCCAGTTTCTGCTCGCCCTTCTGCTCCACAAACTTGGAAGCGGGGACCTTGCAGACGGGGCAGCGGAAATCAGCAGCCAGTTCCTCGGCGGTGTGAACATAACCACAAACAGAGCATACAAACTTCTTCATAATTTTTCCTCCAATTATATAAGTATTTATAGATTTTTTATTTGTTGGCGCATTCCGCGCAAATTCCTGTGAATAGAAGCTGGCAGCCATCAATCCGGCCGCCGCAGCTTTGGGCTGCTGTGTTTTTCAGTTCTTCCGGAACGGAAATGGTGTGCAGGTCATCTACTTTGCCGCATTCCGTACAGATAAAATGAACATGGGGTGCCGTGTTGCCATCGAAGCGCTCCACACCGTTCACGGTACCCAGACTCATGATCAAGCCCTGCTCCTTAAACAGAGCCAGGTTGCGATAGACGGTACCCAGAGAGAGATCCGGAATCTCCGGCTTCAGCTGGGCGAACACCCAATCTGCCGAAGGGTGCACCACTGTCTGGCGCAGGCAGGTGAGAATCGCATCTCGCTTGCGAAATCGTTTTACTGTTTGTTCCATGGATACCTCCTTTACCTCCCGGATGAGAATCACTCTTATTTACAAGTTGAGTATACTATACAACTGCTCATTTGTCAATAGGAATTATTCTTATTTTTATTTTTTTATTTTGGCATGCTATAAGACAATATGGTTCGTTCTGCATTTTTCCGAAAAAAAACTGTATTGTTTTTCCCTTTTCCATATGTTACCATATATGTGTTCTGTGACCAGATTCAAACCAGAAAGGAATGTCCAGTGATGATTTATTTTATCGGTTTTGTTCTTGTTATCTATTCCTGTTTCTACGGCAGTTATGCCAACCCCCTGTGGAAGCTCCACGAAAACCATACGCGTTATGCCAATGCACTGGTCCGTGCGATCATCGGTTTGCCTGCATGGGTAGCTGTTGTCTTCCTGATGCTGGGCAATGTGGGTAACTTTTTCCTCTGGCTCGCCATTACCGCAGTTCTTTCCATACCCTCTATCCTGAAAATGCGCGCTGACGGAATTCTCTGCTTCCGGTCCATCCATTTGCTGATTATGGCATCCATGGGTGCATACGCCCGCGTCCTGCTGGCATGGACCATTATTGGCCTGTTTGTTACCAGAAAAACCAAGCGTGCCGCCGAGATTGGATGGGCAAACACCGCCATGGAGTGGATGGAAAGCAATGCCCAGAACGCCAGCCGTGATAACGGTCCCTCCATCTCTGAGATTCTTGACGCAGACATTGCCCGCAGAGAACGGGAAGCCGCTGAGGAGGCTGCCCGGAGACAGCCTGTGGTTGAGGTCTGGCGGGAACAGAATAATGGTTCCATGAAGCGTCTGCAGGTCAACAGCGATGGCTCTATGTATAAAGATCCCGATACCGGCGAATGGCGTAAGATCCAAAAGTAAATAATCAGGGGCTGTTGCTTTTGCAATAGCCCCTATTATTTGGATTGCCTGACTGCCGGTAAGCCGCAGAAAGCAGCGCTTCAGCCCATCTTTGCTCCGCTCCGCTTGGGGCGTCTGGTCTCGCAGGGGACGGACAGCTGGCATTTGCCGCAGCCGTGCCGGGGGGCAAAACGCTCCCGCATCTGGTGCTGAAAGCCGGAGCAGATACGGTTATCCTTCTCTTTCTCGCCGATGGCGTTGACGATGCAGCGTTTCCGGCAGGCACCGCAGAATGTGCAGTACTCATAGGGGTCCGTATAGGGTCGGGGTGTTACGGTCAGGGGCAAATCTGTGATTAAGCTGCTGAAGCGGCCGCTGACGCCCTTTTCCGTAATCAGATGCTTGGATAAACTGAATGTACCCAAACCCGCCGTAAACGCAGCATGGCGTTCCGACCAGTTGCTCACATAGGGCGGCTCGCCACGCTCCGCACGGGCCGGGTCCCGAATCACATAAAATTCCGGGTCCTGAGAGGGGATCGCCACTTTGCCTCCCGCTTCCCGCAGCAGTTCCGCCAGATATGCGGTGGCACGATCCAAAAATGCCTGGCCTTCTGCACGGCCATGGAGCCACAGATCCGACGGTCTGGTCAGATCGCAGCGGTTGCTGTCCCGAATTTCTTTTGTAAACGGCAGGAAGAACGACACCACCGATACAGCCCCCGGCAGCCATTCCTCCGGCAGCCGCAGGGTCGGCCCATAAATCTCTTTGCTCTGCTTCATATAGGCAAACAGCGGGTCATCCGCCGCCGCGCAGCCCATCAGAGGTGCTTCGTAAATCCGCGTTCCCACATATTCCGGACGCAGCGCGTAGGATGTCTCCACACAGTTGCCCGGATTCTCTGCCACAAATGCCGCCAGCGCGCGTTCCAATTCCAAAAGCGTCATCCCAGTCGCCTCCTATAATGCGCGAATATCTGTATTTTCATTATAATCGGTTCGTTTCCATGTTTCAAGGTCTCCAGGCAGCAAAAAACAGGTGGAGATGATCTCCACCTGTTTGATATATTCTTTTGGGATACCGCTGCGGAACTCAGTCCAGAATTTCCATCAATCTGCCACAGCAGGAAGGTACCACTTCGCCGGCTTTGATATGTACCGTCTTATTGCAGGTGACGCAATATACATCGGTATCGTAAGGTGCCCGGATCTCGGGTACTGCACTCTTTTCCTGCTCGTTCAGGCCGGCAATATGGAAGGATGCCGTCTTATTCTCAGAGGGAATGTACACACCCAAAGGTTCCAGGTGTTTGTTGTCACCCAGACAGTTACCCATCTTGATCCACAGAGCTTCCAGCTCTGCTGCCTCAGCGGCATGCTCCGGGGTAAAGCTCACAATATCTTTATCAATACGGATTTTCATAATTCATTCTCCTTTTTATTTTTTTATAAGAAAAACCGCCGGCCCCGGTACTGGGACCGGCGGTTACAAGATCGTCGGTAATTCTCTTACTTGAAGTAGCGCTCCAGCAGACCCTTCAGGGCTACACCGTGGCGGGCCTCGTCCCGGGCCATTTCGTGGACGGTGTCGTGGATGGCATCCAGGCCGTTCTTCTTGGCGCAGGAGGCCAGGTCGAACTTACCCTGGGTTGCGCCGAACTCGCAGTCAACGCGCCATGCCAGATTGTCGCGGGTGGTGGCCTTCATGTTGGGCTCCAGATCCTCGCCCAGCAGCTCGGCGAACTTGGCAGCATGCTCAGCCTCTTCCCAGGCTGCCTTCTCCCAGTACAGGCCGATCTCGGGATAGCCCTCACGATGGGCGATGCGAGCCATGCACAGGTACATGCCCACTTCGGAGCACTCGCCGTTGAAGTTGGCCATCAGCTGATCGAAGATGTACTTCTTGTCCTCGGCGGAGATGTCGGGGTTGTTCTTCACAGTCTGAGCATACACGCCGTACTCATGGACAGCGGCCAGTTTCTGCTCGCCCTTCTGCTCCACAAACTTGGAAGCAGGGACCTTGCAGACGGGGCAGCGGAAATCAGCGGCCAGTTCCTCGGCGGTGTGAACATAACCACAAACAGAGCATACAAACTTCTTCATAATTTTTTCCTCCATATTTTAGAAATGTAATTAATTTTGATAGGATCGGGAAATCGCTTTATTTTGCTTATTTCTCTTCTTCAAAGAGGTCGGGGCCTACGCTGCACAGGGGGCACTCGTAATCTTCGGGAAGCTCGTCGCCCTCATAAACAAAACCACATACGGTACAAACAAACTTTTTCATAAAAAAATCTCCTTTTATTGATTCAGACATGTCCGGCATTGGCCGGTAAAATACAATTGACACTGGCCTACCTTGCAGCCGATGGCGGCTTCTGCTTTGGCACTGAGCGTTTCCGGAGTTTCCAACCGCTCCAGATGCGCCACCGCGCCGCAGGTATGGCAAATGAAATGCACATGGGGTTCGGTATCGGGATCGAACCGTTCCACACCGTTTACGGTTGCCACACTGGTGATCAACCCCTGCTGTTTAAACAGGTTCAGGTTTCGGTACACCGTTCCCATGGAGAGGTCCGGTATTTCCTTTTTCAGATCCGTGTAGATCTTCTCGGCAGAGGGGTGGTCTTCGCTTTGCCGCAGATATTGCAGAATCGCATTTCGCTTGCGGAAGTTCTTTGAAGCACCTTCCATCCGGTCACCTCCTGTTTGCGAATGATTATCATTTACAACTAGAGTATAACACAGCCTTCTCTGTTTGTCAATAGAAAAATAAGAATTATTCTTATTTATTTTTACATTTTTTATGCCACCCCGGAATCCTTTACTTTTGGCCGAAAATCTGTTACCATAGGCGAAGAAAGGTGGCAGATCCCTTGAAAACGAAAAAACTTACCACTATGGCGCTGCTTTGTGCCATAGCACTTACGATTTTTATGGTAGAAGCCCAGATCCCCTCCCCGGTGCCGCTGCCCGGTGTCAAGCTGGGTCTGAGCAATATTGTTACGGTGTTTGCGGTGTTTGTGATGGGGCCCGTGGAAGCGATTCTGATTCTGGCAGGCCGTATCTTCCTGGGTGCGGTATTTGCGGGCAATTTCAGCTCCATTCTCTATTCCGCGGCAGGCGGCGCGCTGGCCATTACCATCACCATCTTCTCCCGGAAGATCCTGAAAGAAAATCAGATGTGGATCGCAGGCTGTCTGGGCGCAATGGCCCATTCTGTTGGACAGATGATTATGGCTGTGCTGGTCACCGGTACGCCGTCCATTATTATTTATTTGCCGGCGCTGCTGATATGCAGCATTATCACCGGCATTTTTACGGGCCTGTGCGCCCAGCTCCTTGTGAATCGGGGTAAAAAAATATGGAAAACTATTTCGAACTGAATTTTACCAAAGCCCAGGTGGACGCCATTTCCAATCTGGGCCTGGCCCATGTGGGTGACGGCGTGTTTGAACTGATGGTGCGCAGCTACCTGTGCACCGCGGGCGATCACACCGTCAAAAATTTCCACAAGGATGCCATCAATCTTGTGAAAGCCCCTGCCCAGGCCAAGTTTGCGGAGCGTATTCTTCCCATCCTCACGGAAGAAGAAGCCGCCTACTATCGCCGGGGCAAGAACTCCCACACCCATGCCGCGCCCAAATCCGCTACCCCCAAGGAATACGCCATGGCCACCGGCCTGGAAACCCTGTTTGGGGCATTGTATCTCTATGGCCGGAAAGAGCGGCTCAACGAATTATTCCGGAAAGGAATGGAAATCCATGGCATTTGACGCATTTTTTCTTTCTGCGGTACTGGATGAGATCCGGAGTACAGCCACCGGCGCCCGGGTGGAAAAGATCCACCAGCCCAGCCGGGATACGGTGTTGATGCTGCTGCGCTGCGAAGGTGGCAGAGAAAAGCTTCTCTTTGCCCCCAACCCCGCTGCGCCCCGGCTGCATCTGACCACCGCCAGCCCGGAAAATCCTGCGGAGCCTCCCATGTTCTGCATGCTGCTGCGTAAGCATCTGTCCGGCGCACGGCTGGCAAAGATCACCCAGCCTCCTATGGAGCGTGCCGCTACCTTCTATTTTGACTGCACCGATGAAATGGGCTATCCCGTGCAGAAGCGGCTGGTGGCGGAGCTGATGGGCCGCACCTGTAATTTGTATCTGCTGGACCCCGAGGGGCGGATCATCGATTGCCTGCGCCGTATTGGTCTGGACGAAACCAGCAAACGCCCCGCGCTGCCGGGCTTAAAGTATCAGGAGCCGGAGGATGTGGCCAAAGCCAATCCCGTAAACTTCGAAATTTGTGATTATGTCAATCTTATAAAGAATCCCGGCGCGGATGTGCTTTCTGACCGGCTGATGGATTCTCTGGGTGGCCTGTCCCCTCTGGTTTGCCGGGAAGCGGCTCTTTTTGCTGCAGGCAGCACCGATGCCCGGGTGGATGCGTTGGATGCGGATACCGTGGGAGAAAAGCTGTATCTGTTTTTCCGGGAGCATCTGCAGCATCCCAAGCCCTGGTTCTATGCCGCCCCGGACGGCACTCCCAAACAGTTTGCCTTCTGCCCTATCCGGGAATACGGCAGCTGTAAAGAATCGGAATCCTTCACTGCCCTTCTGGACAGCTACTATATCCTGAAAGACCGCAAGGACGCCATGCGCCAAAAGAGCCAGGCCCTGCGGAAAACCGTCAGCAATCTCTGCCAGCGCATCCAGCGCAAGCTGGCTATTCAGGAAAAGGAACTCTCCGCCACCTATGACCGGGAGCGACTGCGTCAGCTGGGCGATATTGTCACCGCCAATATCCACAAGATCATTAAGGGCCAGACAATTCTGGAAGCGGAAGATTTCTATGATGAGGAAATGCCGGTCATCCAGATTCCCATCTCCCCCATTCTCTCTCCCCAGCAGAATGCCTCCAAGTTCTATAAGGACTATACCCGCATGAAGAATGCGGAAAAGGAGTTGACCCGCCAGATGGAACTGGGCCGGGAAGAGCTGCAATATCTGCAGAGTGTCCAGGATGAGTTGAACCGGGCGCAGACGGAGCAGGAGATCGAAGAAATTCGCCAGGAGCTTCACACCGGGGGCTATGTCCGGCTGGACAGCGCCAAAAAGCGCGTGCGCCAGGGGAAACTTTCGCCCATGCGCTTTGAATCCACCGACGGATATCCCATCTATGTAGGCCGGAACAACCGGCAGAACGATGAATTGACCTTCAAGCTGGCAAGAAAGGACGACATCTGGCTCCACGCCCAGAAAGTCCACGGCAGCCATGTAATCATCTCCTGCGGCGGCACCAAGCCCCCGGATGACACCATCACCCAGGCGGCTCAGCTGGCAGCCCACTACGCAGAAACCACCGGCGGCCAGAATATTCCCGTGGATGTGACCCCGGTAAAGCAGGTGAAAAAAATCAGCGGCGCCAAGCCCGGCATGGTAATCTATCACACCTACAACACCGTCATTGTCAATCCTTACCCTGACATTGTAGTGGATGCATTAAACGCAGAACATAAAGAAACCGCGACCTGACCGGTCGCGGTTTCTTTTTATTGATTTTTCTCACTGTCTTCAACAACAGGCGCATTTTTCAGCATCTCTTCCAGAACTTCTCCAGTAGCATGCAATCCCCCCGGGGAACAAAAGGCATCCATAATTTTGTTAAATTCCGGACTGTCACTTTTTGAAACCGCGGCTCTGCGAAGTTTAAGCTGCTCTATGACAGACAGTATCAAGTCCAATATAAGAATTGCCAAACCTGCAGCAAGACAAGGCTTTGACCATATTCCAATAATGCACAGAATCACACCTGGAACAAATAAGTAGAAATAGTGAAATAGAAAATTTGTAAGCACAAACATACAAAAATACTTTACAGGATATTTTCTTTCCATAATTATACCTCTTTTCCATTCATCATTTCCCGCAGGCACTTAACTGCATCAAAGCTCTTTTGCAGGAATTCCGTTTCCGGTACGCCTTCATAGAACTTGCCGTAGCGCAGCTCCAAAGTCAGGGGGCCTTCGTAGTGGCAGTCTTTCAGCTGCCGCGTGACCCGCTGCCAGTCGATCTTGCCGTCAAAGGGGATCAGGTGCAGGTCATCCACCATATCATTGTCATGGATATGGGTGCAGATCAGCCGGTCACCCACCAGGGGCAGGAATTCATAGCCGTAGCCACGGCAGGCCTCATGGCCCGCGTCATAGCAGAAGCCCACATGAGAATCCGTAAAATGGGCCATGGTCTGCAGCAGACACTGGGGATGGTCGATATTCTCAAAGGCGATCTTCACCCCGGCATCCTCCGCATAGCGCACCACCGGCTCCAAATAAGAAAGTCCCAGAGCCATATCCGGCTCCGTCTGGTATTCCGGCTGACAGTGGACTACCAGAATCGGAATTTCCAGCCGGGCGCAGTTATCAATATTGCGTTTGAGCAGTTTTACATAGTCTGCACCGCCGCCGCTATTCCGCCAAAGCTCCATGCAGCCGGGAATTTTGGAATGGGAAAATTCATACAGAAGCCCCGTCTCATTGGCGATTCTTCTCACCCGCTTCATGGATTCAAAATCATCGCCGTGAATTTCCCCGGAGAATAATCCGTCAAAGCCGATGTCCTTTGCCATGTAAAACAGCCGGTCGTAGTCGATACCTTCAAACACATCGATGCAAAGCAAGTTTTTCATAATTCCCTCATTTCAGCCGCTTTTCCAATGTCTGGATACTTAAAGAAGTCAGGTAAATTCGGGTAAGGCCGTATTCTGCCGTGAGAATATAGGACTTGGGCAGATCATCGCAGGGAACCACCTGCCCCATTTTTTCCGCTTTTTCCAAAAACAGCTTGGTGCGTTTGGAAGTGCTGGTATTGTCCATATCGAAAATACCGATGATGGAAGACTGCCGCACCGCCATATCGTTGCCGATGGAAAGATACATATCAAAGCTCTCCCTTGATCCGCTTCCACTGGGCCACTGCCAATTCATCGCAGCGGTTGTTCTTAGGATTGTCCGCATGGCCCTTCACCCAATGGTAGTGCAGTTCATGCTTTTGGGTCAGGCTCAGAAGCACTTCCCAAAGATCCGGGTTCAGGGCAGGCTTCTTATCCGACTTGATCCAGCCCTTTTTCTTCCAGCCCCAGGCCCAGCCCTTTTCCAGGGCATCAATGACATACTTACTGTCGGAATACAGCTCTACAATGCAGGGTTCTTTCAGGGCCTGCAAGCCCTGAATCACCGCTGTCAGTTCCATCCGGTTGTTGGTGGTGGTTTCCTCACCGCCGGACAGTTCTTTTTCATGGCCCATGTATTCCAGGATGGCACCCCAGCCACCGGGGCCGGGATTGCCGGAGCAAGCGCCATCGGTATAGAGGGTCACCGTCCTCATGCTTCCGGCTCCTCTTCGGGGCTGATGCGCTCCATGCTCACCAGGGCATTGCCCTCTTCGATGCGCATAATGATAACGCCCTGGACATCGCGCTTATAGATATTGATATCCGCCGCCCGGACCCGAATAATCACGCCGCCGTTTTCAATCAGCATCACATCATCTGTCTCGCTGACCACACGGCAGCCGGCCACGATACCGGTCTTGGGAGTAATGTTGTAGTTCTTCAGGCCCTTACCGCCGCGGCTCTGGGGGATCTTCTCCCCGTTGGGACCGGTACGCAGGTACTCGGAAAGCTCGGTACGCTTGCCGTAACCGTTCTGGGTGACAGTCAGCAGAGTCTTGCCCTCTTCTGCCTTTTCCGCACCCACAACATAGTCCTCGCCCACCAGCTGAATACCGCGAACGCCCGCAGCGTCACGACCCATGGGACGCACATCGTTTTCATGGAAGCAGATAGCCATACCCTGAGCGGTGGCAATGAGAATCCGGTCATCGCCCTCGGTGCGGATCACATTCACCAGCTGATCGTCCTCATCCAGGGTAATGGCCCGGATACCGGTCTTGCGGTTGGTGCTGAGCGCGATGAAGGGGATGCGCTTGACAGTACCCTTCCGGGTTACCATCATCAGATACTCATTTTCGTGGAATTCTCTGGTCACCACCAGGGCGGTGACAGATTCATCAGGCATCAGGGGCAGCACATTGACAATGGCAGTGCCTCTGGCGGTTCTGCCGGCTTCGGGAATCTGATAGCCCTTCCGGTGATGTACCCGGCCCTTATCCGTAAAGAACAGCAGATGATCGTGGGTGGAAGCCACATACAGGCTCTTCACAAAGTCCTCTTCCTTCAGGTTCTGGGCATTGACACCACGGCCGCCTCTACTCTGGGTACGGTAGGTATCCACGGGCATCCGCTTCACATAGCCCTGGTTGGAAATGGTAAAGGCGCAAGTCTCCTCTTCGATGAGGTCTTCAATGTCGATCTCATCCTCCACATCCTGGATCTCGGTCTTGCGGTCATCGCCGAACTTATCCCGGATGGCGATGAGCTCTTCCCGCAGAACGCCCTTGAGCTTGGTTTCGTCAGAGAGCAGTTCCAGGTAATAGGCAATGCGCTGCTGCAGCTCATCGTATTCATTCTGCAGCTTTTCTCTGTCCAGACCCTGGAGAGCCTTCAGGCGCATATCCAAAATTGCCTGAGCCTGCACATCGTCCAGACCGAACCGCTCACACAGACGCTCCTTGGCATCGTCATAGGCAGAGCGGATAATATGGATCACTTCGTCGATATTATCCTGGGCGATCAGCAGACCCTCCAACAGGTGGGCACGCTCTCTTGCCTTACGCAGGTCATACTGGGTACGGCGGGTCAGCACTTCCATCTGGAAGGTAAGATATTCATCCAGAATCTGCCGCAGGGACAGAATTCTGGGCTGCTTCTGGTCATCCACCAGGGCCAGCATAATAATGCCGAAGCTGGACTGCAGAGCAGTCTGCTTAAAGAGGTTATTCAGCACCACCTGGGGATTGGCATCCTTCTTCAGCTCGATGACCATACGCATACCGTTGCGGTCAGTCTCGTCACGGAGGTCGGAAATGCCTTCCAGCTTCTTATCCTTCACCTGCTCGGCGATATTCTTAATCAGCTGGCGCTTATTTACCTGATAGGGAAGCTCGGAAACAATGATGCGCACCCGGTCCTTGGCGAATTCTTCAAATTCGGTTCTAGCACGGACAACGATCTTGCCGCGGCCGGTGGCGTAGGCAGCCCGGATACCGCTGCGGCCCATGATAATGCCGCCGGTGGGGAAATCGGGGCCGGAGATATGCTCCATCAGATCCGGCAAGCTTGCTTCGCTGTCATCCAGCACGCAGACGCAGGCATTGATCACTTCCGTCAGGTTGTGGGGCGGAATATTGGTAGCCATACCCACAGCGATACCGGAAGATCCGTTTACCAGCAGATTGGGAAACCGGCTGGGCAGCACCCGGGGCTCTTTCCGGGATTCGTCGAAGTTAGGGTCCCAGTTGACGGTATCCTTTTCGATATCCCGGAGCATTTCGTTGGAAAGCTTGGAAAGCCGGGCTTCAGTGTAACGGTAGGCAGCGGCGGGATCGCCATCCACGGAGCCGAAGTTACCGTGGCCATCCACCAGCACATAGCGCATGGAGAAATTCTGAGCCAGACGAACCATGGCATCGTAAACAGATGCGTCGCCATGGGGATGATACTTACCCAGCACATCACCGACACAGGTGGCAGACTTCTTGAAAGGCTTGTCGGAAGTCAGGCCGCTTTCGTACATGGTATAGAGGATACGGCGGTGCACGGGCTTCAGACCGTCACGGACATCCGGCAGGGCACGGCCAACGATGACGCTCATGGCATATTCAATATAGGATTTTTCCATCTCTTCCACCAGATTGGAAGAGGTAATGGCCTGATTAGGGAACAGAATGTCCTCAGGCTTATAGTCGCGGTTGTGTTTTGCCAAAGTGCGTCACCTCCTTAGATATCGATATTCACGGCGTACTTGGCGTTACGCTCGATCCATTCCTTACGGGGCTCCACCTGCTCGCCCATGAGCACGGTGAAAATCTCGTCGGCACGGCGGGCATCTTCCAGGGTAATCCGGCGCAGGGTACGCTTTTCGGGGTCCATGGTGGTATCCCACAGTTCGTGGGGGTCCATCTCACCAAGGCCCTTAAACCGGGAAATCTCCACCTTGGCATTGCTCTCGCCCCGCATTTCGGCAGATACCAGATCCCGCTGCTCATCAGAGTAAGCAACACGCTCTGTCTTACCCCGCTTCAGCTTATACAGAGGGGGTACAGCGGAATATACATGGCCATGCTCAATCAGGGGCCGCATATAGCGGAAAAAGAAGGTCAGCAGCAATGTGCGGATATGGGCGCCGTCTACATCCGCATCGGACATAATCACAACCTTGTGATAGCGCAGCTTTTCCAGGTCAAAGTCCTCACCGATGCCGCCGCCCAGCGCTACGATCAGGGGATTCAGCTTATCGTTGCCGTAAACCTTGTCCACTCTGGCCTTTTCCACATTCAGCATCTTACCCCACATAGCCAGGATTGCCTGGAACCGGGAGTCTCTGCCCTGAATGGCAGAGCCCGCAGCGGAGTCACCCTCGACGATATACAGTTCGCAGAGGGTGGGATCTTTTTCATTGCAGTCCTGCAGCTTGTCAGGCATACCGCCGGATTCCAAACCGGTCTTGCGGCGGGCATTTTCTCTGGCCTTCCGGGCAGCTTCTCTTGCCCGGTTTGCCATCATAGCCTTTTCCAGAATGGTCTTGGCCACGCCGGGATGCTCCTCAAAATAAGTAGCCAGCTGCTCGTTAACGATGGAATCCACCAGGGTGCGGATGTAGGCATTGCCCAGCTTTGCCTTGGTCTGACCCTCAAACTGAGCGTCCGTCAGCTTCACGGAGATAATGGCGGTGATACCTTCCCGGCAGTCTTCGCCGGAGACCTTGTCATCGCCCTTAATCAGGCCACTCTTGACGCCGTAGTTATTCAGCACACGGGTCAGGGCAGTTTTAAAACCGGTTTCATGCATACCGCCTTCCGGGGTGCGGACATCATTGGCAAAGGAAAGCATGAATTCATTATAACCGTCGTTATACTGAATGGCGATTTCCGCAGAAGCGTCGCCCTTCATGCCGCTCATGTAGATCACATCATTGTGCAGGGGGGTCTTATTTTTGTTGCACCAGGTGGCAAACTCCCGGATGCCGCCCTCGTAGCACATGGTCTTGGTAACAGGCGTTTCCCCACGGGCATCGGTAATGGTAATGGACAGGCCCGCATTCAGGAATGCTTCCTCCCGCATACGCTCATGGAGAATGGCGTAGTCATAAACCAGGGTATCAAACATTTCGGGGTCGGGCTGGAAGGTCACTTCGGTGCCGGTCTTTTCGGTGGTGCCTACGATCTTCATTTCCTGGGTAATGTGGCCCCGGGCGAATTTCATTTCGTAGATATTGCCGTTTTTATAGACTCTGGCCGTAAGGCTTTCGGACAGGGCGTTTACAACGGAAGCACCGACACCGTGAAGGCCGCCGGACACCTTATAGCCGCCGCCGCCGAACTTACCGCCTGCGTGCAGCACGGTAAACACAACTTCCAGGGCAGGCTTACCGGTCTGGGCCTGGATATCTACAGGAATACCGCGGCCGTCATCGGTAACGGTGATAGAGTTACCGGGGTTAATGGTCACGGTAATGTGCTTGCAGTAACCGGCCAGCGCTTCGTCGATGGAATTATCCACGATCTCATACACCAGATGATGCAAGCCAGAGGCGGAAGTGGAGCCGATATACATACCGGGGCGCTTCCGGACAGCTTCCAGTCCTTCCAGAACCTGGATCTGCTCCGCACCGTATTCCTGTGTTACTTTCATTTCATCAGACATGGGTTCAATCTCCTTAATAGGGGTAAAGTCAAATCAATCTTCCACGACCTGTCCGGCCCGGATCTCGATATTCTTGCCCAACTTTGTAAACTGCCCGGGCTCGCAGCAGGTGATAAACACCTGGCCTTCGGATATCTGATTCAGCACAAAGTCCTGCCGGCCGGGGTCCAGCTCCGAAAGCACATCATCCAGCAGCAGCACCGGGATCTCACCGGATTCTCTGCCCATCAGCTGCCGCTGGGCCAGTTTCAAACTGATGGCAGCGGTACGGGTCTGACCCTGAGAACCGTAGGCTTTCAGGTTGATGCCGGAAAGGGACACTTCAAAATCATCTTTATGAGGCCCCGTGAGGCATTGGGCCGTTTCCAGCTCCGCTCTGCGGTGGCTTTCCAGATGCGCCATCAGGTCATCCTGCAGCACAGCAATAGGCGCGAAAGGATCTTTCACCGTGGAAACCGTCTTGTATTCCAGGTGGAAATCCTCCGCACCGCCGGAAAAATGGCCGTGGTAAACCGCTGCGGCTTTTCCCAGTCCTTCATAAAACCGGGCGCGGTAGGAAATCAGCAAGGCGCCCACCTGACAAAGCCGCAGATCGTATTCCGGCAGAATCTCCGCAATTGCGGGATTTTCAAACCGGTCTTTTAAAATTCTGCTCTTCTGATCCAAAATTCTTCCGTATTCCGCCAGAGCCGCCTCATAATTGGGCCGCAGCTGGCACAGGGCATGGTCACCCAGACGCCGCCGGGCGGCAGCGCCGGATTTCAGCACCATCAAGTCCTCCGGGCAGAACAGAACTGTCTGCAATACACCGGAAATATCCGCGGCGGTTTTCTTCTTGGCGCCGTTGCGCCATACCTGCCGGGGTCTGCTGCTGCCGAAAATCACCCAGCGAAGCCGCTGTTCCCGTTCCTGAGAGAATACGGTTCCCTCACAGTCCGCAAAGTCTGCCCCAAAGCGCACCATTTCGCTGCTTTTCTGGGCCCGGAAGCTTTTTCCGGAGCCGAGATAGCTGATGGCTTCCAGCAGATTGGTCTTGCCCTGGGCATTGTTGCCCACGATCAGGTTCACACCGGGATCAAAGGTAAGGCTCAGTTCCTGATAATTCCGGAAATTCCGGAGGGACAACTCATTGAGGTTCATGGATGCAGATCAGGTAGTGCAGCCCTTCAAAAGAAAAGCTGTCGCCGGGGTAAAGCTTCTTGCCCCGCATGGTGCAAACTTCGCCGTTCACTTCCACCAGCCCATCCTGGATCACCATTTTGGCGGTGCCGCCGGAGGGCATAATGTTTGCCAGCTTCATGGCGGATTCCAGCTTAATAAATTCCGTGCCGATGACCACGGGGATCTTGGCATTGGGATCCTTCTTTTTTACAGTTACTTTCATAATCTCAACCCTTGTTGATGCGCACAGGCAGCACCATATAAGAATAATCGTATTTTTCTTCCACGGGAGTCATCACAATGGGGCTCAGGCCATTGGTCAGCTCCAGAACAACTTCTTCGCTGGGAATTGCCCGCAGGGCATCGGCAAGATACCGGACATTGAAGCCGATTTCCAGCTCCTTACCGTCGCCGGCAATGGCACAGCGGTCTTCCGCGGCACCGATGGTGGTATTGGTCCGCAGCTGCAGCACCTGGCTGCCGAAGATGCAGCGCACAGGGCTCTTGTATTTTTCGGAAACGATCAGGCCCACGCGCTCAATGGAGGAAGCCAGATCGCTGACATGGGCAGTAAGCTTGATGGGGCAGTTGGTGGGAACCACTTTTTTCCAGTTCAGGAACTCGCCGTCCAGCAGGCGGCAGATGACGGTGGCGTTGCCCAGAGAATACAGAATGTGCTTGTCACCCAGCACAAAGCCGGCATCTTCCTCGGAGTCCGTCAGGATCTTTTCCACTTCCTTCAGGCCCTGGGCAGGCACCACGAAAGCCATGGTGCGGCCGGTGCCGCTTTCCATGTGGTAGGTGCGTCTTGCCAGGCGGAAACCGTCCACGGCGATGGCGGAAACGGTATCATCCTCCACTTCAAACTTCACGCCGGTGTGGATGGGGCGGCCCTGATTTTCAGAAACCGCAAAAATGGTGCCGGAGATCAGATCCTTCAGAGCGCTCTGAGGGATCAGCACCTTCTTGCCGGAACCCACATCCGGCAGCTCCGGGTAATCCTCGGCAGATTCTGCGGAAATGGTAAAGGAAGCGTAGCCTGCCCGGATGGAAACTTTGTAGTTATCGTCCACCACAACGGTAACAGGGCCTTCCGGCAGACGGCGGATAATGTCGCCGAAGAGCTTGGCAGGCAGGATGCAGGCACCGGGATCGGAAATCTCGGCATCGATCTGGTAGGTAATGGCGGTTTCCATATTGTAGCCGGTGAGACTCAGATTCACGCCTGCTTTACAGAGGATACCCTCGATGACAGACAGGCTGCTCTTCTGTGCCACGGCGCGGCCGGTAATGTTCAGGCCGGTAACCAGCATATTTTTTTCACAGGTAAATCTCATAGCAGTACCTCGCTTTGTAAAGATATAAAGAAATATATATATTTTTCTTATTGAATGCAGTATTAACAGTTATAGGGGAAAGTTATGTGGAAAACCCGGATTTGTCTTACAGCCGCAACGCCTTTTTCTGCACACGCCCTTGTGGAGAAAAAATAACTTTTCCACAGGCGGATTTTTACAAATTCCCGGTTCTGTTTTTCAACAGATTATCCTTCCACATTCCACAGGCTCTGTGGAAAACTTTTTTACAGACAGGAATTGATATTTGCGGTGATATCCCGGATATTATTCTGCAGATTGTCGTTGCCGCCCTTCAGGGCCACTTCCACCTTGCGGATGGCATAGAGGATGGTGGAGTGATCTCTGCCGAATTCCTTGCCGATGTCCGGCAAGCTCAGGTTGGTGAGCTTGCGGATCAGGTAAATGGCAACCTGACGGGCTTCGGTGGTGCCCTTGTTCTTCAGGGTGCCCCGGAGCACAGCTTCGTCAATGGAGTAGAACTTGCACACCTGGCTGATAATCAGGCTGGGGGTGGGCAGGGCGTTGCCTTCGCTCTTGAACATATCGTCGATAGCCCGGGAAATGTTGGGCAGATCCAGAGGCATGTCGTTGAGATCCCGGTATGCCAGGATCTTTTTCACGGTGCCTTCAATCTGCCGCACATTGTTGGTCACATTCACGGCAATGTAGTTGCAAACATCGTCCGGCAGCTCCAGACCCAGAGAAGTGGCCTTGTTCTTAATGATGGCCATACGGGTCTCATAGTCCGGCGGCTGAATGTCTGCCAGCAGACCCCATTCAAAACGGGTCTTCAGCCGGTCTTCCAATGTCAGCATGTCGCTGGGCTTCCGGTCAGAGGTCATGACGATCTGCTTATGCTCTTCGTAGAGCTTATTGAAGGTATGGAAGAATTCTTCCTGGGTGGCTTCCTTACCGGCGATGAACTGAATATCATCGATGAGGAACAGGTCGGCTTCCCGGTATTTGCTGCGGAACTCAATATTCTTACCGCTCTGGATGGCGGAGATTAGCTCATTGGTAAACTGGTCGCCCTTGATATACACGATGTTGGCATCGGGATTCTGCTTGCGGATGCCGTTGGCGATGGCATAAAGCAGGTGGGTCTTACCCACACCGGCGGGGCCATAGATAAACAGAGGGTTATACACCTGACCGGGAATATTGGAAACCGCAATGGCCGCGCCATGGGCAAACCGGTTGGAGGGACCTACCACGAAGTTGTCAAAGGAGAACTGGGGATTAAAATCCATGGAAGTGGATTGCTTGCCTTTGGTCTTGAAGGAGTTCAGCTCCTCGTCGCCGAAAACAATCAGCTTGGCATCGGAATTAAAGATCTCTTTCAGGGCGTCCTGGATATACTGGGTGCAGCGGCGGCGGATGATTTCCCGGCGGAAATCGGAAGCGGAATAAAGGATCAGATGTTCCTCGTTCAGCTCCACAACTTCAGCGTCATCAAACCAGGCAGACACCGTAACAGCGCTGAGCCGCTCTTCCAGATAATTGATGATTTTTGCCCAAACATAAGCAGAAGCGTACATAGTTCGGCTCCTTTCTTTTCTTTCTTTCAAAGGGCCCGTACACCAGAAAAAACCGGAAAACAGGCATACTATATCACCCTAAATTTTATCATATTTTCCTATGAAAAACAAGGATTTTTTCGTTATCCACAGGTAAAAAACCAAAGAAAAAACTGCCCGAAAAATACAAGAAATTTACTCGGTTTTTGTGCGATTTTTATTGACAAAAAATGGTGAAAACAGTATCATAAAATAAACGAATATGCGAATAAGATTCGTATATACGAACGGGGTGATACACATGCATAAGCCAACACAGCGCGTTCTGCAGATTTTGGAATTGCTCAGCAGTGCCGGAACACCCATGCGGTTGGCAGATATCAGCCGGGCATTGGACATTCCCAAAAGCACGCTGCTGCCCATACTGCAAACCATGACCCAAAGCCGCTATCTGGCCAAAGACGATTCTGACCGTTATTTCCTTGGTATGGCGCTTCTGGGTGCCGCTGCAGCTGCCGGCAAAATTTACGCGCCGGAAAAATGTATCAAGGTGTGCTTGAAAGAGCTGGTGGAAGAATTTGACGAAACCTGCTATTACGGTGTGCTGGAAGGAAATCAGGTGCTGTATGTGCAGAAGGTGGAATCCCGGCAGCCGCTGCGAATGCTCACAGCCATGGGCCATAAGCTTCCGGCTTACGCCACGGGAATCGGAAAAGCCCTGCTGACAGATCATACGAAGCAGCAGCTGGAAGCGCTGTACCCAAAGGGACTTGCTCCGCTTACAGAAAAGACGGTGCGAAATATTCCCTCTCTGGCGGCGCAGCTGACTCAGGCAAGAGCTGACGGTTATGCCTGGGAGATTGAGGAATCCACAGAGCATATCCGCTGCTTTGCGGTGCCGGTGCGGAAAAGCGGCAGTATTATCGGCGCTGTCAGTATGGCAATCCCGCTGTTCCGCTATCGGGAGGAGAAAAAAGAAAATATCGTTGCAGCGCTGCAGAGTACAGCCCGGCGTCTGGGGGAGCTTTTGCAGCAGTCCGACGAAACCAATCAGTGAAAGGATGGAAAAACAATGCGCGAACAAGTAATTCAGAGTGTTTTGGAGCATAAGGTGATTTCCATTGTAAGAGGTATGGCGCCGGAGAAGATCCTGCCGGTGGCCCAGGCTCTGTACGATGGCGGCATCCGGCTCATCGAGGTGACTTTCAACCAGAAGGAACCTGAGAATTTCTATAAGACCGCCGATGCCATCCGTGCCATTACGCAAACCATGGGTGACAAGATGCTGGTGGGTGCCGGTACCGTTACCAGTGTGGAGCTGGTGGAAATGGCAGCTGCCGCCGGTGCCAAGTATATTATCTCCCCGGACTGCGATACCGATGTGATCCGCCGTACCCGGGAGCTGGGTCTGGTATCCATGCCCGGCGCTTACACTGCCACGGAAGCGAAGCAGGCCCATAATGCCGGCGCGGATTTCGTCAAGCTGTTCCCCTGTATTGGCGATGCCCCTGCCTATGTGAAAGCTCTGTGCGCCCCCTTCAATCATATTAAATTCCTGGCCGTAGGCGGTGTCAGCGCCGAGAATGCCGCAGCCTTCTTAAATGCCGGTGCCGTGGGGATGGGCGTAGGCAGCTGCCTGGTAAACAAGGCCTGGGCAGATGCCGGGGAATATTGGCGCATCACGGAAGAAGCCAAGAAGATCCTTGCCAACATTTCGAAATAAAGGAGAATTGTATCATGGGTAAGTTTGTAACATTCGGTGAAATTATGTTCCGGTTTAATCCGGAAGGGTATCTGCGCCTGGTGCAGGCGGACAAGCTGGAAGTCAGCGTTGCCGGCGGCGAAGCCAATGTGGCGGTTTCTCTGGCCAACTACGGTCTGGATGCAGCTTTCGTATCCAAGGTTCCCGCCCATGAAGTGGGCGACTGCGTGATCCGGGGCCTGCGGACTTACGGCATCGACACCAAGTATGTTGTCCGGGGCGGCAAGCGTCTGGGCATCTATTATGTGGAGAAGGGTGCTTCCCAGCGTCCTTCCAAGGTCATCTATGACCGGGAAGGCTCTGCTATCGCCATGGCTGATCCCAGCGACTTTGATTGGGATGCCATTTTTGAGGGCGCCCAGTGGTTCCACTGGACCGGTATTACCCCGGCCCTCAGCGACAATATGGTGCAGGCCTGCCTGGAAGCCTGTAAGAAGGCTAAGGAAAAGGGTATCACCGTCAGCTGCGACCTGAACTACCGCAAGAAGCTCTGGACCCGGGAAAAGGCAGGTGAAGTGATGGCTCAGCTGATGCCCTATGTGGATGTGTGCATCGCCAATGAGGAAGATGCCGCCGATGTCTTCGGCATCCACGCGGAGCACACCGATATTGAAGGCGGCAAGCTGGATTACGCCGCTTACGAAAGCGTTGCCCGGCAGCTGAGCCAGCGCTTTGGCTGCAAGAAGGTGGCCATTACCCTGCGCGGCAGCATTTCCGCCAGCGAGAACACCTGGGCCGGTATGCTCTATGACAAGGAAACCGATAAAGCTGTGCTGTCCCGCAGCTACCATATTCTCATCGTTGACCGGGTAGGCGGCGGCGACAGCTTTGGCGGCGGTCTGATCTACGCTCTGAGCCAGGGCTACAACGATCAGGATGCCATCAATTTCGCTGTGGCAGCTTCCTGCCTGAAGCACACCATCGAGCATGATTTCAACCAGGTGAAGGTAGACGAAGTGCTGGCCCTGATGAACGGCAGCGGCAGCGGCAGAGTGCAGAGGTAATTGCTATGAAGATTACAAAGGTTAATACCTATTTTGTCCGCCCCCGTTGGGGTTTTGTGGAAATTGAAACCGACGAAGGCATCACCGGCTGGGGTGAAGCGGTGCTGGAAGGCCATGCGGCAGCTGTGCTGGCCTGCGTGCAGGAGTATAAGGATTATCTCATCGGTCAGGACCCTGCCCGGATTGAGGATATCTGGTCTACCATCTATCGCGCCGGTTTCTACCGGGGCGGCGGCGTGCTCATGAGCGCCATCTCCGGCATTGACCAGGCTCTGTGGGATATCAAGGGTAAGGTCTTCAATGCCCCTGCATGGCAGCTGATGGGCGGTGCCTGCCGGGATAAGATGAAGGTTTATTCCTGGATCGGCGGCGACCGTCCCAGCGATGTAGGCGCGGCAGCCAGGGAAAAGATGGAGGAAGGCTTCAGCGCCATCAAGATGAACGCCACGGAAGAGCTGCAGATGATCGATACCTACGATAAGATCGATGCCGTTCTGGAGCGTGTGGCAGCTATCCGGGAAGCCTGCGGCAAGTATTTCGGCATTGCCATCGATTTCCACGGCCGCGTCCATAAGCCCATGGCCAAGGTGCTGGCCAAGAAGCTGGAAGAGTTCGACCCCATGTTCATTGAAGAGCCTGTGCTGTGCGAGAATATGGAGTGCTTCAAGGAGATTGCCGCTGCCTGCAATATTCCCATTGCCACCGGCGAGCGGCTGTTTACCAAGTATGATTTCAAGCGTCTGCTGGAAGCAGGCGGCGTGGATATCATCCAGCCCGACCTGAGCCATGCAGGTGGCCTGACGGAAGTGAAAAAGATCGGTGCCATGGCAGAGGCCTATGATGTGGCCCTGGCGCCCCACTGTCCCCTGGGCCCCATTGCCCTGGCAGCCTGCCTGAATGTGGACGCCACCAGCTATAACGCGGTGATCCAGGAGCAGAGCATGGGTATCCACTACAATGTGGGCAAGACCGTTCTGGACTATGTGGATAACAAGGAAGACTTCAAATTCGTGAACGGCTTCGTAGACCTGCCCAAGCTCCCCGGCCTGGGTGTGCAGGTGAATAAGGCCCTGGTGCTGGAAGAAAACAAGACCCCCCACAATTGGAAGAACCCCGTCTGGCATCATGCTGACGGCAGCGTAGCGGAGTGGTGATACCGTGAATGTGGATATTCTGAAATATCATATTTTCCCCCGGGTGGTAAGGGCGAATCAGAAGCAGGTGATCACCGCCATCGGTCTGGACGAATCCAGCCGGTTTTACGATGACTGCCAGTATTTTGCCAATGTCCACGCTTTGGAAGATTATGATATTCCCCAGGACCCTATGTATCCTGCAAAGCATGTGGTGGAGGATATCCCCTGCCGCTGTGAAAACGGCGTTGTGACATTTGAATATTTCTTCAAAGGCGAGCAGGAGTGGAATATCCGGATCTTCCGCAAGGAAGTGGAAAAACATCAAAATCCCATATATCAATTCTATCCTGTAGCCTGGAAACACCTGATCGACCGACCCCTCAACGGCATTTCCGCAAGAATCTATTCTTTGGAAGAAGATCTGTATACCCGGCGGCCCCTGAAGGGTGATCTGCATATCCACACAGTGTTTACCGACGGCGAGGAAAGCCCCGAGATGTCCGCGGCGCTGTACCGAAAGGCCGGTTTTGATTTCATCGCCATTACCGATCACAATACCATTGCCCCGGCCTTGCAGGTAGTGGAAAATTTCCGGGAGATCCCCACACAGCTGAAAATCTACCCCGGTGAAGAGATCCACAACGGCCACGATTGCTATTTCCACATGGTCAATCTGGGATGCCATGAAAGCGTCTGTGAAAAGATCATGGAAAGCCGGGAGACGGTGGAACAGGCCATCGATGCCATTGAAGGGGAAATCGAAGTGCCGGAGCATCTGGACAAGCGGGAGATTGCCTGGCGTACCTGGTTCCAGCGGGAGATCCATAAATCCGGCGGCATCAGCATTCTGCCTCACCCCTACGGCATCATCGGCGGCACCTACAATGTGCAGACCAAGGTGGCGGAGTATGTGATCCGGGAGGGACTGTGCGATGTGCTGGAAGCTGTCAGCGGCACGGAAAATCTGGCAGCCAGAAGATTGCAGGCGGTGTTCTGGCAGGAAATGCGGGCCAAGGGTCTGGATATTCCCATTGTAGGCTCCAGTGATACCCACAGCGCAGCAGCCCGGGATTTCAAGACCTTCGATTATTCCTGGACCATTGTCTTTGCCCAAAATAAGGACACGGTTCTGGAAGATATTCTTGCCAAATATTCCGTGGCTGTGGATAATATCGATCAGAAGGATAAATCTGTGTACGGCAGTATGCGCCTGGCAAAGTACGCCTGGTTCCTGATTGATAACTATTATCCCCATCACGATGCCCTGTGCTCGGATATCGGCAGTCCCCTGCTGCGCCGGGTCTTCGGCGATACAAGTCAGGACAGGCTCACCGTGCTTCTGGAAGAAGAACTGGAAAAATACAATCAAAGCTTTTTCGGAAGCTGAAAAAAATCTCCCACATGAAGAATGTGGGAGATTTTTATGCAAATATGTATTTGCAATTTTCCGGGGGTATGGTATATTAGGTTCGATAAAAAGAAAGGAGCAATATAATGACCATTACCAATGATATTCGTTATGTGGGCGTGAACGACCATGCTGTAGACCTGTTTGAAGGCCAGTATGTTGTTCCCAACGGCATGTCCTATAATTCCTATGTGATCCTGGATGAGAAGGTGGCCGTGATGGACACCGTGGATCAGCATTTCGGTCAGGAATGGCTGGCTAACATCCGGGAAGTCCTGGGGGATAAGCAGCCCGACTACCTGGTGGTGCACCACATGGAGCCCGACCATTCTGCCAATATTGATCTGTTCCTGAATACATATCCCAATGCCACCGTGGTTTCCTCCATGAAGGCCTTTGTGATGATGCAGGGCTTCTTTGGCACCGATTATGCGGATCGTCGTATCGTGGTGGGCGAAGGCGATACCCTGAATCTGGGCAAGCATGTTCTCACCTTCGTCACCGCTCCCATGGTGCACTGGCCTGAGGTGATTGTGTCCTATGATACCTGCGACAAGGTGCTGTTCTCTGCCGATGGTTTCGGTAAGTTTGGCGCTCTGGATGCGGACGAGCCCTGGGATTGCGAAGCCCGCCGCTACTATATCGGCATCGTGGGCAAGTACGGCGCACAGGTGCAGGCGCTGCTGAAGAAGGCTGCCACTCTGGATATTGCCATTATCTGCCCCCTCCATGGCCCCATCCTCACGGAGAATCTGGGCCACTATCTGAATAAGTACGATATCTGGTCTTCCTACGCTGTGGAGGACGAGGGTGTTGTGATCGCCTACACCTCTGTTTACGGCCATACCAAAGCTGCCGCGCTGCTGCTGGCTGAAAAGCTGGAAGCCAAGGGCGTCAAGGTCAGCGTCCATGACCTGGCCCGGACCGATATGGCAGAAGCTGTGGAGGATGCCTTCCGCTACAGCAAGCTGGTGCTGGCTACCACCACTTATAACGGCGATGTGTTCCCCTTTATGAAGGAGTACATCCACCATCTGACCGAGCGCAGCTACAAGAACCGCACCGTGGCCTTCATGGAGAACGGCTCCTGGGCACCTGTTGCCGCCAAGGTCATGGCCAAGATGCTGGAAGGAAGCAAGAACCTGACCTTCACCGAAAACAATGTGAAGATCCTTTGTGCCCTCAGCGCCGAAAGCAAAGCCCAGATCGAAGCCCTGGCAGAAGAATTGAGCAAGTAATAATAACCCCGACCTGTGTACCACACAGGCCGGGGTTTTGCTATATAAATTTTGTAGGGGCGAGCATCGCTCGTCCGATGCCGGGTGCGATATTGCGGCCTGGGTAATGGGGATGCGGGTCCTTCGGCGCGCTGCGCATAAGTTGCGGTATGCTTGCCCCCGGCAAGCATGTTTATTTTGATTCGCTGCGCGGAGCACCATGCTCAGGACGACAGGTTAAAACTTGAGGGCTGGTTCTTCTGCATGTCATTCTGAGCAAGCCGAAGGCGCGTCGAAGAATCCGTAACCCTTTGGGGAATTCGGCGGACGGCACAATGCGCGCCCCTACAGTCCTATCTGAGGATTGTTAGATAAATCGGAAGTTATGTAACTGTTTTCGTTGGTGTCAATTCGTTCCACAAGGTAAAGCCCAGGATCATGGCACCGCCCAGAGCCTGCACCGGGGTCATGCCCTCTCCCAGAAGCAGCACCGATACCAGGATCGCCACCAGGGGATCCACATAGCTGAGAATAGCGGCCTGCTGGCCGGAAATGGCTTCAATGGAAGAAAAGTACAGGCAATAGGCAAGGCCCGTATGCACCAGGCCCACTACCAGCAGATAGATCCAGCCGGAAACATCCAGATTCCCCAGACTGCAGCCATCCGTAAAGGCCACATAGGGAATCAGTACCGCAACTGCTGCGGCAAATTGCAGAAATGTCCGATGCAGACCGGCCACGCCCTTGATAAACTTATTCAGCAGTACCACGGATGCATAGAGACAGGCGGCACTGAGGCCGAAGAGGATGCCTTTTATATGGTCACTGCCGGCGGAGAGATCCCCGATACCGGTAATCAGCACGATACCCAGGGTTGACATAACAAAACAAATCCATTGCTTGGCGCCCATCTTTTCCTTAAAAAGAATGGGGCAGGCCAGGGTAACAATCACCGGGGCAAAATAATAGCTGAGGGTCGCCACGGAAACGGTGGTGTATTTGTAGGCCTGGAACAGCAGAATCCAGTTAAAGCCCATGGCAACGCCGGAAATCAGCAGAATCGGCAGCTCTTTCCGGATCTCCCGGAAAGGAATCTTCTGTCCGGTAATCAGAAATACGCCGGACAGCACGATCACCGCCAATACAGCCCGATACAGCGCCAGTTCGCCGGAAGCCACGGAAATATTTCTCACAAACAGGCCAATGGTGCCGAAAATGGCCATGGAAATGACCACCCGCAGCCGGGGACTTAACATTCGTTTCATACGCTCTCTCCCAGAAAAGCCGCCATGACGGCGGCTTTTGTTATTTCATAAACTTGTCAATGGCCATACACAGATCATCAATGGCGGAATCGTCTCCGGCTTCCACAGCATCCACCATACAGTGGCGCAGATGGTCCTGCAATATCACCTTGCCGGTGTTATCAATAGCGCTGCGCACAGCTGCCAGCTGCACCAGAACATCAGAACAGTCATACCCCTCTTCCACCATGCGCCTTACCTTTTCCAGGTGACCGATGGCCCGGGCCAGACGGTTCATCACCGCTTTTTGATTTTCATGGACATGGCCGTGGCTGCGGGCAATGCCTTCTTCATGCAGATGGGGATGATCGTGGGAATGCGCCATAGCTGCAGCCCTCCTTGGATTTTTTGCTATTATACGCCATTTTAAGAGTTGTGGCAACCCCATCCGGGGGATAAATTTGCGCAAATTGTTTTGACTGCGGGGGATTCCTCTGCTATAATAAATTGAATTGTTATGACCTTTTGGAGGAAACACTTATGAGAATGCGAAAAATGCGGAATCTGGAACCCCGCACCGAAAAGTGCGGCAGCTACCGGATCACCGAGCCTGCCACCCTGAAGGGCAACTGGCGCTCTTTGAAGCCGGACTGCACTGCCCTTTGGGTAGAAGTGGGCTGCGGCAAGGGTAAGTTCACTGCCGAGACTGCCCAGGCCAACCCTGATGTTTTGATGATCGCCGTGGAGCGCTGCCGGGAGGCTATGGTGGTGGCTATGGAGAAGGCCATGGCCATGGGGCTGAAGAATGTGTTTTACATCGATATGGATGTAGCCAATATCGAGGAAATCTTCGCCGGAGAAGAGATAGACCGGCTGTTCATCAATTTCCCCGACCCCTGGCCCCGGAAGAAGAACGCCAAGCGCCGTCTGACCCACAGAGGCTTCCTGGATAAATATTGCCGGGTGGTTCGCACCGGCGGCGAGTTCCATTTCAAGACCGACAACGCGCCTCTTTTCGAGTTCAGCGTGGAGGAGTTTGCCGCCTGCGGCCTGGAAGTGAAGAACCTGACCCGGAATCTCCATGAAAACGGCATTGTGGGTATTATGACCGGCTATGAGGAGAAGTTCCACGCCCTGGGCACCCCCATCAACCGCTGCGAAGTGGTGTGCAAGCCCTTCGTGCTGCCGCCGGAAGAGAAGAAGCAGGCTGTGGAGGAAGAAGCATGACCACATACCACGCAGGCAGCTGCGATGTGGCGGTGGTAGGCGCGGGTCACGCTGGCATTGAGGCAGCCATGGCTGCCGCCCGGTTGGGGCTGCATACCATCCTCTTTACCATCAACCTGGATGCCGTGGGCAATATGCCCTGCAATCCCGCCATCGGCGGTACCGGCAAGGGCCACCTGGTAAGAGAACTTGACGCTCTGGGCGGCGAGATGGGCCTGGCAGCGGATGCCAGCTGCATCCAGTACCGGATGCTGAACCGGGGCAAGGGCCCTGCTGTCCATTCCCTCCGGGCCCAGGCAGACCGCCGTAAGTATCAGGAATATATGAAGCATGCCCTGGAGCGCCAGGAAAATCTGGAGCTGAAGCAGGCCATGGTTACGGAAATTCTGGTGGAGGATGGCCATGTAACGGGCCTTCTCACCCGACTGGGCGCAAAGTATCATGCCAAGGCTGTAATTCTGGCCACCGGCACTTACTTAGACAGCACGGTGATCACCGGCGAATCCGTCTATGCCTCCGGCCCCGACGGGATGCACGCATCCGAGGGACTGGCAGATAACCTGCGTAAGCTGGGTCTGCCCCTGCGCCGGTTCAAGACCGGCACACCCCCCAGAATCAACCGCCGCTCCATCGATTTTTCCAAGATGGAGCTGCAGCCCGGTGACGATACCATCGAGCCTTTTTCCTTCCGTACAACGCATGAACTAAATAACCGGGCCGTGTGCCATATGACCTACACCAACAAGCAGACCCACCGGATCATTCAGGAGAATCTCCACCGCAGCCCCATGTACGACGGCACTATCGCCGGTGTTGGCCCCCGGTATTGCCCCAGTATTGAAACCAAGATCGTCCGTTTCGCCGATAAGGAGCGGCATCAGCTGTTCATCGAGCCCTGCGGCGCGGAAACGGAAGAAATGTATATCCAGGGCCTTTCCTCCAGCCTGCCGGAGGATGTGCAGCTGCAGATGCTGCGCACCATCCCCGGCCTGGAAAACGCCGAGATGATGCGCCCGGCCTATGCCATCGAATATGAGTGCGTAGACCCCACGGTGCTGCTGCCCACCCTGGAAACCAAGAGAATTGGGGGTCTGTACGGCGCAGGCCAGTTCAACGGCACTTCCGGCTATGAGGAAGCTGCCGCCCAGGGTCTGGTAGCCGGTATCAATGCGGCGCTGAAGCTGCTGGGCCGGGAGCCTATGATCCTCACCCGGGATACCAGCTATATCGGCACCCTCATCGACGATCTGGTGACCAAGGGAACGGAGGAACCCTACCGGATTATGACCAGCCGTTCCGAGTACCGGCTGCTGCACCGGCAGGACAATGCCGATCAGCGGCTCACCGCCATCGGTGCCAAAGTTGGCCTGGTTTCCCAGGAACGGCTGCGGCAGGTGGAAGAAAAGTATGAAGCCGTGCACCGGGAAATCCAGCGCCTGGAGGGAAGCGGCGTTCCGGCTTCCGATGCTCTGAACGCCATGCTGGAAAGCAAAAATTCCACCCCCGTGGCAAATTCCGCAAGATTGGCAGATCTGCTGCGCCGCCCCCAGGTAAGCTACGAAGACATTGCCCCTTTTGATGCGGAGCGTCCTGTACTTCCCAAGGCAGTCACCGAGGAAGTGGAGATCCAGGTGAAGTACGCAGGCTATCTTGCCCGGCAGGAAAAGCAGGTGGCGGAGTTCAAGAAGGAAGAATCCCGGAAGCTTCCTGAAACTATCGACTATGAGAATATCGCAGGTCTGCGTCTGGAAGCAAGGCAGAAGCTTTCTCAGATCCGGCCCATGTCCATCGGTCAGGCAGGCCGCATTTCCGGCGTCAGCCCCGCGGATATTGCCGTGCTGCTGATCTGGCTGGAGCAGAATAAGCAGACATAACTGAAAACCGCCTTGGATCAAGCTATGGATGCAAGGCGGTTTTTGTTTTTGGTATTGACATTCCCTGTATCCCATTTTATATTAAACATAAATTAAAAAATAAGCATAAGTTTATGGAGGGAACAGCATGACGCAAAGAGAAAGGCAGATTCTCAGCCTCATCGAAGCGAATCCCATGATCTCCCAGCAGAATATCGCGGATGCGTTGCAAATCACCCGCTCTTCCGTGGCGGTGCACATTTCCAATCTCCTGAAAAAGGGCTATATCGCCGGAAAAGGCTATGTGCTGCGCCACAGCACCTATGCGGTGGTTGTGGGCGGTGTGAATGTGGATATCGGCGGCCGCTGTGCCGGTGCGCTGGTGCAGGCGGATTCCAATCCCGGCACCGTCACCGTCAGCCTTGGGGGTGTGGGGCGCAATATTGCCCATAATCTGAGCCTGATGGGTACGGATGTGCGGATGCTGACAGCCTTCGGCCAGGATCTGCATGGGCAGAAGGTGGCATCCTCCTGCGCGGAGCTGGGGATCGATGTGAGCCACGCCCTGCGCTGCAGCGATGCAGCCACTTCCACCTATCTGTATATTGCCGATTCTCAAGGAGAAATGACGGTGGCCATTTCCGATATGTCTGTCTGCGATCGGATTACACCGGCTTATCTGGCGGCGAACCTGCCGCTGCTGCAAAATGCCCGGGTGGTGGTGGCAGATGCCAATATTCCCGCGGAGTCCCTGGTGTATCTGGCCCAGAATTGCCATGCACCGCTGTTTGCAGACCCGGTATCCACGGCAAAAGCGTCCAAACTGCTGCCCATCCTCTCTCAGATCCATACCCTGAAGCCCAATCGGCTGGAAGCGGAGCTGCTGTCCGGTGTGAAGATCATCAGCGCTGCGGATGCGAAAGCCGCAGCCAAGGCGCTGCTGGAAAAGGGCGTACACCGGGTGTTTATTTCCATGGGCGCAGAGGGTGTCTACGCCGCTGACGAAAATAAACAGCTCTGGCTGCAAAACCTGCCGGGAAACATGGTTAACACCACCGGCTGCGGCGATGCTTTTATGGCGGCGCTGGTTTGGGCATACCTGGAAGACATGGATCTGCGCCAGACTGCCCTGGCAGGCCTTGCCGCCGGTGCCATCGCCATGGAGTATGACGGCACCATCAACCCCGCTATGAGCGCCGATGCCCTGCGGGCCCGTATGAAAAAATAAAATTTACCATATAAAAGGAGAAATTACCATGCTGCTGAACAAGTATCTTGACATCAATCCCGAAGTCGCCGCTGCCCTTGCTGCGGGCAAGCCTGTTGTTGCCCTAGAATCCACCATCATTTCCCACGGCATGCCCTACCCCCAGAATGTGGAGACTGCCCTGAATGTGGAGCGAATCATCCGGGAAAACGGCGCTGTGCCCGCTACCATCGCCATCATCGGCGGCCGCCTGAAGGCCGGCCTGTCTGCAGAGGAGATCGAATACTTCGGCAAGAAGGGTCTGGGTATCACCAAGGCTTCCCGCCGCGACCTGGCTGTGCTGTGCGCCCGGGGTGAGGACGGTGCCACCACCGTTACTACCACTATGATCATCGCCCATATGGCCGGTATCAAGATCTTTGCCACCGGCGGCATCGGCGGCGTCCACAGAGGCGCGGAAACCACCATGGATATCTCCGCCGACCTGGAAGAGCTGGGCCAGACCCCTGTGATGGTGGTGTGCGCCGGTGCCAAGAGCATTCTGGATCTGGGCCTGACTCTGGAGTATCTGGAAACCAAGGGCGTTCCTGTCATCGGCTACGGCACCGAAGAGCTGCCTGCCTTCTACACCCGCAAGTCCGGCTTCAAGGTGGACTACCGCATTGATACCCCCGAGGAGCTGGCCGCAGCTTTTGTGGCGCAGCAGGAGCTGGGCATGAAGGGCGGCATGCTGGTTACCAATCCCATCCCTGAGGAATACGCCATGCCCCTGGACACCATCAACGCCGCCATTGAGCAGGCGCTGCGGGAGTGCGAGGAAAAGGGTATCCATGGCAAGGAAACTACCCCCTTCCTGCTGGCAAGAGTAGCAGAGCTTACCGGCGGCAATTCCCTGGCATCCAATATCCGCCTGGTATACAACAACGCAGCCCTGGCAGCCAAAACCGCCGTGGCCTGCAAGAACCTGTAAAATAAGAAAGGCGGCTATCCCTATGGATAGCCGCCTTTTCGGAGCGGTCCAATAAAACAGTATAATACTGTTTTCGGAAAGGCACTAACTTTTGCGGTTAGCACCTTTCTCGGGTAACATTTCAGTATTTCTTATAAAGTTTTGCAATGAGCAAGCCCACACCAAGAATCAGTACGGATACGGCAAGCCATATCCAGTTTGTGCTGCTTGAAGCCGCATTGCCGTTCATATTAAAATTGGAATCGCCACCGGGCATCTGCATATTGTCACGGGAAGGGCGGTTGCTGTCGCCTGTGGAATCGGTGTCCCCCGAATGATCCGAAGGAGTTGTGCCTGTTCCGCCAGAGGTCTGACCGGGGAACATACCGCCGAGACCCCCTTGCATCCCCGAGGGATCGAAGCCTTCCGGCATCTGAGAAGGGTCAAAACCCTCGGGCATGGAAGGCATGGCACCATTTCGCTGCATATCCTCCGGTGTGGATGCAGAAGTTCCTTGGATGTTCAGGTCGGAAGAAGTGCTCTCATCTGTATTAGGTTTTGTGGAGGAGGGGGATGATCCACGGTTTCCGAAGTTCCCTTTATTGCTGTCTCTGCCCGGCATACTGCCGCCAAATCCTCCGCTCATGGAACCCATGTCGGAAGTGGTAAGACCGGATGCATCCACATAGCTCATATTGGTTGTGGTTTCGCCGTTTTCAAGCTGCATGGAAATACTCTCGCTGCGAAGCCTGCAGAACTGACGCATGGTTGCCACACCTGTTTTAAATTCTTCATAGGTGTAAAATGCGGTGGGGTCTTTCTCTACATAGGACTTAATCAAGTTGTAGGCGTTGTCGATGATTGCCTGCACATCCACCGTGTTCAGGAACGCGGCAAAATACTGATGATACACTTCCGTGTAGCTTTCGTCAGACAGAATCCAGTTCCACATGGGACGATCTTCTCCTGCTTCACCGGACACAGGGGCATCAATCGGGGTATTGACCGTACTCTGTCCGCTGCCGCCCTGGAATGTACCAAATGCCAGATTGTAGTCCCAGGGAATCATTGCCATCTGCCCGTTTTCTTCGTACAGATAGTAATTGTGGATCATAGAGCCGGTGTAGCTGTCACCGTTACACACATAGTTGTGAACGACGAAATAGCGGATAACCTGTTCAATATCCACGACAGATTCAATCTGTTCGCCATTTGACAACTTTTTCAAAGATTCAATCAGCCGTGTTTGATCGGCAGCGGTTATATCAGTCTTGGCATTGTTCCAGATGTTGGAGTAGCTGGACATATTGTCATCAACATACTGAAGTTTTACATCAGAGGAATCCTTTCCACCAAAGCCGCCTCTGCCACCGGCCGAAGAAGGTTCCTTGCTGTTTTCAGAATTACCCTGTGTCATACCAGGCATCTGCGAGGGATCGAAGTTGCCCATGTTGGGTATTTCGCCGCCAAATCCTTCAGGCATTGTTGCTTCTTGCTCGGAGCTATCCGCAGATTCCTCACGATTCATAAAATCGTCCATATTGAAGTCTTTACCGTTGCCACGACCACCACCAAAGCTCATGCTGTCCGGTTTGTATAGTTCGCCGTAGTTTGAGCCGTAATTGCGTTCAAGGAAGCTGTCCTCTACACCCTCTACCGCAAGATACAGTCCCCAATCCTCGCCGTTGACGGTGATATACACGAAGCTGCAAAGGGGCGCAGTAACTTCGAACGCATTCATCATGGTGTAGGTCAGATAATCCTTCATCATGGTAGTGTCCTGGATCAGATTGTTCAGACTGAGCTTATCAAGCCCGTGATAAGTGATGGAATTATCGTAGTGGTCAAACTCCACCTTAAAGCTGTATCGATCACTGTTCATGGAGGAAACCGTAGACAAAGATGTATTACCCTTGCCACGGATACCTATGTTTTGATAGGCTTCGCCGTCGATTACCATGGCAGCAGTATAGTATTCCTCACTTGTGGCATTGGCAATAAACGCGTCCCAATCGTCCATGACAATATCAATGGTATGCACCTTCGTATTGTCAAATAGGCGGTTTTCATATCCCATGGTATGTGCCATAGCTTCAAGACCAAATGCGCCGCCGTTCATAAACAGGAGCGTAACGACCAGTATGAAAGCTGTAACAGACCATGCTATTTTGTCAAAATGTTTGCTCCCAGACATACCCTCACCCCATGTAATCGCCGTTGTAGGAAACGATAACAGCGCTGTTCACACCGGGCATTTCGGAGAGAATGTTGATAAAATCGGTATCGTCTTCCTTCAGACGGACTTCAATGTTCATTTCAATCGCACCCTTAACAGCGGATTTGCTTTTGACGGTGGATCGGGTGACATTCTTTGCAAGGAACTCTTTGGCTTTTACTTCTGCATCATGGTTGATGCAGTTCAGCACCACCATATAAGGATGCATGTGGGACTTCTGATTGACAAATACCAGCAGAATCAGACCGATGCACACGCTGCCAATGATGGCAAGGGGAATCATACCGGCGGCGAGGATAATACCGGCACCAATCGACCAGAACAGGAACGCAATGTCCAGAGGGTCCTTAATGGCGGTACGGAAACGAACGATGGACAACGCACCGACCATACCGAGGGACAGAACGACATTGGAAGTTACAGCGAGAATGACGATGGATGTAATCATGGTCAAGGCAATCAGGGTCGTACCGAAGCCTGCGGAATACATCACGCCACGATAAGTTTTCTTATAGATGAGGAAGATGAAAAGACCAATGCCGAAGGACAGCATGATGGTCAGCAGCATATCCAGTACGCCGATCGAAGATACATTTTCCAGAAAACTGGACTTAAGAATATCATTGAAATTCATAGTTTGGGTTACTCCTTTACTTTGTTGGTGTTGGTTTAATCGTACATACGGCTGGCAGCATACTTGGAAAACGCTGCGCTGCGTCTATTATCAAGTTGTACGGCATCCCGAATGACATCGGGCAGGAAGTTATCCCACTTTACTTCAAGGATGCAAGGCGAATCCATGATTGGGACGGTAACACAGTCGGGATTCAGAAAATCCGTACAGCGCATACCGGTATGAATCTCATAATCCAGTGTGACACGGACATTGCCGGGAGCAAATACAAACGGCTCTCGGATGTAGTCCACGATGACCTTTGCTTTCAGTCCTTCGTTTCGGATGCAGGTATAAAAGCCAAGGATGACTTCATCGGTACTACCCGCCATCCATTCTACATCGCCATCGGCAATCGCTTGTGCCTGTTCCGGCGTAAGCCCCGTAGAGTTCTTGTAGCCAAGACTGCCGCGTTTGAACTTTCGTTCCAGATGAATAATGGAAGGATCGTTATTATACAGACGGATGCGGTACTTTTCACGGATATTTACCCCATCCAGTTTTTCTCTGAGAGCTTTATCGTCAAGGCTGTCAAAATACAAACTTCGTATTTTATAGCGCCCGTTTACGGCATGGCTGTCCGGTTTCATCACCGCCCGAAGCCGTTGCCTCAGAATCAGCATATCGTGATGGCTGATCTCATGTTTTACTTCATGTCTGAATTGCAAAACGGCATTCCTCCTTTCTATGGCTACCATTATACTTGGTCAACCTATGAGCTACATTAGAAAAACCTTCCCATGTGTGAACGAACACGGGAAGGTTTTTTTGAACATGTATTATAATCTAAAATCTGGCGGCAAAGCGAATGCTGTTATCAGAGGCGTATTCCGCTGTCAGTTTGCCGCCGAAGTTCTCACAGATTGCACGCGCCGCAGATAAGCCGATACCATAACCGGAGGATTCCCTTTTCTGTGTACGGGCAGCATCCCCTCGGTAAAAGCGTTCAAACAGTCTCTCCGGGTCTGGCTCAAGGGACGGATCACAGGTGTTTTCTGTGATAATCTGAATGTGTCTGCCATCCCTTGCAAGCGACAAATGGATATTGCCGCCCTCGAGGGTGTATTTGAGCGCATTATCCAGCAGAATCGTCATCATCTGACGGAAACTGTCTTTGTTGGTTTGAATGACAATATCCGGCTCAATCTGCACAGAGAACCGAAGATTTCGTGAACCAGCAGCCTCCATATAGACCGGAAGCAGTTCCTTCGTTACATCGCTGATATTTACTGTTTCTGTCGGCAGGGGAATTTCCTCATCCAATTTGGCAAGAGTAAGCAGATTGGACATCAGTACATTCAGACGCTTGGTTTGATTGCGGATATGCACATTGTACTTGTTCTCACCGTGGATCAGCGACATGGTGTCGTTATTGGACTGAATGATGGCAAGAGGTGTTTTCATTTCATGTCCGGCATTTGTGATGAATTGCTTTTGCTTCTCCATACCCGCAAGCACAGGACGAATGACCTTGCCCGAAAGCAGGATCACGATCATCAGCAGAATCACCCAGCACAGCACCGCTATTGCTGTGGATGCAAACAGAACCATGCGGAAGTTTTCACTTTGCTCCGAAGTGTCCATAAAAAATGTCAATTTGTTCGGGCCTAATTGCTTTACCGCATATTTGTATCCATGTACCCGACCGGAGGTGTTGTCTGATTTCAGCACTTCCAACGCATAGCTTTTGGCTGTTTCTTGGTCAATGGCAGATATTTGATCAATATTGACCTCCACGATATTGCCGCTAAAATCACTTCGGACAGTAAAAAAACGAGAAGCTCGCATTCTGTCCATATCCAGCGGGCGTGAGAAAGGTGGAGGACGGTTGAAATCCATTTGTTGAAAGATACCGTCAGCATCCACAAGCGTTTCCAGTACCATATCAGACTGGCGTTCCAGCATCATCCAGTTAAGGCTGTTGATTGCAAGGACGATGAACACCAGCAAACAGGTAACTGCCGCCATAGTGAATACGATAAATCGTCTTTTTAATGTCTTTGTCATGGCTGAAACTCCAGTTTGTATCCAATATTACGCTTTGAAACAATCTCGACCTTGGAGTTCATGGAAATAAGCCGTTTGCGCAGATAAGAAATATACAGCCAGACGCTGTTAATATCCGTTTCAGTATTAAATCCCCATGCTTTCACCAGTAAATCTTCGGTGGACAGAAACATCGTGTTGTTCAGCATGAGCTGCTCCATCAGACGGTATTCCTGCTTGGGCAGCTGAAAGGAAATCTCTCCCACGCTGATCTCACCGGACTGCATATTCAGCGTTAAGTCTCCAAAGTGAATCAAGTCCGGATGAAATTCCTCCCGTCGTCTGAGCATGGCACGGATTCTGGCAATCAGTTCACCCATATCAAAAGGCTTGGGCAGATAATCGTCCGCCCCGGTATCCAAGCCACGGATGCGATCCTCCACCTGCGTTTTTGCAGTCAGCAGAAGTACCGGAGTTCTGCATCCGTTTCTGCGCAGAGCAGACAGCACTTCCAACCCGTCACGCTTTGGCATCATAATATCAAGAAGAATGCCGTCATATTCGCCGGACATGGCATAATCATAGGCATCGGCACCGTCATACACGGCATCCACGATGTATTTATGGTATGTAAGGTAATCAACAACGGCTTCAGACAAAGCCGGTTCATCTTCGGCATACAATAGCTTCATGGCAGCCTCCTTTGAGCAGAGTTTATTATAGTATAACACGCAAATGTGACGATTTCATGGGCGCTGCATGCAAAGCTGCAGAAATACAGTATAATTATATAACTTGAACCTTAGACATACATAGGAAACAGTTCGAAAACTGTCGCAAAAGAAAATGCGGAGGGGGTTTTGTTCCCCTCCGCAAGCTATATCAGTTATTCTTCCATAACTTACGATAACAACGGGCGTATCAAAGCAAGATTACAGGGCTTGCCGTCTGCATGACACAGACAGCAAGCCCTCTTGATTGCTTGAACAATTTGCGTTAGAAATAGTTGTCTAACGTTTTGGGGTCACTTCAAACCTACCCTTCCGGGTGGTTTGTTATTTATTTATCGTTGATCGACTTTTCGCTGCGCAGGTCGCCATTGCGGTCATAGCGCAGGGCGACGATCAGGTTGATCATCAGGCTCAGCACCAATGTGATGCCGATTTGCCACAGGATACATACCACAGCCTTGTCCAGCATGACCATGGGTTCCATATCCGGGAAGCGGTTGCTCACCAGCAGGGAGATGGCCAGCAAACCCACACCCAGCACAGTAAAGAGCACACCGGCAATCTTCTGGGTAAAGCGCCAGGCGTCCACACTGCCCATGCCGAAGAAGCACCGGTAACCCACATGATGGTTGGCTTCCTTGGGGGGCAGAATCAGCCACCAAAGGCCGAAGAACAGCACAGCAACAGGGGCTGCCAGCACACAAAGCCGCACGAACAGGTCGATCCAGCCCATAACACTGTCCAACTCCGGCATCATTTTTGCAAAATCAAATTCATTGACCAGTGCGATCAAGGATTCAATGAGGTTTTCAGATTCCATGGTTTACTCCTTATTTTTCCTCCAGGTATCTGTTGATTTCGTGCACAAAACTGCTCACATCCTGGAAGCGGCGGTAGACGGAGGCGAAACGAATATAGGCAACCTCGTCAAGGGGTTTGATACGCTCCATAACCATCTCACCAATTTTATCGGTACTGACTTCCCGGTCCAGCGTGTTCTGGATGCTCTGCTCGATCTCCGTGGTGATGCGATCCAGATCAGCCATATCCACCTGACGCTTGTCAAAGGCCCGGACCATGGAATTCATAATCTTGTTCCGGTCAAAGCTCTGGCGGGAGCCATCCCGCTTGATTACGATGATAGGCAGGCTCTCCACGATTTCATAGGTGGTGAACCGGCGCTGACACTTCAGACACTCACGGCGGCGGCGAATGCTCAGGCCGTCCTCACTGTGCCGGGAATCTACGACTTTGCTGTCCTGATCGCCGCAAAACGGACATTTCATGGGGAATCCACTCCCTTTTCCAAATTATTTTACTATTATAACAGAACAGGCAAAGGCTGTAAAGGTTTTTTCGCTTGTGTTTTCCCGGACAATGGGATAAAATAAGGAAAATCGGGAAAGGAGCCTAATATGAAAGACGGCAAACTCTACGCTCTGTGGGGCGTTCTCTATATTTTCTGCGGCCTGCTGGGTTTTATTCGGGAGCCAAACGGATTTGTTACGGCGCTGCTGGTGCTGCTGGCAGTGGGATTCTTTGTGCCGGGGGCTGTGCTGCTCTACCGGGGCTACAGAGAAAAAAATCCCGGTAAGATCAAAGTCATTCGCAATATCTCCCTGGTATGGCTGGGTATGACCCTTTTGCTGCTGGTGGCCAATTTCCTCACTGCCGGTGCCACGGCGGTCACCGGTGACCTGCTGTACGGTTTTCTGGTGATCCTGTCCGCGCCCATGTTCTGCGGTCAGGCCTGGGTGCTGAGCCTGTTCTCATGGGCCTGCCTGCTGATGAGCAGCCTGACCTGCCTGAAAAGCACAAAAAAAGAGAAGCCTTGAGGCTTCTCTTTTTTTGTTACTTATCCTCTTCCGGGATGAAATCCAAGGTGATGGAAGCCATGGAGGGCTTCATCTGGGTGCACTTGACACCGGCGGAATGCAGCATCCGCTTGGAGGCCAGGGTGGTGGGCGTGTTGGCGTACTTATCAGACAGGTACACCACTTCCTTTACGCCGCTCTGGATAATGGCCTTGGCGCACTCGTTGCAGGGGAACAGCGCCACAAACAGGCGGCTGCCCTTCAGGTCACGGCCGTTGGCATTGAGGATGGCGTTCAGCTCCGCATGCACCACATAGGGGTACTTGGTTTCCTGGCCTTCCCGCTCCCAGGGATATTCATCATCGCTGCAGCCCTTGGGCATACCGTTATAGCCGGTGGAGATGATGATATTATCGGGGGATACGATGCAGGCGCCAACCTGCGTATTGGGGTCCTTGCTGCGCCGGGCGGCCAGCATGGCAATACCCATAAAATATTCGTCCCAGTTGATGTAATCCGTGCGCTTCATGACCCAGCCTCCCAAAGGTTTTTCTTTACTATACTATGGGCAGCGCCATTAGTCAAAGAAATCTTTCAGGGTATCGAAGAATTTCTTCCGCTTGGGGGTGCCGCTGTTATCCATGGTGGCATCCAGCTGCCGCAGCAGTTCCCGCTGCTCCTTGGTCAGCTTGGTGGGGGTCTCCACCACCACGGTGAACAGGTGATTGCCCCGGCGCTTGGGATTGCTCACGGAGGGAATGCCCCGGCCGGACATGACGAACATCTTGCCGGTCTGGGTGCCTTCGGGAATCTCATATTTGATCCGGCCATCCAGGGTGGGCACTTCGATTTCCGCGCCCAGAGCAGCCTGGGAGAAGGTGATGGGCACTTCACACAGCACATCCATATTCTGGCGGGTAAAGATGGGATGTCGTCTGATATAAACTTCCGCCAGCAGGTCACCGTTGGGGCCGCCGTTGGCACCTACGCAGCCTTCACCCCGGACACGAACGCTCTGACCCTCATCCACACCGGCGGGGATCTTTACCTTGATCTTCTGGGTGCGGCGCACTTTGCCCTTGCCCTTACAGGTGGTACAGGGATTCTTGACCATCTTGCCCCGGCCGTTACACATGGGACAGACGGAAGTGGACTGCATCTGCATGCCCATGAAGTTCTGCACGGTGCGAACCTGACCGGTGCCGTGGCAGTGGGAGCAGGATTCGATGGCGCCGTCAGCGCTGCCGCTGCCGCCGCAGGAAGAACAGTTCTCAATACGCTGGGCGGAAACTTCCTTCTCGCAGCCGAAGGCGGCTTCCTCAAAGGTCAGATCCAGCCGCACGCCTACATTCTCACCCCGGCGAGGCGCGTTGGTTGCTGCGGAGGCTCTGCGGCTGCTGCCGCCGAAGAATTCACCGAAGATATCGCCCAGGTCACCGAAATCGCCAAAGCCACCGAAACCGCCGCCAAAGCCGCTGCCGCCCCCGAAATTGGGGTCAACGCCCTGGAAACCGAACTGGTCGTACCGGGCGCGCTTGTCATCATCGGACAGCACCTCGTAGGCTTCGCCTACTTCCTTGAATTTCTCCTCGGCTTCCTTGTCGCCGGGATTGCGGTCAGGGTGGAACTGCATGGCCTTTTTCCGGTAGGCCTTTTTAATGTCATCGGCACTGGCGCTCTTGTCTACGCCCAGCACCTCATAATAATCGCGTTTGTTTTCAGCCATTGCTGTCACCTCTTAAAATCACCGAAATGGGGCGGCAGTTTGCCGCCCCATAAGGGATGGGAATGATTAGTCGACGGTTTCGTAGTCGGCATCCACAACGCCGTCATCGCCGGGCTGTGCACCGGGCTGACCCTGGGGGTTAGCCTGCTGATACAGCTTCTCGCTGACCTTGTAGAAGGCCTGCTGCACTTCCTCGGTAGCGGCCTTGATGGCAGCAATGTCAGTGCCCTTGTTCAGCTCCTTCAGCTTTTCCACAGCGGCCAGGATGGGAGCCTTTTCCGCATCGGAGATCTTGTCACCCAGCTCGTTCAGGGTCTTCTCGGTCTGGTAGACCACCTGATCGGCTGCATTGTGGGTATCCACTTCGTCCTTACGGGCCTTATCCTCGGCAGCGAACTGCTCAGCCTCACGAACGGCCTTATCGATATCTTCCTGGCTCAGGTTGGTGGAAGCGGTGATGGTGATGTCGGCAGCCTTACCGGTGCCCAGGTCCTTGGCGGAAACCTTTACGATACCGTTGGCGTCGATGTCGAAGGTAACTTCGATCTGGGGAACACCACGGGGAGCGGGGGCAATGCCGCCCAGCTGGAAGCGGCCCAGAGTCTTGTTGTAAGCAGCCATCTCGCGCTCACCCTGCAGCACATGCACCTCAACGGAGGTCTGGCCGTCAGCGGCGGTGGAGAAGATCTGGCTCTTGTGGGTGGGGATGGTAGTGTTGCGGTCGATCAGACGGGTGAACACGCCGCCCATGGTCTCAATACCCAGAGACAGGGGGGTAACATCCAGCAGAACCACATCCTTCACGTCGCCGGTGAGCACGCCGCCCTGAATGGCAGCGCCCAGAGCCACGCACTCGTCGGGGTTGATGCCCTTGAAGCCGTCCTTGCCGGTGATGTTCTTAACGGCTTCCTGCACGGCGGGAATACGGGTAGAACCGCCAACCAGCAGAACCTTATCCAGATCGCTGGGCTTCAGGCCTGCGTCAGCCAGGGACTGACGGACGGGCTTCAGGGTGCGCTCTACCAGATCGGCGGTCAGCTCATTGAACTTAGCCCGGGTCAGCATCACATCCAGGTGCTTGGGGCCGGTCATATCAGCGGTAATATAAGGCAGGTTCACAGCGGTGGTGGTCATGCCGGACAGCTCAATCTTGGCCTTCTCAGCGGCTTCCTTCAGGCGCTGCATAGCGGCCTTGTCGTTACGCAGGTCGATGCCTTCCACCTTCTTGAATTCGGCAACCAGGTAATCCATGATTCTCTGGTCGAAGTCATCGCCGCCCAGATGGGTGTCACCTGCGGTAGCCAGAACTTCCACGATGCCGTCGCCGATTTCCAGCACGGACACGTCGAAGGTGCCGCCGCCCAGGTCGTACACCATGATCTTCTGCTCGTTTTCCTTATCCAGGCCGTAGGCCAGAGCAGCAGCGGTGGGCTCGTTGATGATACGCTTCACATCCAGACCTGCAATGCGGCCGGCGTCCTTGGTAGCCTGACGCTGAGAGTCGGAGAAGTAAGCGGGAACGGTGATAACCGCTTCGGTGACGGGCTGACCCAGATAAGCCTCGGCATCAGCCTTCAGCTTCTGCAGCACCATGGCGCTGATTTCCTGGGGGGTGTAGCCCTTGCCGTCCACGGTAACATGGTAATCTTCACCCATGTGACGCTTGATGGAAGCGATGGTGCGCTCAGCGTTGGTCACAGCCTGGCGCTTGGCAACCTGGCCAACCATACGCTCGCCGGTCTTGGAAAATGCAACAACGGAAGGGGTAGTGCGGCCGCCTTCAGCGTTGGCGATGACAACAGCCTCGCCGCCTTCCAGAACAGCCACGCAGGAATTGGTAGTACCCAAATCAATACCGATGATCTTAGACATAATGTTTTCCTCCTATATAAATCCAAAAATTTTTTACGAAGTTAGTTGGCCACCTGGACCATGGCGAAGCGAACGACTTTGTCGCCCAGCTTGAAGCCCTTCAGGAATACCTGGCTGATCACATTCTCGCCCAGGGATTCGTCCTCGGTGTGCATCACGGCGTTGTGGAATTCGGGGTTGAATTCCTCACCCACCTGACCGAAAATCTCCACGCCCAGATTGCCGAAGATTTTCAGCAGCTCGTTCATGGTCATTTCCACACCTTTTTTGTAGGCCTCGTCGGTGCAGGCCTGATTCATGGCCCGCTCCAGATTATCATAGATGGGAAGGATCTTTTCGATGGCATCGGCCTTGCCGTTGCCGTAAGAGGCTTCCTTTTCTTTGATGGTGCGCTTGCGGAAATTATCATAATCCGCAGCCAGCCGCAGAAAACTGTCGTGCTCTGCGTTGTATTTTTCTTCCCAGGGATTCACTTCGGGAACTTCCGGGGTCTCCGGGGCGGTTTCCTGGGTCTCGGGGGTTTCTACGGTTTCCTCAGCAGGAACTTCCTGCTTCTTTTCTTTCTTAGCCACTGGGGTCATGCCTCCTTATCGGGTTCCGGGGCAGGCAGCTGCGCCTGATCCGGCTTTGCAAACATTTTGGAAAGACTCTCGGCAAAGTAGCTGAGCCGGGCAGTCACTTTCGCGTAATCCATTCTGGTGGGACCCACCACGCCGATCATGGCCTGCATACCGTCGCCGATATCAAACTTGGTCATAACCACGGAGGTGTCTTTCAGTTCCCGGGCAACATTTTCCGGGCCCACCAGCACCTGGGTGCCGTTGGCGTTCTGCATCACGGCAGGGAGATTGGCCAGGGCTTCCTCATCCAGAGAGGTGAGCACCCGCTGTGCTTTATCCACATCCCGGTATTCCGGCTGACCCAGCAGACGCATCTGACCGGCCACGGCCAGATTGGTGCTGCCCTGGCGGCGCAGCGTATCGGCGGTGAATTCCACGATCACCGGCACCAGGCCTGCGGCGGCACCTGCGGAGCGCATCAGCCGGTCCATCAGCTCGGCGGAGAATTCGGTGGTGCCGGTCATGGTGGCGTTGAGCAAGGCACTGAGAACCTTCAGGTCTGCTTCTTCCACATTCAGAGGAAGCTTGATCAGCTTGTTGACCACTTCATCACTATTGAGCATCAGCACCAGGATGAAGCTGCCTTCGCCGGCCAGGATCAGATCAAACCGCTTTACCGTGGCGCCGCCCTGCCGGGCTGCCATGGAGATGGCCGGAAGATCCGTCGCCTGGGACACAAGCCGGGCAACCTTTTCCACCATCCGGTCCACCCGTTCCATCTTTTCCTCAATGGCGGCGTTGATGGAGTGGGTCTCATCCATAGTCAGGCGGTAGTCCAGCATCAGCTCATCCACATACAGCCGGTAACCGGCTGCGGAGGGGATGCGGCCCGCGCTGGTATGGGGCTGCTCCAAATAACCCATGGCAGTCAGGTCTGCCATTTCGTTACGAATGGTAGCGGAGGAATATTTCATATCCGGCAGCTCCGTAATGGCTTTGGAACCTACAGGCTCTGCAGTGCGGATATACAGATCCACCACGCTGCGCAGCACTTTCTTCTTTCGCTCGGTCAGCTCCACAGATATCCCTCCTCCTGAAACTTAGCACTCCATATATCTGAGTGCTAAGCACACTATACTATAGAGTGCTAAAAAAGTCAAGCTTTCCAATTATAAATTATTCTTGAACAAGGGTATCATACATGGGTTTTTGCAGCGGATACCGCAACAGAAAACAGGTTAACATAAAGTATTACGCAATCTGGAAAACGGAAACTTTTCAGGAAAGTTTTCCACACTCTCCACAGGTTTATCCACAGGAGGAAAAAAGAAAATCCCTTGAAAAGACTGAGCTTTCAAGGGATTTCGGCAAAGTTTTCCACAGTTCGACAGCAACCTGTGAACCCTTTGGGGTTTACAGAATACAGATTAAAACAATACCTGTGCAGAGAAGACCCGGGTGAGTTTTTCTCCGGAAAGGGAAGCTTCCCGGTGGGCATCCACCTGCAGGCAGCCATCGGCAGACAGCTCCCAGTTCAGTCTGATCTGCTGGCCTTCCATGGCTTCACTCAGATAGCAAATCAGGAATTCCCGGGCACTGTGGCTGCGGTGGAACTGGCTGGACAGCAGATCGTCCACCCAATCCAGGTACCGGGTGTTGTTCATATGGCCGTTGCGGTCCAGGCAGGAATAGGTAACGGTTCTGCGCTCCGTATGCCCGGCAGCTGCAGGGGCCAGAGAACGGGGAGATGCCAGTTCGGTACCTTTCAAAGTACCGGTTACATCCACGCCGCTTTTACCGGGCAGAACCATAGCCCGGCTTTCTCCGTTGATCAGCACCCAAAGGCTGATGGAACGGAACAGTTCATTGCCGTCGGCGTCGTAAGCCACCATGGATCTGGGATAAGCCACCCGGGTGGTGGGCATGGGCCAGGTCTCCACGGTGATGGTCTCCCCTCTTACGGGCAAGCGGGTGATCTGCACCCGGTGACGGGTAACGGCCCAGAACAGATTCTTCTGCTGCAGGGTTTCATAGTCCGCGCCCAGCTGAATGCAGTGCTTACCTGCCACTTCCTGGGCAAAGTAGAGCAGCGCGGAGAGCTTCAGCTTGCCGAAGCAGTCCACTTCCATATCGCTGAGGGTAAATTTCTGGGTATATGTCATGATCCTTTGGCCTCCCCTACTGTCAGGGTTACCGCATACTGGTTGCCGCTGCGGTAGATAATGGCGGTGATCTGGTCACCGGGGGCGTAGTTATACAGCTGTGCCTTCAAAGAATCGTTGGTGGTAATGGTCACACCCTCCAGGCTCAGCAGAATATCGCCCTCTTCAATACCGGCAATGTCGGCGCTGCTGCCGGATTCCACAGCGGTGATATACAACCCCTTGGGCAGCCGGTAATAGAAATGATACAGGTTGGAAATGCTTTCACCGGTGATACCCAGGGTAGGTCTGCCGGAAACATAGCCCTGATTGATCAGCTGGTTCACAATGTCGGAAACCGTGGCGCTGGGGATGGCAAATCCCAGGCCTTCCACACCGGCAACGCTCATACTGTCGCCTATTTTCATGGTGTTGATGCCGATTACCTGGCCGTAGCAGTTGATCAGCGGGCCGCCGGAGTTACCGGAATTCAAAGCCGCGTTGGTCTGGATCAGGTTCATGGTTCTGCCGTCCACATCAATATCCCGGCTGATGGCAGAGATGATGCCGTCGGTCATGGTGCCCCGGAGCTTGATGCCCAGAGGATCGCCGATGGCCACTACGGTATCGCCCACCCGCAGGGAGGCGGAGTCCCCCAGCTGCGCCGGGGACAGATTCTCGGCGTTGATCTGCAGCACAGCCAGATCGGAGATCTCGTCCATGCCCACCAGGGTGGCATCTGCGGTTCTGCCGTCGGTGAGCAGTACCTGGATATACCGGGCGTTTTCCACCACATGGCAGTTGGTGACAATGTAGCCGTCGTAGGTCAGCACAACACCTGTGCCTGTGGAACCTCCGGCTGCGTTGGTGCAGGAAATGGATACTACGGAATTGATTACCGTATCATAAATCTTCTGCAGGGAGAGGCCTCCCTCCTGGGGAAGATTTTCCGCACCCACAACAGGGGGTGCCAGAATGACGGTATCCGCGGCGGGACTCTCTGTGGCGGAGATGGAAATTTCTTCCGGAGGAATGGTGCTTAAATGGGCGGGATTGTCATTGGAGAAGGAAATGGGCAGCGTTTCCCCGGGCTCCGCGGTATTGACCTGCCGGAACAGCCGGATATTCACAACGCCCAAAATTGTGGTGATGCCGGAAAGGAGAATCACCAACACCAGCAGCAGGGCAATCAGGCCGCCGTGACTTTTGGGCGGCCGCGTCGAGCCGGTGCGATAGGTGCCCTGGTTCCAGGGATCATAGTCCGGTGCATCCCAGGGCTGATTGGTTTCTTTACTCATTGGATTACCTCGCTTTAATTTACCAGGGGCATGGTGAAGGTGAATTCTGTCTTACCGTCACGGCTGGAAACGGAGATGTTCTCGCCGTGGCTGCATACGATAGTCTTGACAATATACAGGCCAAGACCCCAGCCGTCCCGGTTCTGAGAGCGGCTTTTGTCGGTTTTGTGGAACCGGTCGAACACCAGAGGCAGCTCCTCCGGCGGGATTGTCTCGCCTTCGTTGGCGATGGTTACATACGCTTTTTCGGGGCCTTCCTTAATGGTCAGACCTAATAATCCGCCGTCCGGGCAGAATTTTACGGCGTTGTCCAGCAGGTTGTAGATCACCTGGGTCACATAGTCCTGATTGGCCCGGATATATACGGGGTGCTCCGGCATATCCACTTCCACAGAAAGGTTTTTTCCCAGAATCTTCTGCTCAAAGGTAATCAGGGTGCGGCCGGCGCATTCTTCCAGATCGAAGCGGGTCATTTTCTCTTCCGGGATACCCTGCTGATCCTGCAGCTGGGAAATATCCAGCATACTGCGCACCAGTCGGCTCAGCCGCTTGATCTCATCGGAAACGATCTGCATGTAGTGACGGCTTCTTTCTTCCGGGATGGTGCCGTCCAGAATACCGTCGATATAGCCGCCGATGGTAGTCATGGGGGTTTTCAGCTCATGGGAAACGTTGGCAACAAATTCCTGCCGCTGATATTCGCTCTTCTGCAGGGAAGAGGCCATATTATTGAAAGCCAGAGCCAGCTCCTCCACTTCCTGTGCATAGGAAGGCTTTACGGTGACACGGGCTTCCAGATTGCCGTGGCCGAAGGCCCGGGCAGCACGGGCCATTTCCCGCAGCGGCGTGCTGTGATGCCGGGCAAAGATGCTCATGATAATCACGGCTACAGCCACCGACAGCAGCGAAACGAATATATAGATGTCAGAAAGCCGGTCCAGCACATCCAAAGTGGCGCGCATGGGGGTGGACACCATGACGATGCCCAGACTTTCCCCTGTCTGCAGATCGGTAATGGGTACCGATACCACATAGCGGGTATCGTTATACAAGCCGGAGAACAGTCCCGTATGCCGGGCAATCCCCTGTTCCAGAACCTGATGGATATAGGCATCCTGCTCAATGACCCAGCCCTGATGGTCACAGCCATAGGGGGCATCGGAGCAAAGGAGCAGCCGTCCTTTGATGTCGAAGATCACAGCATCGGCATCGGATACCTGCGACGCGATGGAAAGATTCAAATAAAAGTCCCGACCGAAGGAATGCCCCTCGGAATAATAGGCTGATGCCAGGGATGAAATGGCCTTGCCGTCATTTTCCAGACTGTCAAAGGCCTGGTTGGTCAGATAGTTCCGCACCAACATCTGAAAAGAGGTGCCTACCAGCATCAGCGCGATCAGCAGCAGCAGCGCTGCCGGGAAAAAAGTTCGGCTGAAGGTAGATCGCATACTTACAGCACCTCGAACTTATATCCCACGCCCCACACGGTTTTCAGGCTCCAGCTGTCGCAGACGCCCTCCAGTTTTTCACGCAGCCGCTTCACATGCACATCCACGGTGCGGGAATCGCCGAAATAATCAAAGCCCCACACTTCATCCAGCAGCTGATTGCGGGTATACACCCGGTTGGGAGAGGAGGCCAGATAGAACAGCAGCTCCATCTCCTTAGGCGGCGTATCCACCTTTCTGCCATCCACGGTCAGCTCAAATGCATCCATATCGATGATCAGCTTGTCGAATACCAAGCGGCGGGATTTGCTCTCCGCAGTAACGCCGCTGCTGCGGCGCAGTACCGCTTCGATCCGGGCCAGTACTTCCTTCATTTCAAAGGGCTTGGTGATATAGTCATCAGCGCCGGATTTCAGGCCTGCCACTTTGTCATCGGTTTCTCCCTTGGCGGTGAGCATGATTACGGGAGTCTGACTGTCGGCACGGATAGCCTTGCACACGGCCCAGCCATCCATCACGGGCATCATCACATCCAGCAGCACCAAATCGGGCTTGATGGCACGGAATTTTGCAAGACCCTGGCCGCCGTCAGCGGCAACGGTCACGGCATAGCCTTCCTTTTCCAGATACATCTGCAGCAGCTCAGCAATATTGCGGTCATCTTCCACAACCAGTACAGAAATGGCCATAGGATAATCCTCCTGTTATCAATAAGTTTCTTTTTTTATCATTATAGCCGAAAAAGCCGATTTGTGTTGAACAATTTGTAAAGAGTATCCCGGTAATTTGTGAACAGACAAGTTTTCCTTGCAAATAACGCGTTTTCGGAGTATCATAGGGATACCCCCCTGTAAAGGAGATTGCTATGGAAATTTTAAAAGCGATACTGTTCGGTATTATTGAGGGCATCACGGAGTGGCTGCCTATTTCTTCCACAGGCCACCTGATTCTGCTGGATGAGGTGCTGACACTGAAGGTGTCGGAAGCCTTTTATGAGATGTTCCAGGTGGTGATCCAGCTGGGCGCGATTCTGGCTGTGGTGGTGCTGTTTTTCAAGAAGATGAATCCTCTGGACCCTTCCAAGAAAAAGCGCCAGAAGCAAATGACCTGGGCACTTTGGTTTAAAGTGATTGTGGCGGTGTTCCCCTCCGCGGTAATCGGCCTGCTGCTGGACAACTGGATGGAAGAACACCTCTACATTTACACAGTGGTTGCCCTGATGCTGATTCTCTATGGCATTGCCTTTATTGTGGTGGAGCGGCGCAATCAGGGTAAGGAACCGAAAATCAACGGTGTTCACGCCATTGACCTGCGTACAGCCATTCTCATCGGCTGCTTCCAGTGTCTGAGCCTGATTCCCGGCACTTCACGCAGCGGTGCTACGATCCTGGGTGCCATTTTGCTGGGTGTCAGCCGCAGCGCGGCAGCGGAATTCTCCTTCTTCCTGGCGATCCCCACCATGCTGGGTGCCAGTGCGTTGAAACTGGTCAAGTTCCTGGGCGAGGGTGCCAAAGCCTCCGGCATGGAGATCAGCGTGCTGTTCGTAGGCTGCCTGGTTTCCTTTATTGTGAGTATGCTGGTGATCAAGGCGCTGATGGAGTATGTCCGCAAGAGCAGCTTCTCCCTGTTCGGTGTGTACCGGATCATTCTGGGCGTTATGGTGCTGCTGTATTTCATCCTTACATAAAAAACTATGCAAGAGCCCTTGCCATCCGGCAGGGGTTTTTGCATGTAGGGTGGGGCTTGTTGTCGCCGTAACCCGCTTCAATATCGCACCTGGGTAATGGGGATGCGGGTCCTTCGATTCGCTGCGCTCGCTCAGGACGACAGAAGAATGGGGAGGCTGGTTCTTTCGCATGTCATTCTGAGCGAACGGAGTGAGTCGAAGAATCCGTTTTCTAATTATCAATTGTCCATTCGACATCGTACCAGGTTGCGGCGGGACCAAGGAAGCGCCCTACATCTATAAACAGAAAAACCCCTTCGCCGAATAGCGGAGTCCTGTTTCTGGATCCGTCCCCCATAATAAAAGCCCTCGTCTTGCGACGAGGGCTTTTGCTACAGATATTAGCCACCGAAAACGCTCAGCAGGAAGCCTGCGGCGATGGCGGAGCCGATAACGCCGGCCACATTGGGGCCCATGGCGTGCATCAGCAGGAAGTTGGAGGGGTTGTTCTTCTGACCGACCATGTTGGAAACACGGGCTGCCATGGGAACAGCGGAAACACCGGCGGAGCCGATGAGGGGGTTGACCTTACCCTTGGTCAGCTTGCACATCACCAGGCCGCCCAGCAGACCGCCTGCGGTGGAGATACCGAAGGCCACAACACCCAGAACAACGATCTTCAGGGTCTGAGCAGTCAGGAAGGTGGAACCGACCATGGTAGCACCCACGGAGGTGGACAGCAGGATAGTGACGATGTTCATCAGAGCATTCTGCATAGTGTCAGACAGACGGTCGGTGACGCCGGTCTCCTTAGCCAGGTTACCCAGCATCAGGCAGCCGATCAGAGGAGCGGTGTCGGGCATCAGCAGAGCCACGAAGATGGTAACCACGATGGGGAAGATGATCTTCTCAGCCTTGGAGACCGCACGGGTCTGCACCATCTTGATCTTACGCTGCTCGGGGGTGGTCAGCAGGTTCATGATGGGGGGCTGGATCATGGGGATCAGGGCCATGTAGGAGTAAGCTGCCACGGCGATGGCACCCAGCAGATGGGGAGCCAGCTTGGTGGTCAGGAAGATGGCGGTGGGGCCGTCAGCGCCGCCGATGATGCCGATGGAAGCAGCCTCGGGGCCGGTGAAGCCCAGCAGGATGCCGCCGAAGAATGCCACGAACACGCCCATCTGGGCAGCAGCGCCCAGCAGCAGGCTCTTGGGATTGGACAGCAGGGGGCCGAAGTCGGTCATAGCGCCAACGCCCATGAAGATCAGGCAGGGATAAATAGAGGTCTTAACGCCGATGTAGAAGAAGTCCAGCAGGCCGCCTTCCCGGAGGATAGCGCCGTAGGAGTGATAGGCATTGCTTGCAGGATCCATAAACGCAGTCCACAGTTCCTGATGATACAGGCCGCCCATGGGCAGGTTGGAAAGCAGGCAGCCGAAGGCGATGCCTACCATCAGCAGGGGCTCAAACTTCTTGACAATGCCCAGGTACAGCAGACCGCAGGCAATGGCGATCATAACCAGGTTCTGCCAACCACCGTCCATGAAGCCCACGGACAGTGCGGCAAAGCCGGACTTGTTCCACAGGTTCAGCAGAACCTCACCAATATTAATATTCATGGAGTTATCCTCCTTAAGCGATCACGACCAGCACATCACCGGTGTTGACGGAAGCGCCCTTGGAGACAACGACCTGGGCAACAGTGCCGGCCTTGGGGGCCATGATCTCATTTTCCATCTTCATGGCTTCCAGAACGCACAGCAGGTCGCCTTCCTTAACAGCCTGACCGTTCTGAACATTGACCTTCAGGATGGTGCCAGGCATGGGAGCGTTGACAGTCTCACCGGCAGCAGTGGCAGCGGGAGCGGCGGCAGGAGCAGCGACAGGAGCAGCAGCAACGGGAGCAGCTACAGGAGCGGCAACGGGTGCGGCAGGTGCGGAAGGAACAATGGCTTCATACTCATCCAGGAGCATAGCCTTACCGGCCTCGACCTCAACTTCGTAGGTACGGCCGTTCAGAGTTACTTTATACTTCATTATTCTTTGACCTCCTTGATGGAAATGAAACGCAGCTCATTCAGGGGCTTACCCATCTTATCAGCCACGATGGCCATCAGCATGGCACAAGTCTTAGCAGGAACATCGTAAGTTTTCAGCTGGCCGGCAGTACCGGGAGCAGCGGGAGCCTCCTTCTCGGGGGCGGGAGCGGCGACAGGAGCAGCGGGAGCAGCTACGGGAGCCTCCTTCTTGGCGCTGAAGATTTTGCCCATGATGATAACCACGATCATCAGCAGGATCAGGCCGAAGAAAACCACAGCATAGCCCAGCAGGGCATAGACAGCTGCTGCACCAATGCCCATGGCGTTGGCGGTAAGCATAGTCATAGGATTCCCTCCTTAGCACTCCACGATGGAGTAGGTGAGCTTGTTCTCTTCCTTAGCCTTGCGATCTTCCAGGAACTTCTCAGCCAGGTTGGGGAATGCGATGTAGCTCAGCACATCCTCGTCGCACTTAGCCAGGTCGCCCAGCTTCTGACGGGTCTTTTCAACCACGGGCTCCAGGGAGTCGGCATAGCGGCCCTCGATGGGCTTCTCGTCGCCCAGGATGTGAGCCTTGATCTTCTCGTCGATGGGAGCGGGGGTACGGCCGTACTCACCGCGGCAGTAAGCCTTAACTTCCTTGGTGACCTTGGCATAACGCTCGCCGTTCAGCACATTCATAACAGCCTGCACGCCGACCATCTGGGAAGTGGGGGTAACCAGGGGAGGATAGCCCAGATCGGCACGGACCTTGGGAGTCTCGATCAGAGCCTCGTCGAACTTATCCAGAGCATTCATCTGCTTCAGCTGGCTCAGCAGGTTAGACAGCATGCCGCCGGGGATCTGATAGGTCAGGCACTGGGTATCGGTGGCCAGAGCCTTGGGCATCAGGGTGCCGTCAGCGATGAACTCGTCGCGAACGCCCTTGAAGTAGTCAGCCATCTTCTTGGTGCACTTGTCGTCGATATCCACCTCGTAGCCCAGCTGACGCAGCGCGTAAGCCATGGTCTCGGTGGCGGGCTGAGAGGTACCGCCGGACATGGGGGAGATAGCGGTGTCCACGATGTCACAGCCGGCTTCGATAGCCTTCAGGTAGGTCATGAATGCCAGACCGGTGGTGGAGTGAGTATGCAGGTCAATGGGCATATCCACGGCATCCTTAATGGCGGAAACCATGTCGTATGCTTCCTGGG
>JAFSEW010000001.1 GCA_017435525.1 Oscillospiraceae bacterium | reverse complement strand
GAAATGGGTTCGGGTTTCTCTTTATTTATTGATGAATTGATCTCCAAATGATGAAAAAGCACACATTGAAGAACTGAGTCTTCAGTGTGTGCTTTTTCATATCAAATGGGAAATTGCGCAGATTCCATGCAGCTTGAATTTAACGGCATGAGAGACTATGCGCAATGCCGGAGAATCAATCTACCTTTGGCAGCTTTTTGAGGGATTCCTGGATTTCCGCATCTGTAGGAATGTAGTTTTGCATCTTGCCGTCGTGGAAGCTCTCATAGGCATACATGTCAAAGTAGCCAGTGCCGGTGAGACCGAAAACGATGTTTTTTTCTTCGCCGGTCTCCTTGCACTTCATGGCCTCGTCAATGGCAGCGCGGATGGCATGGCTGCTTTCGGGTGCAGGAAGGATGCCTTCCACCCGGGCGAACTGCTCCGCAGCGGCAAATACATCCGTCTGAACGTAGCTGCGCGCTTCGATCAAACCGTCATCGTAGAGCTGGCTGAGCGTGGAACTCATGCCATGATAGCGCAAACCGCCCGCATGGTTGGGGGCGGGGATATAGCTGCTGCCCAGGGTATACATCTTCGCCAACGGGCACACCATGCCCGTATCACAGAAATCATAAGCGTATTTGCCGCGGGTGAAGCTGGGGCAGGAAGAAGGTTCCACGGCGATGATGCGGTAATCCTTTTCACCCCGTAGCTTCTCTCCCATGAAAGGCGCGATCAGGCCGCCGAGGTTGCTGCCGCCGCCTGCGCAGCCGATGATGATATCCGGAACGACGTCGTATTTGTCCAGCGCAGCCTTGGTTTCCAGACCGATGATGGACTGATGCAGCAGCACCTGATTGAGCACGCTGCCCAGCACATAGCGGTAGCCTTCACTGCCCACGGCCATTTCAACCGCTTCGGAGATGGCGCAGCCCAAACTGCCCGTGGTGCCGGGATGCTCGGCCAGAATCCTTCTGCCCACTTCGGTTTCCATGGAAGGGGAAGGCGTCACCGATGCGCCGTAGGTGCGCATGACCTCGCGGCGGAAGGGCTTCTGCTCATAGCTGCACTTGACCATATACACCTTGCAGTCCAGACCGAAGTAGCTGCAGGCCATGGAAAGCGCGGTGCCCCACTGTCCGGCACCGGTTTCGGTAGTCACACCCTTCAGGCCCTGTTGCTTGGCATAGTAGGCCTGGGCGATGGCGGAATTGAGCTTGTGACTGCCGGAGGTATTGTTGCCCTCGAATTTGTAGTAGATCTTTGCAGGTGTCTGGAGCTTTTCCTCCAGGCAATAGGCACGCACCAGCGGCGAGGGTCGGTACATCTTGTAGAAGTCCCGGATTTCTTCAGGAATATCAAAGAAGGGAGTGGAGTCGTCCAACTCCTGACGCACCAGCTCCTCACAGAATACGCCGGAAAGCTCTTCGGCGGTCATGGGCTGCATCGTGCCGGGGTTCAGCAGCGGAGCCGGTTTGTTCTTCATGTCGGCACGCAGGTTGTACCATGCCTTCGGCATCTCGTTTTCGTTCAGATAGATCTTGTAGGGAATGGGTTCATGCTTCATGGTTTCCGTCTCCTTTCAATTCGTTTGCGGCTGGAATATGCCGCTGTTTTGCATGGGACAGAAACAAAAAATCCTGTCCCTGCAAATGTTTTTGCTGGGACAGGATATGAAAACAATCCTGCGGTGCCACCCGGCTTGGCGTATTATCTACAATACGCCCACTTTGCGCATGCCATCACATGCCGACCTTTGTTTACGGGGAGTCCGGCCCCGTCTCCCATACTCCGGATTGCTCCGTTTCTGATCGCCCTCAGAAGTCCATTCGGCGCATGTTTTCCTGCCGCAATCCCACCGCCTGCGGCTCTCTGGATGGAAAGGTGAATGCGCGTACTCACTCTTCATCAACGGTTTAGCAGAGTATAACACAGTGAAAATGCGCTGTCAATACCCTAAAGTATTTTTCCTAAAGAAAATTATTTACGCTCTGCTCAGTTAAAGCCTGTCCAGAACAGCCTGAGCCATTTCCGTACAGGAAAGTGGTTCGGCATTACTGCGGCCAAGGATATCCGCCGTGCGGCAGCCATCGTTGAGCGCGGAGTTGACCGCATTTTCGATGCAGTCAGCTTCTTCCATCAGATCAAAGGAATAGCGCAGCATCATGGCGGCGGAGAGAATGGTTGCCAGGGGATTGGCCCTGTTCATGCCCGCGATATCCGGCGCGGAGCCATGGATGGGTTCATACAGGCCGCGTCTGGTTTCACCGAGGGAAGCGCTGGGCAAGAGTCCGATGGAGCCGGTGATCTGGCTGGCTTCATCCGAGAGTATATCGCCAAACATGTTGCTGGTGACCACCACGTCGAACTGGGCGGGATTGCGCACCAGCTGCATGGCGGCATTGTCCACCAGCATGTCGCTGAGCTCCACTTCCGGGTATTCTGCGGCGATGCGGTGCACGGTTTCCCTCCACAGGCGGCTGGTTTCAAGGACGTTTGCCTTGTCGATGGAGATCAGCTTCTTGCGCCTTTTCATGGCAGCGTCGAAGGCCGCCCTTGCGATGCGTTCGATTTCCATCACGGAATAGGCTTCGGTATCGTAGGCTTCGCGGCCATGCTTGCTGTTGCGGCGGCCGCGATCCCCGAAGTAGATGCCGCCGGTAAGTTCGCGCACCATGGGCTGCGAAAGCATTTATACCTTCACCTTCGATCGCAAAACTGGCTATCAGCTCTCGCTGATGCAGAACGGCATCACAGCTGATCCCGATTACTGCCTGGAGATGGACAGCTTGCTCTCTGATGGTTCGGAGAAACTGCACGCCCTGCTCAGCAGAAAGGACCGCCCCACCGCATTTGTGGTCAGCGATGATATTCTTGCCGTTTCCCTGAAGCGTACATGCGCGCAGCTGGGTCTTTCCGTGCCGGAAGATGTTTCCATCGTTGCGTTCAACAATTCCCTGTTTGCCAAGCTTACCTCACCCCAGCTCACCTCCGTGGAGGTCAATTCCTTCCAACTGGGTTATGAAGCGGTTTCCCAGGCATTCAACCACACCGAGAATCCCAATCTGATGGCAGCCAAGATCATCGTTCCCCACCGGCTGGTGGTACGCTCCAGCTGTAAGGCACTGGAAGAGGATTCTGCAAAAGAATAAACCTCCGCATAGAAAAAGGTCATGCACAAATCAATGTGCATGACCTTTTT
>JAFSEW010000011.1 GCA_017435525.1 Oscillospiraceae bacterium | reverse complement strand
GCCCCTACAAGGGCGCTCAGTAGGGGAGGGTCTTGACCCTCCCGTTACCGGGTAGCAAAATCGCACCTGGGTAATGGGGATGCGGATTGCCACGGGCCTAAAGGCCCTCGCAATGACAGAAAAAACCTGAGAGCTTTCCCCATTTTTCTGTCATTCTGAGCAAGCCGAAGGCGCGTCGAAGAATCCGTAACTCTTTGGGAAATTCGTGCGGGAGGCTCAAGAGCCTCCCCTACAAGGCGTGCAGGGGAGGGTTTTAACCCTCCCGTGAGCACTTGGAAAATTGTGCCGGGTTGCGGGGGAATGTTACTTTCTTGTCTCCGAACAAGAAAGTAACCAAAGAAGTCGGCTCAAGAGGGGGCGTTAGAGTCGGCGTTGCGGAGGAAACTTGCAAGCGTTTTGGAAATTCGCGCCGCCAAATACACCCCCCTCTTGAGAATCTCCCCCCGTGGCAGAAAATCGAACCGTGCGCAAGGATAAGGCTTGTACGAGTGACGCGTTGGCTGGTAGAGATGGGAAGTCGGAAGTGCGTATGGAAATCGCGGGGATGCGGATCCTTCGGCGCGCGGCGCTTGCTCAGGATGACGGAGGCGATTTATAATTACAGAAAATTTTTGCTTGATTTTCCGGGGGAACAGCGGTAGAATATCCGTTGGTAAGCTCAGAAATTACGGAAGGAGGACAGGAAACGCCCTAGTCCTCCTTTTTCTGGGCGCAGAAAGAAGAAAGGAAGTTTTTCAAAATGGCAAACAATACAAACAACGAAGCCATCTATGATGCCAGACAGCTGGGTGCGGCCAAGACTACCGTGCTGGGTCTGCAGCATCTGTTCGCCATGTTCGGTGCCACCGTGCTGGTTCCCGCCATCACCGGCCTGAATGTTTCCACCACACTGCTGTTCGCCGGTCTGGGCACCCTGCTGTTCCACCTGGTCACCGGCCGGAAGGTTCCCGCATTCCTGGGTTCCTCCTTCGCATTCCTGGGCGGCTACGCTGCCATCGCGCCCAACGGCGAGGCCAATCTGCTGCCCTACGCCTGCATGGGCGTGGCTGTGGCAGGCCTGGTATACCTGGTGCTGGCAGGCTTCTTCAAGGCCTTCGGCGCAAGCAAGGTTATGCGCTTCTTCCCCCCCATCGTCACCGGCCCCATCATCATCTGCATCGGTATGACCCTGGCCGGTTCCGCCATTACCAACTGCCATACCAACTGGCTGGTGGCGCTGACCGCCATCGTGGTGGTTGTGGTGTGCAACATCTGGGGCAAGGGCATGATCAAGATCGTTCCCATCCTGCTGGGTGTTGTGGCCTCCTATCTGGTGGCTATGGTGGTTGACCCCGCTGCCCGTGCCAATGTAGCTGCCACTGTGGGCGCTGCCAAGTGGTTCGGCATCCCCGTGATCTGGGAGAACACCGCTTTCTCCATCTTCGGCGAAGGCTTCGACGGCGGCCTGCTGCTGACCTCCATCATTACCATCGCGCCCATCGCTCTGGCTACCATGGTGGAGCACATCGGCGATGTCTGCGCAATCTCCTCCACCGTGGGCAAGAACTTTGTGGCTGACCCCGGCCTGCACCGCACCCTGGTGGGCGACGGCCTGGCAACCGCTCTGGCATCTCTGTTTGGCGCTCCCGCCAACACCACCTACGGTGAGAACACCGGCGTGCTGGCCCTTTCCAAGGTCTATGACCCCAAGGTTGTGCGTCTGGCTGCTCTGTTTGCCATCGTGCTCAGCTTCTGCCCCAAGTTCGCTGCTCTGATCGTGGCTATGCCCGCTGCTGCCATGGGCGGCGTGTCCCTGGTGCTGTACGGCATGATCTCCGCTGTTGGCGTGCGTAACGTGGTGGAGAACCAGGTGGACTTCACCAAGAGCCGCAATGTGCTGATCGCTGCCATGATCATGGGTCTGGCCATCGGTGTCAGCTACGCCGGTTCCATCGTGATCCCCGTGGGCGGTATTACCATCAGCCTGTCCGGTCTGGCTGTGGCTGCCATCGTGGGCATCGCCATGAACGCTGTCCTGCCCGGCAAGGACTATGAGTTCGGCACCAATGCTAAGGGCGATACCTCTGTGAACTTCGGCCCCCGCAACGACGGCTAATCCCAATCTACCGATTCACCCGGAAGTTTATGCTTCCGGGTGAATTTTTATGCAAATCGGGAAAGATTTCTTGACAGGGCAGGAAAAGAAATGATAAACTGTGAAAAACTGACATAAAGGAGCCAGATTATGAAATTTAAGATCGTTTCCGATTCCTCCTCCAACATTTTTGCCTTCCCCGGAGTCAGCTTCGCCAGCGTTGCCCTGAAGATCAACACCGCCAACGCGGAGTATGTGGATGACGAGAATCTGGATGTGGCAAAGATGGTGCATGAGCTTCAGGAGAACAAGGGGAAATCCGGCACCTCCTGCCCCAATGTGCATGACTGGCTCCAGGCTTTTGACGGGGCAGACCGCGTTTTTGCCATTACCATTACCAGCAACCTTTCCGGCAGCTATGCTTCCGCACGGCAGGCCAAGGCCATCTACGAGGAAAACAACCCCGGTGCCAAGGTCTATGTGGTGGACAGCCTTTCCACCGGCCCGGAAATGCGCCTGATCATGGAGCGAATCCGGGAGTGGATCGATGAGAAGCTGCCCTTTGAGCAGATCAAAGAGAAAATTCAGGAGTACCAGAAGAAGACGCACCTGCTGTTCTGCCTGGAATCTCTGACCAATCTGGCCAGAAACGGCCGGGTAAATCCCGCCGTAGCCAAGATCGCCGGTGTGCTGGGCATCCGGATGGTGGGCTGTGCTTCCGAAGTGGGCACCCTGCAGCTCCTGCACAAGTGCCGGGGTGAGAAGAAGGCCCTGGAAACCATGTTTAAGGAAATGGTGACCCGGGGATTTGAAGGGGGCCGGGCCAGAATTGCCCACTGCTTCAATCCGGAGGCGGCAGCCAGCCTGAAGGAAACCATTCTGGCGGCATTCCCCAAGTGTGACATTTTCATTGAACCGGCCACGGCCCTGTGCAGCTTCTACGCAGAGCAGGGCGGCCTGCTGGTGGGCTTTGAATCCAAATAAATACAAAAAACCCGCACCTGTGGTGCGGGTTTTTCCTATCCATTACAGCACGATCATTCCGAAAAAGCCCAGAAGTCCTGGGCCGCAGTCGTATTCCAGACCGCAGCCGTCGCAGAGCTTCTTTACGAAAATGCAGTAAGCCGACATGCACGAATACTGCAGCTGGGGGAACCGGCAGGGCTCGCCGGCTTTCGCGGTACAGGGGCTGCACAGGGCACAGCCGCTGGCGCCTACCATAAAACAATCGTGGCCCATGTTCCGGAGCTTTTCCAGCAGGGCAATGCTGGTACGGTTGTGGATGCCCTTGGCTTCTTTGATGGCAGGGGCATCGGAATAATCGGAAATCTCCCAAACGGTTTGCAGCACCAGGGCTTTTTGCTTGGATGTGATCCGGGCCTTCATCTGCTCACAGCTGCCGCAGCCGGGAGGACAGGAATGGTTGACACCGTACTGGCCGCACAGATTCTCTTCGCAGTAGGGCCGGAAGGAAAAATCAAAGGGAATTTGCTCTGTTTTTACCACCGCGGCAGCGCAGAAACCTTCCTTTACTGCCAGGTCAATCAGTTGCTGATCTGTCATAACAATCACCTCGTCCTTTAAAGATACCTGCTAAAATCCGCAAAGTCAAGAAAAAAGGGGACAAAACCCATAGTTTGGGTCGTTGTGTTGGGGTGCGGCGTGTGCTATAATCAAAACATCTATTTATAAAGATAAAGGAGTATGTACCATGGTCAATCTGAAAGCCAAGCCCTATTGCCTCAGCGACGGGGATATCGCCTGGGTGGAAAGCACCATTGCTTCCATGGGTGCCGAGGAAAAAGTGGGTCAGCTGTTCTGGCAGCTGACTGCCGGAAATTCCGAAGAATATCTGCAGGAGCTGGTGCAGAAATATCATCTGGGCGGCTGCCGCTACAACGGTATGCCCGGACAGATGGTGCTGAACCAGAACCGGATTCTGCAGAAATATGCCAAGATCCCCGTGTTCATCGCCTGCAACCCGGAGCAGGGCGGCAACGGCGTCTGCCCCGACGGTACCTTCGTGTCTTCCCAGGTGAAGATCGGCGCTACCGGCAAGCCGGAGTATGCCCAGGCTATGGGCCGTGTGTCCGGCGCCCAGATCAAGGCCACCGGCTGCAATATGGCTTTCGCCCCTGTGGTGGATATCACCTACAACTGCCAGTGCGAAGAGGTGCTGTTCCGGGCCTACGGCAATGACCCCAAGCTGGTTGCCACCATGGGCAAGGCTTACATGGACGGCATCCATGAGACGGAAGGCGTGTTCGCCTGCGCCAAGCACTTCCCCGGCAACGGTCAGGACTACCGGGACGCCCACATTGCCAACAACATCAACCACTTCGGCCATGATGACTGGATGGCTTCCTACGGTCATGTATACAAGACCCTCATCGACGGCGGTCTGGATGCCATTATGGGCGGCCATATCATGATGCCCACTTACATGCGGGAGCTGAATCCGGAAATCACCATGGATGAAATGATGCCCGCAACCCTCTGCCCCGAGATCATGACCGGCCTGCTCAGAGACAAGCTGGGCTTCAACGGTATGGTGGTTACCGACGCTTCCCACATGGTGGCTATGACCAACCGGATGAAGCGCAAGGATATGCTGCCCGCCGCCATCAACGCCGGCTGCGATATGTTCCTGTTCTTCAATGACCCCGAGGAAGACTTCGCCACCATGCTGGAGGCCTACACTTCCGGCGTCATCAGCGAGGCGCGTATGACAGAAGCCCTGACCAGAATCCTGGGCCTGAAGGCTGCCAAGGGTATGCACAAGGCAGAGTCCCTCTGCGGTACCGACGAGGAACTGGCCGCTGCGCTGCAGCATCCTGAATTCAAGGCCGTGGCACCTGCCATTTCCAAGGACTGCCTGACCCTGGTGAAGTATAAGGATGAGGGGGTGCTGCCCCTGAATCCCGAAAAGACCAAGCGGGTGATGATCGTACATATCAAGGGTGTGCCCAATCCCATGATGGCCCTGGCTGCAGCGGCTATGGGCGGCGGCGCTCCCAAGGCGACCCCCGCGGAAAAGCTCCGTGACCGGCTCATTGCCAAGGGCTTTGATGCTTACATCTATGTCAGCCCCATTGAAAAGATCCAGCAGATGATGGCCCGTGGCGAGAAGCCCAGCCTGAATATGTACTTCGCGGGCAAGCACGCTGTGGCGGATTTCGTGGCGGAGAACGATCTGGTGATCTCTTTGCTGGATGTGGCTAACGGCCATCCCTCCTTCGGTATCTCCAAGGGCGGCGGTGAGATCCCCTGGTATGTCCATGAGCTGCCGGTTGTGGGCATTTCCGTGAATAAGCCCACGGTGCTGGCAGATGTGCCCATGCTGCGTACCTTCATCAATACCTACGATTCCAACGACGATACCATGGACGCTCTGGTGGATGCCCTGCTGGAAGGTCCCGAGGCATTCCGTGGCACCGATCCCATCGACGCCTACTGCGGCCTGTGGGATACCCACATGTAAGAAGGAGGGCCTATGTCTTTCTTTGATGCGTTTACCAGAAAGCACGACTATCTGGTGTGTGTGGATTCCGACGGCTGCGTTATGGACACCATGAACTGCAAGCATTTCCACTGCTTCGGCCCCTGCATGGTCACCGAGTGGGGTCTGGAAGCTTGGGAAGGTGCCATTCTGGACCGCTGGAACGAGATCAACCTCTTCTCCATGACCCGTGGTATCAACCGGTTCAAGGGCCTGGCCAAGGCTCTGGCGGAAATCCACAGCCGGTATACCCCCATTGCGGGTATTGATTTTCTGGTGGCCTGGGCGGAAAACGCTCCGGCTCTGAGCAACGATGCCCTGGCTAAGGCCATTGCCGATGCCGCCGATCCGGAGGAAAAGGCCGTGCTGACCAAGGCCCTGAACTGGTCCAAAGCGGTGAATGCCGCCATCGTGGCCCTGCCGGAGGAACTGAAGGTGCCCTATGCCGGTGCCGGGGAAGGTCTGGCAGCAGCCCATGCCTTCGCGGATGTGGCCATGGTGTCCTCCGCCAACCGGGACGCGGTGGAAGAGGAGTGGGGCAAGTTCGGCCTGCTGCAGCACACGGATATCGTGCTGGCCCAGGATGTGGGCTCCAAGGCTGCCTGCATTGCCGCTATGCTTCGCTACGGCTACCAGGCGGACAAGGTGCTGATGATCGGCGATGCCCCCGGCGACTGTGATGCCGCGGAGCGCAACGGTGTTCACTACTATCCCATCCTGGTAAACCGGGAGAAGGAAAGCTGGGAGGAAGCCATTGCCGTGGCCTTCGGGAAGCTGCGCAGCGGCGAATATGCCCCCTACGGCGAAGCCATGAAGCGCCGGTTCCTGGAAAATCTGGGCGGCTGAGAACATAATATAAAAGCGCCACCGGGTTTCGGTGGCGCTTTTGCTGCGTATAGGATTTGGGGGATGCGGGTCCTTCGACTCGCTGCGCTCGCTCAGGACGACAGATAAGATTTGAGGGTTTTCCGTTTTTTGCTGTCATTCTGAGCGAACGGAGTGAGTCGAAGAATCCGTACCTTTAGGGAACGGGTCCTTCGGCGCGCTACGCATAAGTTGCGGTATGCTTGCCACCGGCAAGCATGTTCATTTAAGATTCGCTGCGCGGAGCACCATGCTCAGGACGACGGTAAAAGGAAGAGAGCTTTGTGCTTCTTCTGTCATTCTGAGCGTGATGCCCCGCCCTACGATTTGATGGGAATCGGCGAATTGACTATTGATTTTCCCGGGGAAGAATAGTAGAATCTTCTTTATACACACAAATGTCCGCGCACTAAGGAGGGACAATCCATGCGTATCGTAGTGAAAGTGGGAACATCCACCCTGGCTCATGCCGGGGGCAGGCTGAATATCCGGCGGGTGGAGCTGATGTGCAAGGTGCTCAGCGACATCAAAAACGCAGGGCATCAGGTGATTCTGGTGTCCTCCGGCGCCATCGGTATGGGCACGGGAAAGCTGGGGCTGCCGGGCCGTCCCGGGGATATGCCCGGCAAGCAGGCTGCCGCTGCGGTGGGCCAGTGCGAGCTGATGTATACCTACGATAAGCTGTTCAGCCAGTACAGCCATGTGGTAGCCCAGCTGCTGCTGACGGCGGAGGATATCCACCACAGCGGCCACAGCGCCCATGTGAAGGATTGCCTGGAGCGGCTGCTGGAATGGAACGCCCTGCCCATTATCAATGAAAACGATGCGGTGGCTATCGATGAAATCGGCATCCACACCACCATCGGCGAGAATGACAGCCTTTCGGCTATTGTGGCCCGGCTGGTGGATGCGGATATGCTGGTGCTGCTTTCCGACATTGACGGCCTGTATACCGCCGATCCCCGGAAGAACCCCGATGCGGTGCTGATCCCCAGAGTGGATGCCATTACGGAGGATATTCTGGCGCTGGCCGGTGGCACCGGCTCCAGCCTGGGCTCCGGCGGCATGGCTACCAAGCTCCGGGCTGCCCAGATCGTCATGGAAGCGGGCATTGATATGGTGATCACCAACGGCGAGCAGCCGGATATCCTCTACGATATCGTGGATGGCAAGGCTGTGGGTACCAGATTTATGGGAAAGGACTGATCTCATGACCACTTTGGAGATTTTGAAAAACGCCAAGGCTGCGGCCCCTGTGCTGGCTGCGGCCTCTACCGAAAGCAAGAATCAGGCGCTGCTGGCTATGGCAGACGCGCTGATGGCCAATCAGGAAGCCATTCTGCAGGCCAATGCTCTGGATATGGAAGCTGCCAGAGGCACCGTCAGCGATGTGATGCTGGACCGGCTGGCCCTCAGCGAAAGCCGCATTGCGGGTATGGCCGAGGGTATCCGTCAGGTGGCGGCACTGCCTGACCCTGTAGGCGCGGTGCGCCGCCGGGTGGAGCGTCCCAACGGCATGGTCATTGACCGGGTGGGCGTGCCCATGGGCGTGGTGGCTATCATCTATGAGAGCCGCCCCAATGTTACCTCCGATGCCGCGGCCCTGGCCCTGAAATCCGGCAATGCCTGCGTCCTCCGGGGCGGCAAGGAAGCTTTCCGCTCCGCAAACGCCATTGTCGCCGCCATGCAGAAGGGCCTGGAAACCGTGGGAATGGAAGCAACCCTGGTGCAGCTGGTGCAGGATACTTCCCGGGCCAGCGCCCAGGAACTGATGACCGCCGTGGGGTATGTGGATCTGCTGATTCCCAGAGGCGGCGCGGGCCTCATTAAGGCCTGCACCCAGAACGCCAGAGTGCCCTGCATCCAGACCGGCACCGGCATCTGCCACATCTATGTGGATGCTGCCGCCGATCAGGAAAAGGCACTGAACATTCTGGAAAACGCCAAGACCAGCCGCCCCTCCGTGTGCAACGCGGCGGAAGTGTGCCTGGTCAGCGCTGCCATTGCCGAAGAGTTCCTGCCCAAGCTCCATGCCCGGTTGGGCGAAAAGGTGGAGCTGCGGCTGGATACACAGGCGGCGGCCATCATCCCCGGCAAGGCTGCGGGAGAAAATGATTTTGACACGGAATTTTTGGATTACATTCTGGCGGTGGCCATCGTGCCGGATGTGCAGGCAGCGGTCAGCCATATCCGGGCCCATTCCACCGGCCACAGTGAGGCCATTATCACGGAGAACACCGAAGCGGCGGACTATTTCACCCGCACCGTGGACAGCGCCGCAGTGTATGTGAACTGCTCCACCCGGTTTACCGACGGCGGCGAATTCGGCCTGGGCTGCGAGATGGGCATCTCCACCCAGAAGCTCCATGCCCGTGGCCCCATGGGTCTGGAAGAGCTGTGCAGCTACAAATATGTGATTCACGGCAGCGGTCAGATCCGCTGAGGAGGGCGTTATGAAAAATACCTTTGGATTTATCGGCACCGGTAATATGGGCGGCGCGCTGGCAAAGGGCGCGGCGAAAACCATGGCCGGGGGCAGCGTGTTCCTCTCCGACGGCAACGCTGCCAAGGCGGAGGCTCTGGCAGACGCTTTGGGCTGCCAGGCTGTGACGGTAGCGGAAGCGGCTGCCTGCGGCTATGTGTTTCTGGGGGTGAAGCCCCAGCATCTGCCGGGACTGATGCAGGAGTTAGCCCCCATTCTGGCAGCGCGGGAAGATGATTTCGTGCTGGTGTCCATGGCGGCAGGTGTAGCCATGGCGGATATCCGCCGCCTCGCTGGCGGGGACTACCCGGTGATCCGCATTATGCCCAACACTCCTGCGGCAGTGGGCAGCGGCGTGATCCTCTACGATACTACGGAAAATGTTTCTCAGGAAGCTTTGCAGCAGTTTCTTACCAACATGGCAAAGTGCGGCTGGCTGGACCCTCTGCCGGAGAAGCTGATTGACGCGGGCAGCGCGGTTTCCGGCTGCGGCCCGGCATTCGTGTGCCTGTTTATGGAAGCCCTGGCGGACGGCGGCGTGCTGTGCGGCCTGCCCCGGGACAAGGCATTGGCCTACGCTGCCCGTACCCTGGAAGGCACGGCGAAACTGCTTTTGGAAACCGGCGATCATCCCGGCAAGCTGAAGGACGCGGTATGCTCTCCCGGCGGCTCTACCATCGTGGGTGTCAAGGCCCTGGAAGCGGGCGGGCTTCGCAGCGCGGCCATCCACGCCGTGGAAGCGGCCTATGTCAAGACGAAGGAACTGGGAAAATAACACAAGAACCCGGCACGGACAAAGGGGCGTGCCGGGTTCTTGTTTGCCGAGGGAAATTCGCGGGAGGGTCAAGACCCTCCCCTACACGCTACGAAAGAAAATTGTAGGGGAGGCTCTTGAGCCTCCCGCCGGTGACGCAGCGGTAACGGTGCCGGAGAGGGCATATAGCCTGGGGGAATTCACTGGAAACTGTGAAAATAATCTTTACTTATTACCGTCTATACTTTATAATGAAAAGGCTGTAAAACAGAAAAAAACTATGGAGGACCTACTTATGAAGAAGCTTTCCCTGCTCCTTTCCCTTGCACTGCTTGTGAGCCTGTTTGCCGGCTGCGCAGGTACCCCCGTGATTTATTATTCCGACTGCACCTGCCCTGTGGGCAGCCATGATGTGCAGCCCACCCAGCCCGCTCCTACAACGCCCCCTGCACCTGTGGGTGAAGGCGCTGTGAAGACCGGCCTGTATATCGGCACCAGCCTGGGCGACACCAAGAGCGCTGCCGCCGACGCTGCCGGCGATGCTGCCTACGATGTGACTGTGGTTGCCGTGACTGTGGATGCCAATGGCGTGATTACCGCCTGCACCATCGACAGCGTCAAGGCAAATGTGGCCTTTGACACCACCGGTGCCATCACTTCCGACATCACTGCTCCCGTCCTGACCAAGAACGAACTGGGCGCTGACTATGGCATGGTTGCCTGGGGCGGCGCTATCGCTGAGTGGGATGCCCAGGCTGCCGCTCTGGCTGCTTTCGCCGTGGGCAAGACCGCCGAAGAGCTGCGCAGCGGCGCCATCGATGAGACCGGCTATGCCCCCGAAGGCTCTGATCTGAAGACCTCTGCCACCATCTACCTGGGCGGCTATGTGGCTGCCATTGAAGCAGCGGTTGCCAACGCCAAGGATCTGGGCGCACAGGCTGGCGACACCCTGAAGCTGGCTGTGATTCCCGGTCTGGGCGACAGCACTTCTGCTTCTGCTGAGAAGGCCGGTACCGCACAGCTGAATGTGGATGTGGCTGCCGTTACCTTCAACGCTGAGGGCGTGATCTCCTCCTGCTACATCGACAGCGTCCAGGCCAAGGTGAATTTCGACGCCACCGGCGCTGTGACCACCGACCTGTCCGCTCCCGTGAAGACCAAGAACGAACTGGGCGCTGACTACGGCATGGTTGCCTGGGGCGGCGCTGTGGCAGAATGGGACGCACAGGCTGCTTCCTTTGCCGCTTATGTCACCGGCAAGACCCCCGCTGAGGTTGCAGGCATGGCTCTGAACGAAAAGACCGGCCCTGCCGACGCTGACCTGGCCACCTCCGTGACCATCTCCGTCATCGGCTTCCAGAACCTGATCGCCAAGGCTGCCAAGTAAATGAAGCGATTCCTTTGCCTGCTGCTGGTGCTGTGTCTGACCGGCTGCGCCAAAGTGCCGGAGCAGAAGCAGTACACCGCCACCTTCCTGACCCTCTTTGACACGGTGACCACCGTGGTGGGAAAAGCGGCCACGGAGGAAGAATTCCAGGCCAAGGCCCAGATCGTCAGAGATACCCTGGAAACATACCATCAGCTCTTCGATATCTACAACGATTACGAAGGCATTACCAACCTGAAAACCGTCAACGATCAGGCAGGTATTGCCCCAGTGAAGGTGGACGGCCAGATCATCGCCCTGCTCCGTGACTGTAAGGCTTACTATGAAGCCACCGGCGGCATGGTCAATGCTGCCATGGGAAGCGTACTGTTTCTGTGGCACAAGGCCAGAAACCACGGCTTCAACGATCCTGCAAATGCGGCGCTTCCCGATGCGGACGCCCTGCAAGAAGCGGCGCAGCACACGGATTTTTCCAAGGTTATCATCGATGAAGAAGCTTCCACCGTGTATCTGGAAGACCCCGATATGCGGCTGGATGTGGGCGCCATCGCCAAGGGCTGGGCTGCCCAGCGGGTCAGCGAGACGGCCCCGGAGGGGCTTCTCATCAGCGTAGGCGGCAATGTATGTGCCACCGGCCCCAAAGACAGCCAGGGAACCCCCTGGGTGGTGGGGGTGCAGGACCCCAAGGGCGGCGACGCTTACCTGCACACGCTGTATCTGACCAAGGGCAGCATCGTTACCAGCGGCGATTACCAGCGGGCGTATATGGTGGACGGGCAGCTGTACCATCACATCATTGATCCCCATACCCTTTACCCCGGAACGCTCTGGCGGGCCGTGACGGTGGTGTGTGAGGATTCCGGTCTGGCGGATGCCCTTTCCACGGCGCTGTTCCTGCTGCCCCAGGCAGATGGACAGGCGCTGCTGGACAAATGCGGCGCGCAGGCTATGTGGGTGGCTGCGGACGGCAGCATCGCCTACAGCCCCGGCTTCTCCGCATTTATTCGAACATAATAGAAATTGAGGTGAAATAACCAGATGAAACACCTGTTTTTTGGCGGTATCCACCCCAAATACAATAAAGAAATGTCCACGGGCATTACGGAGTTTCTCACCGTGACGCCCAAGACCGTGGTGATCCCCCTGCAGCAGCATATCGGTGCGCCCTGTACCCCTCTGGTACGCGTGGGCGACAGGGTTCTGCGGGGGCAGAAGATCGGTGACGGCGAGGGCCTGTGCGTGCCTGTGCACGCATCCGTTTCCGGCACCGTGGTGGCTATCGAACCCCGGCCCCATACCAATGGCCGGATGGTCAATGCCATCGTCATTGAAAACGATATGCGCGATGATACTGTGGAGCTGAAAGGCAACACCACCCCTCTGGCGCAGCTGGACGATGACACCATCCTCCACGCAGTCAGAGAGGCCGGTATCGTGGGCATGGGCGGCGCGGCGTTCCCCGGCAATGTGAAGGCGCTTTCCGCCATGGGCCATGTGGATACCCTCATTGCCAATGCCTGCGAGTGCGAGCCCTATATCACTGCCGACGATTCCCTGCTGCGCACCGATGCCAAGCATGTGCTGGAAGGCATGGAGATTCTGCGCCATGTGCTCAGGCCCGAGCGGGCTGTGCTGGCTGTGGAAGACAATAAAACCGAAGCCATTGCCAAGGTAAAGCAGCTGCTGCAGGAGCATCCTGACATTGAATTGGTGGTTCTTCCCACCATGTATCCCCAGGGCTCTGAGAAGCAGCTGATCCAGGCGGTGACCCGCCGGGAAGTGCTGCCGGGCAAGCTGCCGGTAAGCGTGGGCTGCGCCGTGTTCAATGTTTCCACCTTCGCGGCCATTTACCGGGCCGTGCGCCTGGGTATGCCTTTGATCCAGAGAATCGTAACCGTCTCCGGTGAGGCCATTGCCCAGCCCCAGAACTTCATCGTGCGCATCGGCACCCCCTTCCACGATCTCATTGAAGTGGCCGGCGGCCTCCACGATGCCACCGAGCGGGTCATTTCCGGCGGCCCCATGATGGGCTTTGCCCAGAGCGACCTGCAGGTGCCGGTTGTGAAGGCTACCAACTCCATTTTGTGCCTGCTGAAGGACCGCAACGGCGCTGCGGAAAACCCCGTGTGCCTGCGCTGCGGCAAGTGCGTGGCAGTGTGCCCCATGCGGCTGCAGCCTCTGTATATGTACCGGTTTACGAATGCCGGACGCATCGATGAGCTGAAGCGGCTGAACATCTTTGACTGCATGGAATGCGGCAGCTGCGCATTTACCTGCCCCGGCAAGCTGCCTCTGGTGGAGACTTTCCGCAAGGGCAAGGCTATGGTAAGGGAGGCGAACGCAAAATGAAACTGACTGTTGCTTCTTCGCCCCATATCCGGGGTGACTTCCGTTCCAGCCGGATCATGCTGGATGTGATGCTGGCTCTGACTCCCGCGTTGATCGTGGGTATCTGGATGCACGGCTGGCGTTCTCTGGTGGTGACCCTGGTTGCCATCGCTTCCTGTGTGCTGCTGGAATGGCTCTACGGCAAAGTAACCAAAACCCGCAATACCGTCATTGACGGCTCCGCCATGGTCACCGGCATGCTGCTGGCTATGACCCTGCCCGCTACCGTGCCTTACTGGTTGGTGGTGGCAGGCAGCGCCTTTGCCATCATCTTCGTGAAGGCTCTGTGCGGCGGTCTGGGTCAGAATGTGTTCAACCCTGCCCTGTCTGCCAGAGGCTTTATGATGCTGGTTGCCCCCAAGTACATGGTGCGCTTCCTCAGCGTGGACGGCGTCACCGAGGCTACCCCCCTGCATCACATGGTGATGCCCGCACTGCCGGAAGAGAGCCTGCTGGATATGTTCCTGGGCAACTGCCCCGGCTCCATCGGTGAGATCTCTGCCCTGGCCCTGCTGCTGGGCGGCGTTTACCTGGTGTGCCGGAAGGTGATTTCCGCCCGGATTCCTCTGGCATATCTTGGCACCGTGGCTGTGCTGACCCTGGTGTTTGCCAAGACCGATTCTGCAGTGCAGTGGATGCTCTACAGCCTGCTTAGCGGCGGCGTGATGCTGGGCGCCATCTTCATGGCTACAGACTACGCCACCTCTCCCGTCACCGCACGGGGTCAGATCGTCTACGGCATCGGCTGCGGCGCGCTGACTGTGATTTTCCGCTACTTCGGCCTGTTCCCCGAAGGCGTTACTTACGCGATTCTGCTGATGAACGCGGTGGTCTGGATCATTGACCGCTACACCGCACCCCGGCGCTTCGGTGTGAAGAAAGGAGGCGCTGCCGTATGAAAAAAAGCGTTCTGCTTCCGATTTTGACCATTGTGCTGGCAGCGGCTGTGCTGTTTGGAGCGGCTTTCGGCCTGTCCGGTGTGACCAAAGCCAATGCCCAAAAGGATCATATCCGCCTTCTGAAGACCCTGCTGCCCGGCAGCACCGAATTTACCCTGGAGCCCTACGCCGGTGAGGATGCCACCATCCGCTCCGTCCATAAGGGCGAAGGCGGCTTCGTCATTGAAACCGTCAGCTATGGCTACGCCGGCAATATCACCGTGCTGGTAGGCGTAAACAACGACGGTAAGGTTACCGGCATCGTGGTGGACGACTTGCAGGAAACTTTCGGCCTGGGTCGGGAAGCCCTGACGGATGTGGATTTTTTGAAGCAGTTCCTGAACAGCAGCGGCACCTTTGCTGTGGCTACCCAGGGCGCTGACGCCTTCTCCGGTGCCACCGGCACGGAAACCGCTGCCGAGGGTGACACCGTGGATGTGGATGCCCTGACTGGCGCTACCGTCACTTCCAAGGCCATTGTCCGCTGCGTCAATTCCGCGGTAAGCTTTGTTACCGGCGCGGATACCGAATCCGCCGCCACTTCCTGGGGAGGCTGAGTTATGAAGAATAAGACATATCTGCTGAGTACCTTCCTGGCTGCCGTGGTGGGAATCGCCCTGCTGGCCTGCGTGACCGTGCGCTCATTCTTCCCCGCGGTGATCCTGCCCAAGGCAAACATTCCCAATCTGGTGCTGCTGGGACTGATCGCCCTGGTGCTGGACCATTATCTGGCTCCCGGTGCCAAGCGGTGCTACATCTGCATCCCGGTGTTCGCAGCCCTGACCTTCGGCCTGCTGCCCTATGCCGCTGCCATGGTTTCTCCCATGGAGGCACTGAAGCTGGCCCTGGTTGGCGGCGTGACCTTCACGGTCACAACCTGGCTGTTTTCTACCATTCAGGAGCGGCTGTCCTCCGGCCCTGCTGCAAAGGCTTCCGCCTTCTTCAGCGCCGTGAGCCTTTACATGGCCGCCCAGTGCTTTATGGGACTGATTCTTTGATAAAAAAGAGCATGCCGGAAGGCATGCTCTTTTTTAGGAACGGATCCTTCGGCGCGCTGCGCTTGCTCAGGATGACAGAGGTACCGGAAACCCTGTCATTCTGAGCGGAGCGCAGCGGAGTCGAAGAATCCGTTTCTCTTTAAGGGCGCGGCAGAAATTCGTTGCGGTTTTTATTGCAATCCCGGCCGAAGACGCTATAATGGGCGGTGAGAAACCTGATGAGGTGGGTTATGGAAAAGAAACAGGCGATAAGGTATTTTGCGCTGATTCAGGCGCTGTACTACGCATCCACGGGTCTTTGGAATTATCTGAATATCTATCTGCGGGAAATCGGCTTCAGCCCCCGGCAGCTGGGCAATGTGTCCGCGGTGGGTATTCTGGCAGCCATGATCGTGCTGCCGCTGATGGGCATCCTGGCGGATAAGATCCGCTCCCCGAAAAAGCTCTTTACCTGGTTTCTGGGGCTCATGCTGCCGCTGCTTCTATTGTATCCTGCCATGGATCTGGCCGGGGTGAGATGGCTGCTGCCGTACATGGTGCTGACGGTGGCTATGGTGGTGTGCACCCGGGTACCGGCGGCGTTTCTGGAATCCTGGAACGGCATGGAGATGGAGCGGCTGGGGGTCAGCTACGGCGTGATCCGCCGGTTTGGTTCTTTGGGCTTCGTGATCATCTGCCTGGGGTCCAGCGCGGTGGTGGGCTCGGTGCTTCCTACCTGGAGCTGCTGTGTGATTATGGCGGTGGTGGGGCTGCCGCTGCTGTGGCTGGTGCGTAAGCCCGGGGCGGAGACCGCTGCGGCCCAGGTGCCGAAAAAAGAGAAATTCTCCGGCAAAGAGGTGCTGTCGCTGGTGTTCGGCAACTACTATTTCCTGATTTTCCTGCTGCTGCACCTGGGCTTCTGCGCCTTCCAGGGTACGGTGAATCTGTGTCTTTCTTACCTGATGGACTATGCCGGGGCCCCCAACGCCTATGTGGGCATCCTCAGCGGCTACCGGGCGGCAGTGGAGATCGGGGCCATGTTCTGGCTCAGCAGCACCAAACGCAAGCCGCCCCACTGGGTGATTCTCAGCATCGCCTGCCTGCTGGTGGCGGCGGAGCATCTGATCTATCCCTGGACTACTTCCTTCCCGGCGCTGGTGGCGGCTTCCACCCTCACGGGCATCGGCGGCGGACTGTATTTTGGCATCAGCGCCAATTTTGTGCTCCAGACGGTGGATAACCGGGCGGCCAATACCGCCATGTCGGTGCAGGCGGTAATCAACGGCGCGGCAGGCATTGCGGGCACTGCCCTGGGGGGCATCATCATCGACGCCTACGGGGTTACCGCCCTGACTACCGGCGTGGGTGTGCTGACCCTGGTTACCACGGCAATTTTCGCCGGGGGCATCCTGCTGGGACGCCGGGTTTGGAAAATTCCCCTGAGACGGCATGGGATTTAACTTGTAAATTTCCAGCGCAATCGCTATACTGATTTTATCAAATTTACTACAGGAGGCAATTATGGAAAAGCAGGCTTATTTGGATATGGTGAGCAAGCACACCGAGAAAATTCTGGAAACCGAGCGTTACATCTGGGCCCATCCGGAATCCGGCTTCAAGGAGTGGAACACCAGCGCTTACATGGCTAAGATCTTTGAAGATGCCGGCTACACCCTGAATTACGCGGGGGATATTCCCGGCTTCTACACCGATATCGACACCGGCAAGCCCGGCCCCAAGATCCTGATCCTGGGCGAACTGGATGCTCTGGTGGCAGGCACCCACAAGCAGGCCTGGAACGGCTGCGCCCATGCCTGCGGCCATAACGCCCAGTGCGCAGGTCTGGTGGGTATTGCCCTGGCTTTGAAAGAGCCCGGCGCGCTGGATGGCCTGTGCGGTTCTATCCGGCTGATGGCTGTGCCTGCGGAAGAGCTGATTGAGATCGGCTACCGGGATTCTCTGCGTCGGCAGGGCATCATCCATTACCTGGGCGGCAAGGTGGAATTTATGTACCGGGGCTATATGGATGGCTGCGATATCGCTTTCATGTTCCACACCGGTATCCGCAATGACGGTATCGTGTTCGCCTGCGGCAAGGGTGCCAACGGCTGCATGGCCAAGGATGTGGTGTATAAGGGCAAGGCTTCCCATGCAGGCGGCAGCCCCCAGAAGGGTATCAACGCTCTGTATGCCGCAACATTGGGTCTGCAGGCCATCAACTGCCTGAGAGAGACCTTTACCGATGACGATCACATCCGGGTGCATCCCATTATGGAAGCCAACGGCAGCGCCGTGAACATCATCCCCGCCAAGGCTACCGTCAGCACCTTCGTCAGAGGCGCTACCATGGATTCCATCATCGCCGCCAACAAGAAGGTGAACCGGGCGCTGGCTGCCGGCGCGTTGGCTATGGGCGCGGAAGTGGAGATCTCCGACCGTCCCGGCTACGCACCCCTGATCAATGCCCCTGCCCTGCAGGAGGTTGCCAAGGAATGTATGATCGCCGTGGCAGGCCAGGACAAGGTGCAGTTTACGGATAGCTGGGGCAGCGGCTCCACCGATATGGGCGACCTCAGCGCTGTGATGCCCGCCATGCATCCCCATGTGGCCGGTGCAGCAGGCACCAGCCATGGCGATGATTACGAGATCGCAGATCCTTACATGGCCTGCGTTATGTCTGCCCAGGCGCAGCTGCTGATGGCAGTGGAGCTGCTAAAGGACAATGGCGCAAGAGCCAAGCATGTGATCGATACCTTCCAGCCGGTGTATCCTTCCAAGGAAGCTTACTTTGAAGCCGTGAATCAGCTGATGACCGACCGGGGACTGGTGACCTACACCGAGAACGGTGCTGAAGTCAATTTCTAAAGAATGTAGGGCGGGGGCTTGCTCGTCCGATACCGGGTAGCAAGATCGCACCGTGTAATGGAGATGCGGATTGCCACGGGCCTAAAGGCCCTCGCAATGACAGAGAAAACCTGAGGGCTATCCCCATTCCGCTGTCATTCTGAGCAAGCCGAAGGCGCGTCGAAGAATCCGTAACTCTTTTCGGGAAGTCGGCGGGAGGCTCAAGAGCCTCCCCTACAAGGGTGTTTATGCAAGAAAGCAGCCTGAAACTGTTGGGTTTCAGGCTGCTTTTGTTATGAGAAGCGTTGGGCGTAGCCGCAGCGGCGGCAGAGGTCTTCCGAGGGGGTGCGGCGCTGCCAGCCGGAAGCGATGGCTTTGGCTCTGGGGGAATTGAGAATATCGGAAAGTTCTTCCCGGAACACATTGCCCAGAGCAATGACACCGTCACTGTCCAGGCAGCAGGGGACTACCGTGCCGTCGCAGAGGATGCCGAAATGATCCACCATGCCGTAGCAGCGCACCTGCTGAGCCTGAATGGGGGCGTTCTGATCCGGCCATTGGAACCGGTCGCCCCATTCTAAATAGAATTTTTCCCGGATGCGGAAGCCACGGGTATTTTCCTTCCACTGGCCGGGGATGGCGGTTTTGAGAAATTCCAGAGCCAGATCGTTGCGGCCCCGGTCAAAGCCTTTGTTCCACAGCCGCAGCACCACCACGGTGCCCGCATCGGCGGCGGCAATGGCGGCGTTTGCCACACGGGAAAGATAGGTGCGGAAGGTTTCTTCGTCATCGCGCTCAAAGCTGTGCAATGAGATGCTCAGCTTGTGCAGCCCCGCTTCCAGAAGGGCGGGGAGTACCTTGTGCAGCAGGGTGCCGTTGGTGGTGATGACGGATTTGAAGCCCCGCTCCCTGGCCATACGGAGAAATTCCGGCAAATTCGGGTGGGACAGGGGCTCGCCCATCAGGTGATAGTAGACATACGCCGTCTGCCCCTGCAGCTGATGGAGGATATGGGAAAACTGCTCCGGGGTCATTTGCCCCATTTCCCGGCTGTGGCCGTGGCAGAAGGAGCAGCGCATATTGCAGATATTGGTGATTTCCACATAGGCACGGGAATACATAGCTACCTCCCAAAAAGGAATACGGATCGCCACGGGCGTAAACGCCCTGGCAATGACAGGATATCGTTAGATGTTCAGCAAAATCAGCGCGGCCAGAATGGCAACCAGGGCGACCCACTGGTGGCGGCGCAGGCGCTCATAGAACACTGCCACACCGGTGAGGGTCACCAGCAGCAGTGTACCCACACTGAAGCTGGGATACACCACAACAGCCGGCAGGGAATTGAGAGAAGCCAGCAGGAATTTGGCGGAGAAGAAATTGGGAACGCCTATAAGGGTGCCGTAGAGCAGCTCTTGCAGGCCGGGGCGTTCCTTACCCCGGAGGACAAGGCCCATGCACAGGGCAAAGGCGGAGAAGAAGGTATAAAAAAGGTACTGGCCGGAAAGGGACTGGGGGCACCAGGCATCGAAGAATTTGGCCATCACATCGGCACCGCCGCTGAGCAGCAGCATCACAATCAGGCCGAAACCGAAGCTGCCGCTGCCTTTTTCAAAATTGATCAGCACAATGGCGCCCAGGGCGATGACGAAGCCCGCGATCTGCACGGCGGTGGGGAATTCCCCGAACAGCAGCGTGGAAGCCGCCATGGGCACCAGCAGCCCCAGCTTCATAAAGACGGCGGAGAGCACCACGCCCCGCTTGCGGGTGTTGGACTGGAACATCACCAGCGCCGCCAGGTACAGCACACCGCTGATGAGGCCCAGCACCAAAGTCATGGAAAAGCCGGATAAGCGGGGGATCAGCTGAAAGCCGGTGTAGCCTGCGCCCAGCAGGGAACAGGAAAGATAATTGAAAGCCAGAACGCTGTAGCTGCCGGATACTTTGTGGGAGCTGAGGCGCATCATGACGGAAACCATAGTGCTGCTGAATATGGCCAGCAATAAAAAGAGCATGGGGATGCCTCCTGTTGCGTAGTGGGGTTATCATAGCACGAAAGGGGAGAATTGGCAAGGCATGGAGAGGACGGATCCTTCGTAGCCGCACTTGCAGTGCTCTGCGCAGGATGACAGCAGAAAGACGAGGGATTGTGCTACATTATAATATATATTTTCCCGGTGGACAGGCAGGGTGTGTGCGGTGGGTGGAAAATTGTCCGCTGAAAAAAGAAAATTGTGGATTTTTCTTCGGAAAAAACCCTGCATAAGCGGAAAAAAATGGATATTTTCTATCCAGCCCTGAAGCCGGAGAAGATGTTTTACATAAAAACCGGCGAAAAAAGCTTCTGTTTTTATGGATGTTTCATAAAAACACCTGTAAATCAGGGGTTTTGTGTTGACACAAATGGGTTTATGTAGTACCATTGAAAGCAAGAGTTTCTGCGCCCGAAGCAATGTAGGGGCAGTATACTCTAAAAAGTCCCCACAGGGAGGACAGGTGCTTTTTTAGCATGGAGTCGGCACCGGTTTTTCCCTTTTACAAAAAAAGAGGGTACTTAAAAAAGTAAAAAAACAGGAGGAAAAGAACATGAAGAAGATTCTTGCAATCGCCCTGGCTCTGGCCATGGTGCTGAGCATCTTCGCAGGCTGCGGCGAGAAGGCCCCTGAGCAGACCAACGCTCCCGCTGCCACCAACCCCCAGGTTGATCCTACCGACGCTCCCGAGGTCGAGCAGGTCGTCCTGAAGCAGGCTGAGTATAACACCACCACTTCCGTTATGCCCAGCAACTGGAACGAATTCACCTACGCTGACAACAACGACACCCAGATCATGAACTACATCGGTTCTGCTTTCTTCGAGTACGACTACAAGTTCGAAGACGACCAGAAGTTCAATGCTGACGGCTCTGTCAACAAGGACGCTATCGTTCCCGGCGCGTACACCACCAACTACTCCGCAGCTACCAAGCTGGAAGACGTCACCTCTGAAGTTGACGCCAAGTGGGGCTACACCGACGAGCAGAAGGCCGAAGGCGGCTATGCTTGGAAGATCACCCTGCGTGACGACCTGAAGTGGGACGACGGCTCCGCCATCACCGCAGCTGACTTCGAATACTCCATGCAGCAGCTGCTGGATCCCGCTTTCATGAACTTCCGCGCTAACACCTACTACGACACCCTGATGATCAAGAACTCCAAGACCTACTTCTTCAAGAACCAGGAAGGCACCTATGAGTCCATCGCTACTCAGGGCTATGCTACCGTGCAGGCTGCTATCGACGCCGGTGAGGAAGTCTACGCTCCCATCTGGACCATGTGGGGCACCGAGGGTTACATCGATGCTGAAGGCAACGAGTGCCCCGAGTTCGTTCTGATCACCGACGAGACCGTTTACTCCATCGACGGCAGCGGCTCCGCTGAGGCTGACGCTATCTCCGGCGCTGCTCTGTACGCCGGCTACGCCGCTTACATGGAGCCCGGCAACGGCTACGACGCTTGCGTCTATGTTGAGAACACCAACCGTGACGTCGCTTGGGAAGATGTGGGTATCTACGCTATCCCCGAGGAGAACGCTATCGTTCTGTGCCTGGACAAGGCTTACTCCTTCCTGAAGGAAGACGGCAGCCTGTCTGTTTGGGCTCCCTACTACTTCTCCAGCCTGCCCGTGGTCAAGAAGGACCTGTACGAGCAGTGCAAGATCGCTCCCGCTGACGGCGCTACCCTGTGGACTTCCAACTACAACTCCTCCCTGGAGACCACCGCTTCCTGGGGTCCCTACAAGCTGGCCGAGTTCGAAGCCGGTTCTCACTTCAAGCTGGTCAAGAACGAGAACTGGTACGGCTGGAACCTGGAGCAGTACAAGAACCAGTACAACATCACCGCTATCAACACCCGTAAGGTCGAAGAGTTCTCCACCAAGTGGATGGGCTTCCTGAACGGCTCCTACGACGATGCTACTCTGCAGACTGAGAACGTCGCCGACTACCTGGACTCCAAGTACGTTTACTTCACCTCCACCTCCACCGGCACCTTCGGCATGCAGCTGTTCTCCGACCTGAACGTGCTGAAGAACAGCGAGAACAACAACGGCATCCTGGCTATCCAGGAGTTCCGTCACGCTTTCAACCTGGCTCTGAACAGAAGCGATATCGTTGAGAAGATCTGGCCCGGCTCCGCAGTTCCCTGCTTCGGCCTGCTGAACGTGGCTTACTACTACGACATCGAGAACTCCCCCGACCTGGAAGACGGCGGTCAGTACCGTAACACCACCATCGCCAAGGAAGGCATCCTGCGGGCTTACGGCTTCACGCAGGGCGCTGACGGCAACTGGTCCGGCGGCGATCTGTCCGGCCTGTCCACCGAGGACGCATACGACTCCCTGACCGGCTACAACCCCACCCTGGCTAAGGAAAAGATGCAGGCTGCCATCGACATCCTGCTGGCTAACCCCGAGGAGTACGGCTACGACGCTGCCAAGGACATCACCCTGATTTACGGCTCCTCCTCCGACACCGACAAGCAGCGTTTCCGCGCTGACTACCTGCAGCAGATCCTGAACGACCTGACCGCAGGCACCGCTCTGGAAGGCAAGATCAAGGTCGTGTTCGACGCTTCCGCCGGCGCACAGTGGGCTGAGGCTTTCCGTACCGGCGCTACCCAGATCGGCTTCGGCTATGGCTTCTCCGGCAACGCTTTCAACCCCTTCGACATCGTGGGCGCATTCGTCAACCCCGAAGATGACCTGAACTACCACATGTACTGGGATACCTCCGTTATCCCCATGACCCTGACCATGCCCGCCGGTGACTACGCCGGTGCCGGTGAGACCATCACCATGAGCGTGCAGAACTGGTTCTTCTGCCTGAACGGTCTGGCAGAGTCCGAGGGTCAGGAGCAGACCTACAACTGGGGCGCAGGTTACGCTCCCGTTGAGGCCCGTCTGATGATCCTGTCCGCTCTGGAAGAGCTGACCATCAAGGAGTCCCGCTCTGTTATGCTGATCGCTGACGGCGGCGGTTCCTTCCTGGGCGCTAAGTTCTCCTACTTCTCCGAAGACGAGCACACCTTCATGGGCTTCGGCGGTATGAGATACATCGAGGTCAACTACACTGATGCTGAGTGGGCTGAGTTCGTCGCTGCCAACGGCAACGATCTGTCCGCTGAGTACATGAAGTCCGAATAATTGGGCTTCCCGGTTGACTGAACCTGTGAACTAAACGAATAGCAAACGGCGGTGAGCCACTGTGCTCACCGCTAGTTTGCCATTTATGTCCCCGTTTCCCGGCAAACCCCCGGGAATTCCCTATGGTCCCGCTGCGCAAGCCGGAAACACCCTGTCATTGCGAGCCCCGCAGGGGCGCGGCAATCTTCGCCCGGAAAATCCTGCGTTTTTCCGGGAACTACGGCAAAAAACCGCAGATTGAAAGCAGATTTTCGCGTCGCTTCGGGCCTCGGAACGGCAAGCTTTTCGGAAGCATTCCCCATTTTCCCGCGCATAACAGCCCCCCGCAGATTCCATACTAGCTGTTGATGCTATGTTTGGATAAGAAACAGATCGTTATTTCCGCCGGTTTTGGCGTTTGTGCAGCTTGCCTGCGCCTATGAGCCTTGCAGACGGCTGCTATCTTTGGCTCGAACACTATGAATTGGCTAATAACAAGACAGAGGAGAAAAACCTATGTATATGTTTAAATATGTGTCGAAGCGTTTGGGCTTGATGCTCTTCACATTCCTCATCATCTTTACGATGTGCTTTGTGCTGATCAAGCTTCTGCCTATCCCCACCAACGCGCTTCCCGGCCAGGACCCCGAAATCATTATGAAGACTCTGGAAGGCCGCGGTTGGATTACCAACATCAAAGAAGGTTCCAACGGCGTCTGGACGTATGACCGTGTGCCCATCTTCCAGCAGTTTATCACCTATATCAAACGCATCGTGACCCAGGGCGACTTCGGTATCGCCACCACCTACGGTGAGTACCTGAACATGAATATCTGGAAGGTATTCGTCAACCATCTGCCCCCCACGATCCTGATTAACATCTATTCCACCCTGATCGGCGTGCCCATCGGCCTCGGTCTGGGTATTTTGGCTGCCCTGAAGAAGAACAAGTGGCAGGACCAGTTGATCAACATTTTCATCATTCTGCTGATCTCCGTTCCTTCCGTGGTTCTGGCGCTGCTGCTTCAGTATGTGCTGTGCTTCAAGCTGGGCTGGTTCCCCCTGACCATGTCAACCAGTAACGATTACTTCACCAAGGAAGTGTTCCATTCCATGCTTCCCGCGGTGTTCGCCCTGTGCCTGGGCTCCATTGCAGGCTACGCCCGGTATACCCGTGCGGAGCTGTCCGAGGTGCTCACCGGCGAGTTCATGCTGCTGGCCAGAACCAAGGGCCTGACCAAGCGCCAGGCCATCTACCGCCATGCTATGCGTAACTCCATGGTGGTTATCTTCCCCTCCATCCTGTCTGAGTTCATTTCCGTGCTGTCCGGCTCTCTGATCATTGAGAAGATGTTCGCCATCAACGGCGTGGGCGGACTGTACCTGAACTCCATTACCTTCCAGGATTACGATTTCTTTATGCTGCTGTCCGGTTTCTACACCCTGGTGAGCCTGACCGCCGGTATCGTTATCGATATCAGCTACGGCTTCATCGATCCGAGAATTAGAATGGGAGCAAAATGATTATGGAAAATAATTATAATAATATTCCCGTAGAAAAGTTTCAGTTTGCTACCAGAAACGATCTTTTGCACGACAGCAAATTTGAAACCAAGCCTGTGAGCTACTTCCAGGGTGCCTTCAAGCGCTTCAGCAAAAACAAGGGCGCTGTGGTTGGCGGCATTGTCATTTCCATTCTGGTGCTGTTCGCCATCTTTGCCCCCTTCTTCACCCCCTTTACCCCCGCCTACTACGATATGTCCTACGCCTATGTCACCCCCAAGCTGCCCGCTCTGGACGGCAAGAACATCGACTTCTGGGACGGCTGCCGGGTAAAGAGCACCAACAATGTGGGCTATCTGAAGGACCTGGCTCTGGCCCAGGAAACCGGCAGAGAAGTTATTAAAAACGGCGAGTACACCCTCTCCGAAACCGATGAGGGCAAGACCTACACCTACCGCTACGATACTTACTACGGCGTGGGCTTCGGTAAGTACAAGGTCATTTCCCAGGAAGAGTTCGACGATATCCAGCGTTATCAGAACGAGACAGGCCGCCAGGTGCTCTACCCCGTTGTGAAGGTGAAGGAGCGCCCCACTCTGGAAAAGAACAAGTACGACGCCAACATCTACTATAAGATGGAAAATCCCAAGGCCTCCGTGATCCGCCCCAAGCTGGACAAGGATGGCAACATCCAGCCCAACTACTGGAAGTACGAAGTGGGCCAGGAAAGCAGCCTGATCGCCCCCTACAACTCCCTGCGTATCGAAGGTGAGGAGGGCGTAGAGGAAAAGGGCAAGAATTACCACTATGTCTACGGCCGTAAGGTGGACGGCGGTATCGAGATCCGCGCTGAGTACTACGAGTACTACACCTACCAGCACAGCCAGGTGCTGAAGGACGGCATCGAAGAGCCCAACTTTATCTTCGGCACCACCGAGACCGGTAAGGATATCTTTGCATGCCTGGCTTACGGCGCACGGTTCTCCTTTATCTTCTCCATCGTTGTGGCTGCGGTCAACTTCATCGTTGGCGTGATCTGGGGCTCCATCTCCGGCTACTACGGCGGCAAGATCGACCTGTTCATGGAGCGTTTCGCCGAGATCCTGGGCGCTGTTCCCACGATCATCGTGATTACCCTGCTGAAGTACCACATGGGCTCCGCCAGCCAGGTGCTGGTGCTGCTAATCGCGTTCTTTGCCACAGGCTGGATCAGCATGGCAGGCAGAACCCGTATGCAGTTCTACCGCTTTAAGAATCAGGAATATGTTCTGGCTGCCAGAACCCTGGGCGCACGGGACAGCAGAATCATGTTCAAGCACATTTTCCCCAACGGCCTGGGTACCATCGTCACCAGCGTTGCCCTGGTCATTCCTTCCATGATCTACACGGAGACCAGCTTCTCCTACCTGGGCATCATCAATCTGGAAGCCGGCATGATTACCAGTGTCGGTACCCTGATCGCCGCAGGTCAGCGGTCCATCACAGCCAACGCAGGCTATGTGGCCCTGTTCCCCTGCATGTTCCTGGTTCTTCTGATGCTCAGCTTTAACCTGTTCGGCAACGGCCTGCGGGATGCCTTTAACCCGTCTCTGAGAGGCACGGAGGATTAATGCATGAATAAAGAAATTAAATTATCTGTAAATGATCTGAAGGTCTCCTTCCGCACGGACGCCGGTAAGGTGCAGGCAGTGCGCAACATTTCCTTTGACCTTTACAAGGGCGAGACTCTGGCCATCGTGGGCGAGTCCGGCTCCGGTAAGTCCGTTACTTCCAAGGCCATTATGGGTATCTCCGCCGGTAACTCCATCTACGAGGGCGGCGAGATCCTCTACGACGGCCAGGACCTGACCCGGATTCCCGAAGAGGAAATGCACAAGCTCCGGGGCGACAAGATCGCCATGATTTTCCAGGACCCCCTGTCCTCCCTGAACCCCATCATGCGCATCGGTAAGCAGATCACCGAGGCTATGCTGCTGAAGAACAAGGCAAACCGCAAGGAAGGCCGCGTCACCTTCAACAAGACCCTGGCTCTGCTGTCTGACATGATCAAGAAGGCCCTGGCTGAGAATCCCGGCGCCTCTGCCGCAGATGTGGACAAGTATATCAAGACCTTCGACAGTTTCAACATTCAGGCCATCAAGCTGGAAAACAGCTACAACGCAGCCCGCACCGCGGCGGAAGAAATGATTGCCGTGATCGAAGACCTGCTGTTCCTTACCGAGAAGAACCAGAAGGTGGACGCTGTGTCCATGCTGGGCCTCATTAAGCGCAGCCTGAAGGATATCAATGACCACTACTTTACCGCCAACTACACCGAGGCTCTGAAGACCCATGCCGCCGCTGTGGATGCTGCCATCCGTGCCGAGCGTGCCAAGGTGGGCGTGGTGGATGTTGCCAAGAAGCTGGTCAGCTCCACTGCCGCCAAGAAGGACGCTTCCGCCGAGACCGTTGCGGCTCTGGAAGCGCTGAAAAAGACTGCCCAGGAAATGCTGGAGCAGCCCCAGTACAACTTCTTCCGCATCGGCTACTATGTGTATAAGAACCCCAACACCGACATGAGCCGTATGTCTGCCGACGAAGCAAACGAAGTGGCCGGTAAGTTCCTGAACGAGGACTTCCTGGATTCCTTCCTGGTGCTGGTGAAGATGGCTGTGGAGTATTCCTTCGCCAAGACCCTGGCAAACAAGAAGGCTGCCATCGGCGCTCTGGAAAATGCCATTTCCTTCTTCAAGGCTGGCAACTTCACCGAAAAGGACGCGGAAGCTACCTGCAAGCGGGTCAATGAGAGCGTGCTGGCTGCCATCGATCCCCTGGCCATTGTCAAGGACAATGTGGCCTACACCTTCGGCGGCGCTGCCGCAAGAGAAGTGGAGAAGTACTTCTTCTACATGAAGAACAATCCCAAGGAAGAAGCCCGCTTCGCCCGCCAGACCGCCCAGAGAGAAAAACTCCTGGCCAAGGGCAAGAAGGTGGACTGGAAGGTTATTCCCAAGTCCATCGTGGAGCCTGAGAAGCAGATCGCGTCTATCGTGTCTGTTCTGGCCCGTGTGATGAACAAGTTCCAGGCGGATGTGGCTGCCGCTGACAGCTTCGACGCCGAAAAGCGCTGCGTGGAGATCATCGACTATCTGAAGGAAAAGGCTTCCCAGATCGTCTACACCCTCACCAAGCGGATCGCCAAGGAAAAGGCTATCAAGCTGATGGAGGAAGTGGGTATCCCCGAAGCCAGAATGCGTTACCGCCAGTATCCCTTCGAGTTCTCCGGCGGTATGCGTCAGCGTATCGTTATCGCTATCGCCCTGTCCGCCAACCCCGATATCCTGATCTGCGACGAGCCCACCACCGCTCTGGACGTGACCATCCAGGCCCAGATCCTGGAGCTGATCAACCGGCTGAAGCGGGAGCACAACCTGTCCATCATCTTCATCACCCATGACCTGGGCGTTGTGGCTAACATGGCCGACAGAATCGCCGTGATGTACGCAGGCAAGATCGTGGAATACGGCACCGCTGAGGAAGTGTTCTACAATCCCCAGCATCCCTACACCTGGGCCCTGCTGTCCTCCATGCCCGACCTGGATACCAATGAGAAGCTGGACGCAATCCCCGGCACGCCCCCCAATATGATCTATCCTCCCGTTGGCGACGCTTTTGCAGAGCGTAACAAGTACGCCATGGAGATCGATTTCGAGATGCAGCCCCCCATGTACGAGGTTTCTCCCACCCACTACGCGGCAACCTGGCTGCTCCATCCCAACGCACCCAAGGTGGAGATCCCCAAGATTATCACCGAGCGTATCCGCAGAATGAAGGAAAGAGGTGGCAACCATGGCGAATAATTCTGAAGTCCTGCTGAAAGTAGACCACCTCTGCCAGTATTTCCGTCTGGGCCGCAAGGACCTGAAGGCTGTGGACGATGTGAGCTTTGAGATCAAGAAGGGCGAATCCTTCGGTCTGGTTGGCGAGTCCGGCTGCGGCAAGACCACCACCGGCCGCTCCATCATCAAGCTGTATGACATTACCTCCGGCAATGTGTATTTCAAGGGCCAGAGAATCGGTGCCGGTATCCGCTCCTATCAGGATGCCATCTCCGCTGCCCGCAATGACGCTTCCAAGAAGATCAAGGCACTCCGGGCTGAAAAGAATGTGGACGCCGTGAGAAAGTCCCAGATTCAGGAACAGATCAAGAAGATCAACACTGAGCTGGGCGAGATCGTGGACAAGAACCGCACCCTGATCAAGGACGCCAAGTCCAGCAGCAAGGAAGTGGACAAGCAGTATGTGCAGACCCTGCTGAAGGCTCTGGAGGAGGAGTACGCGCCTAAGTTCCGTGCCGCCGAGGGTAACGACGAAAAGCTGAAGTCCCTGAAGAAGGAATACGAAAACCGCTGCAAGGTGGCCAAGAAGAGCAAGCTGATCACTCAGATCCAGATGATCTTCCAGGACCCCATTGCTTCTCTGGACCCCCGTATGACCGTCCGCGATATTATCGCCGAGGGTCTGGTAATCCAGGGTATCACCGATCAGGCGTATATCAACGAGAAGGTCTACGAGATTCTGGAGATGGTTGGTCTGGTTCGGGAGCATGCCGACCGCTATCCCCATGAGTTCTCCGGCGGCCAGCGTCAGCGTATCGGCATCGCCAGAGCGGTTATCATGCAGCCTGAGATGATCATCGCCGACGAGCCTATCTCCGCGCTGGACGTGTCCATTCAGGCACAGGTTATCAACCTGCTCAATGACCTCCGGGAGCGCCTGGGCCTGACCATTATGTTCATCGCCCACGACCTGTCTGTTGTTAAGTACTTCTCCGACCGTATCGGCGTTATGTACTTCGGCAAGATGGTGGAGCTGGCTGACTCCGATGAGCTGTTCAAGAATCCCATGCATCCGTATACCAGATCTCTGCTGTCCGCGATCCCGCTGCCCGACCCCATTTATGAGAAGCAGCGCACCAGAATCCACTACAATCCCATTGCCGAGCACGATTACTCCGTGGATCTGCCCTCCTTCCGGGAGATCACCCCCGGCCACTTCGTGCACTGCAACAATGCAGAAGAGGCAAAGTATAAGCAGATGGTGAAGCAGGACGGTTAATTGCAGTGAAACAGCGATACAAATATGCCATTTGCTTCGGCATTGAGGCGCTGATCGCCTTTCTGGTGATTTGGGCCAAAGGCTTCTTCACAGACCGCGCGGCGGTGAATCTGCAGATCCTGTCCGATGCGTTCTTCGTGCCCGGCATCCTCATGTCCCTCCTGGCGGGCATGCTGTATGTCAGCGGCGAAGGCGCGCTGATCGGCATTGGATTTGTTATGAGAAATGTGGTGCTGGCGTTCATTCCTATGGGCAGAACCAAGCATGAGGTGTATGCCGACTACCGCGCCCGGAAACTGAAAGAGGCCAAGCCCCGTGGTGAGCGCTGTATTCTGGTGTCAGGACTTGTTTTCCTGTTCATCGGAATCGCCCTGTCGGTGATCTGGAGCGTAAAGTTCTATCAAGCATGAAATAACCCCGCGCAGATTGTTTCTGCGCGGGGATTTCTTTTTGCTTTCTGAAAAAGAGGGTAGGGCGATGGAATTGACAATTGACAATGGAGAATGGACAATTCAAAGATGCGGATGTTTCGACTCCGCTGTGGTATGCTTGCCCCCGGCAAGCATAATTATTTCAGATTCGCTGCGGGTCGCACCACGCTCCCCTACATTCCTTACCAGCCAGCGCGTCACCCGTACCTGTCTTTAGAATTTTGCGTGGTTCGATTTTCTGCCACGGGGGGAGATTCTCAAGAGGGGGGTGTATTTGGCGGCGCGAATTTTCCAAACGCTTGCAAGTTTCCACTGCAACGCCGACTCTAACGCCCCCTCTTGAGCCGACTTCTTTGGTTACTTTCTTGTTCGGAGACAAGAATGTAACACGCCCCTGCAGGGTACGGATTCTTCGACTCGCTGCGCTCGCTCAGAATGACAGAGGGAT
>JAFSEW010000010.1 GCA_017435525.1 Oscillospiraceae bacterium | reverse complement strand
GACAATTTTGACCATTATACCATGAAAGCGAGCTTTCGTCGATAGAAAAACCGATGTATTCACAGAAAGTGTGGGGTTACGTGCTTTCACCAATGCGATATTTTCCGTATACAGATGGGCGTCTATTTTGCAGCCGCTTTTTTGCCGGAACTGGGCATGCTGGACGCGAGCTGATTTCAAGAGAATGTAAACATTTTATTACCTTTTATTTTGGGCGCTTGACTTTTGGGAAGAATGGAGTATAGTGATGGCAAATAGATTAGCACTCTACAAGAGGGAGTGCTAAAACGAAAGGAAGGATGGCTATATGACATTCAATAACTATACCCAGAAGTCTCTGGAAGCTGTCCAGAGTGCACAGAATATCGCTGTGCAGCATTCCAATCAACAGCTGGAACAGATTCATCTGCTGCTGGCCCTTCTGCAGCAGGATGGCGGATTAACACCGCAGCTATTGCGGAAAATGGGCGTGAACGCAGAAAGTCTGGAAGCTGCCGCCAAGGCAGAGGTGAGAAATCTGCCCACTGTCACCGGAAGCCGGGAAGCAGACCGGTTCTATATCAGTGCCGCTGTAGATGCGACCTTCTGCACCGCCGAACAGCAGGCACAGCGCATGAAGGATGACTTTATCTCCGTGGAGCATCTGCTGCTGGCCTTGATCGAAGCGGCACAGGGCAGTGTAAAGAACCTGTTTGAAACGTACCGTGTTACCAAGGAAGGGGTATTGCAGGCACTGCAAGGCATCCGGGGCAGTCAGCGCGTGACCACCGACAATCCGGAGAGTACTTACGATGCTCTGGAAAAATACGGAACTGACTTGGTGAAACGGGCGCGGGAACAGAAGCAGGATCCTGTGATCGGCCGGGATGAGGAAATCCGGAATGTGATCCGCATTTTGTCCCGGAAGACGAAGAATAACCCTGTTCTAATCGGTGAGCCGGGCGTTGGTAAAACCGCCATCGCCGAGGGGCTTGCTCAAAGAATCGTGAAAAAGGATGTGCCCAAGAGTCTGCAGGACAAGACGATCTTCTCCCTGGATATGGGTGCGTTGATTGCCGGTGCCAAGTACCGGGGCGAATTCGAGGAGCGTCTGAAGGCGGTTCTTTCCGAAGTGAAACAGTCCGAGGGAAAGATTATTCTGTTTATTGATGAGCTGCATACCATCGTGGGAGCCGGTAAGACTGAGGGCAGCATGGATGCAGGAAACCTTCTGAAGCCTATGCTGGCCCGCGGCGAGCTGCACTGCATCGGTGCCACAACCTTGGACGAATACCGCCAGTATATTGAAAAGGACCCTGCTCTGGAACGGCGGTTCCAGCCGGTGCAGGTAGATGAGCCGACTGTGGAGGAAACCATCTCCATTTTGCGTGGCCTGAAAGAGCGCTATGAAGTGTTCCATGGCGTGAAGATCACGGACGCGGCCATCATCGCTGCGGCTGCCCTTTCTCACCGCTATATCACCGACCGGTTCCTGCCGGATAAGGCCATCGACTTGGTGGACGAAGCCTGCGCCCAGATCCGCACCGAAATGGATTCTTCCCCTACGGAACTGGATGCGGTATCCCGGAAGATTATCCAGATGGAAATTGAGGAGGCGGCACTGAAAAAGGAAGATGACGAGCTTTCCAAGGCACGCCTTACCCAGCTGCAAAAGGAACTGGCGGAGGAGCGGGATACCTATAACGCTCTGAAAGCCCAGTGGGAAAATGAAAAGAATGCCATCAACCGCGTTCAGCAGCTGCGGGAGCAGCTGGAAGATCTGCGGCAGCAGATTGAAAGTGCAGAACGTACCTATGATCTGGAAAAAGCAGCCAGACTGAAGTATGGCGAACTCCCCAAGGTTGAAAAGGCATTGCAGGCAGAGGAAGCCAATGCCCAGCAGCGCAAGGACACCACCATGCTCCGTGACCGGGTAACAGAGGAAGAGATTGCCCGGATTGTGGAGCGGTGGACGGGCATCCCAGTGGCCCGCTTGGTGCAGAGTGAACGGGACAAGCTGCTGACCCTTGGTGAAACGCTGCATAAACGGGTGATCGGACAGGATGAAGCAGTACAGGCCGTTGCCGAGGCCATTCAGAGAAGCCGTGCCGGTATTCAGGACCCCAACCGACCCATTGGTTCGTTCCTGTTCCTTGGTCCTACGGGCGTGGGCAAAACGGAGCTGGCAAAAGCCCTTGCCCAGACGCTGTTTGACGATGAGCAGAATATGGTGCGAATCGATATGTCGGAGTATATGGAAAAATACTCCGTGTCCCGGCTGATCGGCGCGCCTCCCGGCTATGTGGGCTATGACGAAGGCGGTCAGCTGACGGAAGCGGTGCGCCGCAAGCCCTACTCGGTTGTGCTGTTCGATGAGGTGGAGAAAGCCCACCCGGATGTGTTCAATGTGCTGCTGCAGGTGCTGGATGATGGCCGGATCACCGATTCTCAGGGCAGAACGGTGGATTTTAAGAATACCATTATCATTCTGACCTCCAACCTTGGATCGGAATACCTGCTGGGCGGCATCAATACCGATGGTGTCATTGAGGAAGCAGCCAAGGCCCAGGTTCACAGCCTGCTGCGTCGATCCTTCCGTCCGGAATTCCTGAATCGTCTGGATGAAATCGTGTTCTACAAGCCCCTGACAAAGGAAGATGTGACCAGGATCATTGACCTTCTGATCGGTAAGCTGAATGAGCGCCTTGCACCCCAGCAAATCCGTGTGGAATTGACGCAGAAAGCCAAAGCATTTATTGTGGAAGAGGCTTACGATCCGGAGTTCGGTGCCCGTCCTCTGCGCCGGTATGTGCAGCACACGGTAGAAACGATGCTAAGCCGCAAGCTGCTGCAAGGCGATCTCCGCCCCGGCAGTACGGTTACCGTAGACGAAGATCAGGGGCAGCTGATCCTGCAAATATAATAGGGCACCTCAAAAACGCACCTTTTGCGATTTGGCCGGATCTTTGCATCCAACTTTTTCTTGTGAAAATCCCGCAATACACAAAGTATTCCGGAATTATCACAACTCAATTCGGGCACAAATCTCTCGCCCAAATCATCAAAAAAGTGTTTTTAAAGGTTGCCAATATCTTAAATCTATCATATCGCCTCTATGCAACGAGACCTCTGCGTAAGAAATCCCCGGTTTTCGGACCGGGGATTCGTTATTTGTGTGTGGTGCTCGTCTGCTTGTACCGACATGGGCCAATAGAGCAATACTACATGGCGCTTTTTTCGGTTGATTACTCATAAACAATGGCCCCCTGAACCTGCATAATAAGGGTATTATAGCAGGT
>JAFSEW010000067.1 GCA_017435525.1 Oscillospiraceae bacterium | reverse complement strand
TTTCAATCATTTTATTTCCTCCTTAAATTCTTGACAGGTTAGGGGAAGTTGCCCTATAATATAGGGGCTTCCCCTTGTGGGTTGTGTTAGGCTCTTTGCATCTCAGTCTTGGCGGGCTGATGCAAGGGGCTTTTCTTATGCCACAACGAAGCGGCGGGAAGTGGTGGTCTTGGTGAACTGCTCCCAGATTGTGGGGGCCGCAGCTTCAGGGCCTTGCTGTCCAGGCGGCTACTGGTGACGGGCTTCCAGGTGATCTTGAAGCTGGGGCCGTGGAGTTCATCGGCGCCGGTGGCGGTCATGTGGGCCTTCAGCTCGTCCTCCAGGGCGGAGATCTCACCGGCCAGCTCGTCGGCCAGGCGCTTCAGTTCCCGCAGTTCGTTAACCTTGGATTCCATTTCGATCATGCTCATTGTGTTTACCTCCGATAGTAAAGATTTGATTGCTGCCTCTGTTGTAGTCATTGTTACGGGGGTGACTTACCGGGCGGCTCCCTCTGTTGTCCCCTCTCTTTGTATCTATATATTACCATATATTGCGCAATATATCAATATAGGATATTGCACAATATATTGCGTAATATTTCGTGCATCTTATGTATTGCGCAATATTGATTTATGTGCTATAATGATGCTACGGTGGAAAAGGTGACGCGGTTTTTCGGCCACCCCCACAATCTGAACAAAAGGGAGGCAGTGCAAATGGCAGGCAATTCTGAATACAGGAACAAGTGGATCGCTGAAAAGCTGGATCGGGTGAATCTTACAATGCCCAAAGGCCAGAAAGACGTGGCGAAGGCACACGCCGAGAGCCGCGGGGAAAGCCTGAACGCCTTTATCAACCGCGCGATCCTGGAGACCATGGAGCGGGATAACACCCCCGCCACAAGCGAATAACCGACGATCGGGAGCTGCCCACAGCGGGCAGCCCCCGAATTTTTCTTGTGGGGATTTTTTCTCCACGGAAAAGAGGGCCGCGACTAATCCAGAGGAAAGCAAAACTTTCTCGACACCCCCGCACCCTGGGCCGCTGCCGGTCGCACGGTCAGCCCCTGGCAATCCCCGCCACAAGCCCCCGGACAGCCTCCCAGCGGGTCGTCCGTGGCTATATGTTCCAGCATCAGAAGCGAAGAAAGCCAGGCGTCGGCGGGCGGGGTTGCCCTGTTGTCCGGTGCCTGGCTCCATTGTTTAGTTGTTCCGCCGGTCGTGATCTGATCGGCCGAAGGCGCTGTATTTTCCCCTGTGTTTCACGGCAGATCCCGCAGCACTACCAGGCGATCCCGTTGACGCCGAACAATCTGATCGCCATTTCCTCCATGATTTCCTTGCACCACCTGGCCGGGCTGTTCCTCCCGCAGTTCATGGCGTCGGCTATATCCTCATAGGTTTCTCCCTGGATGTAGTGTCTGGTGAAAGCCTCGACCTTGTAGCCATAGCCTCCAGCGTCCGCCGCCACCTGGGCGGCCTTCAGGGCTAGGTCGATCTTCTCGATCACGTCCGCCGTGCTGCATCTGCTGCACCGTAGGTTCTCCAGGATCGCGCACGGATCACAGTCACACAATCGCGGACTGTCCGGCGCCGGGTGGTGGGCGCACTCTTGCAGCAGCCGGTACTTCTCCAGCAGCTTCACGGTCAGGGGCAGGCCCTGGACGCGCCGATCATTCGCAGCCCCTGGGAGCATGACGCCCTCGCCTTCTCTGTCCAATCACCCCGCCACCTCCCGCAGGTCATAGGTGGCACGCACGGCACGGCCCCTGTTGTCCCGCCGTCTGTGATCCGTATAGACCACTCTGGACACGGGCAGCAGATCGCCCAGGTCCGCCGGTCTGATCGGCCGAAGGCCGGAATCCTCGACCTCTTGGCGGCTGAAGGTCTGGACGCCCTCAACGTAGTAACCGGCGTGTACGGTGCCGTCGGCGTATTCGTGGAACTCCCGAACCAGCACAGGATCGTCCCACCAGGTGCGCCCGTTGCTGATCTTCCAGATACCCATGACCTTGTCCGCCGCATAGTAGCCGGTGACCACCTCCGGGCTGCTGTGTTCCTTGCTGCTCTGTTTTGCCCGCTCCTCCAGCTTCTCCAGCCAGGCGCGGATTCTTGCGTCTACCATTCCTTGTCAACCTCCTATTTCACTATCTTCCCGCCACCACTTCTGGATGGTCTCATAGTGATTTTTTACCTTGGCGTCATTCTTGATTATGAAATTTGCCAGCTTATCCACGTAGTGGTCGAACAGATCCAGATCCAGCTTTTCCAAAAGATCGGCTATCTGGGCATCTGATAAGAATACCACGCCCTTGCCAAGCTCTCCCCGGAATATTTTTAGCTTTCTGTCTGCCGCTGCCGCCGCAACATCTTCCGGTGTGGACAACTCTGTGGAATAGTCTCCCCCGGCTTGGAATCCACCGGCTTCAGCTTCGGCTCTGTTCCCTTCGGTTCTATTCCCTTCCGTTCCCTTCCCTTCACTTGGGATTCCATTCGGATTCCGTCTGGATTCCATGTACCGCTGTTTATGCTCCAGCAGAGAAACAGCACCTTCGGCTGGGTGATCCGTATAGGAACGGTTTTCCTTGATGTAGATCCCAGCAGCCAGTTCGGGGTATTGCGGCATCTTCGCCCGGTCATTCTTCAGGCTGTTCGCCATTCTCCAATGCTTGATAACGACCACGCCGTTCGGAAAAGCCAGCAGAAACCGGTTATCAATCAGTAGCTGCAAGTCCTCGTTACTTGCGCCGATCAGCCGTGCGATCCGCCGGGGGCCATTTACAAAGCCATCGTCGTCTGCGTACATACCGATATGGAAATAAAGGGCCTGCGCCGATGTGGGCATATCCAGGAAGGCGTCGCTTTCTACGACGTTTTTGTGAAACATCCGGCGATCTGCCACGCCGCCACCTCCTTTACTTCGGACAGGCCGCCACCTGGACGCCTGCGGGCATGCACCGGCGCACCTGATTGATAAAGCGCCCCTCGTGGCTCATGGCGTCGGACAGGTGCAACAGATAGACCTCCCGGCACTCTGTCAGATCCAGGCCGCGCAGATACCGGCACAGGGTGCCGATCTCCATGTGGCTGTTTGTGATCCGGTGGCGGGTCTTCTCCGGGATCCGCTCCGATCGGGCCAGAATGTCCTGGTCATAGTTTGCCTCGATCGCCAGAATATTGACGCCCGGGAACCGATAGGCCAGGTTTACCGTGTCCGTTGCAAAGGCCAGCACGTCCCCGTCGGCCCGGCTCTTGAACAGAAAGCCCAGCGGCTCCGCTGCGTCGTGGAAGGTCGTAAACGGCACAATGTCGATGCTGCCCACCGTGAACTGCTCCCCGTGCCGGATCGCCGCTACGGTCTCCAGCTCCAGCGCGTCCGCTGTTCCCTGGCTCATATAGACGGGGATACCGGCGGCGATCAGATCCGCCACGCACCCGCTATGGTCTTTATGTTCGTGGCTCACCAGGCAGGCCGAAAAGGCGGAAAGCATAAAGCCTGCCAACGTCTGGAGCTTTTTACGGGATAGCCCGCACTCCAAAAGAATGCGGGTTTCCTTGTCGCTGATTATGTAGGCATTGCCATGGGAGGAACTTGCCAAAGACATAAATCTCAAAACGGGGCACCTCCTGTTCCGGCGTTACCCTGGACCGGGGCAGCTGCTGAAGGTGCTGTGACCTGGATACTGTCCGCCGGGGCGTGTTCCTTCTGGTACTGCGTGGACTTCTTGATCTGCTCCTGGATCCATTCGGGCAGCTCGCCGAATGCTGCGTCGTCCCAACTCTCCATGTCCCAGCGGATCGGCTTCGTATTGGTGGCGGGAGCCGCCACCCCGCGGGGCAAAGGCATCAAGTTTGCCACGTTGGCGTATTCGCCGGTCTCATTGAGCACCACCTGAAGCTGGCAAGCCTTGCCGATCTGGTCAAACAGATCTACCTCTCCGAACTCCTCGTCGCCGTACTCTTTGCCATTCCAGGATCCCAGGAAGGCCCGCAGGCTCCCCTTTTTGGAAATGGAGAAGGTGAACTCTTTCGACAGCTGCCGGGGCTTCTGCTCACCGTCAACCTCGATCGTCTCGCCCGCCAATTCCCAGATAAATTTGACCTTGTTGGCGTAATTCTTGAATTTCTCCGAATACTGTTCACCCAGATCTACCACGCCGATGCAGATCGCAATATAGACGCCAGGCTCTACGGGCGGGGTCTTGGGCTTGGCCCGGTCTTTAATTTTCATATTCACACCTCAACTTTCCGGTGTCAGATTCTGACACCACCAGCCGGATCACCTGCGTGTCGGCATACTCCAAACGGGTCACACTTTCCGCATTGTCCACAAACAGCGGAACAGCCACGCCGAAGTGGCGGGAAAGCGTATTGATAATATCAATACCCACGTTGATCTTTGCGCCATTGTTCAGACCCAGATAAGGGACGCCGCCACAAACAACGTCGCAGCGCTCCTCCAGGCCGCCGTTTGCCTGCTCACGAAACAGCCGGAACCGGGCAACGCGGAACAGACTGTTGACGCCTTCCTCCACGAAGCGGGCCTTGTGGCGGGCGTACTCCTCGATCAGATACAGCATCTGCTCGATAGCCTCCAGGGCAGCGGCTGCGTTGTTGGCGTCGGTCTGGATCTCCTCGATCCGCTGCCGGGCATACTGCAAAACGCCTTCCTTTGCGATAACCTCCTGGGCGTGCTTAATCTGGGCCTCGATGGTTTCCAATTCAGAGCGCAGGCCCGCCTTGACCTGGGCGGCGTCTTTGTTCATGGCCTGAAGGTCGCCTTCCAGCCGCTGGATCCGTGCCCGGATCGTGGCGGCCTGGTCTGCATAGCCTTCCATGTCCACCGGCGTTACCCTGGCAGCGTTTGCCGCCTGGATCTGGCTCTCCAGCTCTTTGATCCGGTTTTCCCGGTCGGTGATCTCAGCTTGCAGGCTCTGGATCCTGGACTCTGCGGCGGCCCTAGACTCTTTCTGCATAGCGGCGTTGTCTTCGATTTCCTTCAGCCGCTGCCTCTTCTGGGCTTCAAAGGTTTCAGTGGCGGCTTTCAGCTGCTCAAAGGGCAAAGTCTGGCCGCAGGTGGGGCAGGTGCCACCGGTGAAGGCTTCGCCGTTGACGGTGATCCAGTGACTGCGGGATTCTTCAATACTGCGATCGTGACCGGCAATGCTGCGCCGGGCACCCTCCAGCAGCGTCTGGGTGGCGGATAGGCGGCTCTTTTCTCCCTCTAACTGACGCCGCAGATCACCCACATTTACTGCACCGGCTGTCTGCTGCGCCCGGAAGGCGTTGTTTTCTGCGGTCAGCTTGTCCAGTTCCAGCTGGGCCTCCCGGATCTCCAGCCGCTTCGCATCGACTGCGCCGTTATGTTCCAGGGCGATCAGCTGTGCGGAAAGCTGGCCGCGCTGCTCCTCCAGGGTGGCGGCTTCGGCCTTCGCCGCCGCAAAGTCCAGCCCGGTCAGATCGCGGACGGTTTTCTGGCACTCATTCAGCCGAGCGGGGGTCTCATTCTTGACGCCGGTAAAACCCTTTTTCTCCGACGTCAGTTTCTTCTTGTAGTCCTCCAGGGTCAGTTTTCCCATTCCCTCCAGCAGCGGCGCAAAGGTAGGATCCTTCGCCATGATCTCCCGATCGGTCAGGGTACCGGTCATATCGAACAGTACGGCCCGGCGCTTCTGCCAGGGCAGCACATCCGGGAAATATCCCACAGAGGTCAACAGCCGGAACACGTCCTCCGGTACCAGGGCCTTGATCTTATCGTCAAAGGCGTACTTTTTACAGGGGACGCCATCCACAAAATACTCGCTGGTATTGCCGTCGTAGGTCTCTTTGGTGCTGCCGCGCTTCGTGCTCCAGACCTCCCGATATGTACGCTTCAGGGTGATCACCTCGCCCGCCACCTGGAGGGCCGCTTCGACAGAAGTGATGGCGTCACTATCCGCCACGGCGCCGGTGCTGTCCAGGGGCTTGACGTCAATATTCTTTTCGCCGTTGCCTGCGCTGTCCTTTCCGAACAGCAGCCAGGTCAGAGCGTCGTATACGCTGGTCTTACCAGTGGCATTATCGCCGTAAATGGAAGCGTTGCGCCCCTCCAGATCCAGCTCCAGGTATCAGTGGCACTTGAAATTCTCCAGCTTCAGGTGCTTAATTCTGATTTTCCTCATTGCGTGCGCTCCGTTTCTGTGATACAATATCACCGTCATTATTGGCATTGCCGCTTTCGGAGGTACCAGCTCCGGGGGCGGCTTTTTCTATGTGGTGGCTGTCTTCATCGTCGAACCAGCCCGCCATTCTTTCCTGGCCCGTGGCAGCGTCCAGCGCCCGCTGGGCGGATTCCGCAGCCTTTAGCGTATTCCTTGCCCTGGCCTCTAAAGTCCGTGTAAAGCGGCGCAGCTCCTCCGGGTCGTCGGATAAGTAATACCCGCCACCATGGGAATCAGACAGGATCACCGCACCCGCTGCACGCTCCCGCTCGATCTGCTTTTGCAGCTCCCGGACAGTCTGAAAGCCCAGCGCCTGGGCTAACACCTTGGAGGGGATCGCGTTTTCTTTCCCGTATCTCAGGGATTTATATACCTTCATAGCCGCCACCTCACAGATTGATCCGGCGGATCCCATGAACCGCCGCCACCGTGGCGGGCTTATTGTCCGCGCCGTCCTCGCACCGAAGGTACCGTACCAGGTTAGGATAGTACAGCAGGTACTTCGGCCCGGCCTTTCTCACAGGGATCACCCCGGCCCTGATCCATTGGCGCAAGGTGTACTCCGAAATAGGAAAGCCGTCCGCCTTTGCCCGCTGCACCGCCTCGCGGACGGTCACAACATCGGGCATTAGGACACCTCCTTTGCGATTTCCTCTATGGCATCCATGATCTTCTTTTCCTTCTCAGGGGGCAGCGGTGTCCGCAGCCAGCGGGTGATCGTCGGCTCGCTGATACCCAGATGGGAAGCAATCTGCCACAGTTTCACTCCGTTGTGCTTCGCTGCATCTCGAATGTTCTGATTTACTCTCATTTTTTCAGCTCCTTCTTGACAACCCGAATATTATCGTATATACTGGTTGTGATGATGATTTTATTCTACCAGTTGTAACAACCTGATTCAAGGCGAAAGGAGTAAATTATTTTCGTCCATAATACGTAAATACACGAAAATAATCGGTATCATTATGGCAGTAAACAAACAGCAATCGCTCACCATGGCGGCCCGTTTGAAAGATCTTCGGGTATCTAAAGGATTGTCACACGAAAAGCTCAGTAAAGCGCTCAGGGAAAAATATGACATTCGGATTTCCTCCGACAGTTTGATGAATTATGAAGTTACGGAGGAATACCACACAAAAGCCTACGCAAACCAGGGAATGCGTGCAGAATATCTTCGATGCCTTGCCGATTTCTACGGTGTTTCTTCTGATTACTTATTAGGCATAACGGACACCAAAAGCGCCGATCCCAATATGCAGGCCGCCGCCATATTCACCGGACTGTCAGAAGAAAATCTGAAACTTCTAAATAAATATGTCCGGCTCCGGGAGGTATATATGAAAAAGGACTTTGATAGCATTAGCATTGAGGATTCTTTCATTATCGCTCCCCATTTGCATACTCGCTTTGTAAATGAAATGATAGAGGCCTCACAGCCAGGTACCAGTATAATCGCGGATTACTCTTCTCTTGATATGCAAAACGATTTTGAAGCAATGTCGCAACTCGGGCCAGAGCTATGCCTCGAGATTATCAGACTTAAGGCAAGTAGAATCGGCAGAGAGATTGAACGTCATTTATTGGAGAGAGTCGACTATGGCAACGATTGAAAAGATCACCGGCAAGACCGGCGTCACCTATCGGATTAGTGTCTCCGGCGGCTTCGATACCTCCGGCAAGCGCATCCGCCACAGAACGCTGTGGAAGCCCGCGCCGGGTATGACACCCCGCCAGATAGAAAAGGCCGTACAGCGGGCAGCCATGGACTTTGAGCGCAGCATTGAACAGGGCTACTCCCTGGACAACAAGCAGACCTTTGCAGAATACGCGGCCTATGTTTTGGATCTGAAAGAGCGCACCGGCGTGCGCCCTACCACCCTGGACAGATACCGCGATCTCCTGGATCGAATCAACGCAGCTATCGGCCACATCAAACTGTCAGACCTCAGGCCGCAGCACTTGAACGCCTTTTATAAGAACCTGGCAGAGCCGGGCCTCCGTGCCGGTGGCGGGTCTGCTATAGCAAAGATCGACCTTGCCAAATGGCTGAAGGATAACAAAAAATCCCGGGCCTCCATTGCGGAAGCCGCCGGGATCGCTGCCGCCACCATGGGCGCAGCTGTAAAGGGTGAACCTATCCGGGAGGATAAGGCGGAAGCCATTGCAAAGGCCATGGGCAAGCGTGTGGCGGATGTTTTCAAGGTACAGAGAAACACCGCGCCCCTGTCTGATAAGACCGTGATAGAGCATCACCGGCTTATCTCCACCATTTTGACCCAGGCAGAAAAGGAAATGCTTGTACCCTACAATGCAGCAGCCAAGGCCACACCGCCAAAAGCAGCAAAGCACGATCCTAACTACTTCCAGCCGGAAGACATTGCCGCCATTCTGAAAGCCCTGGACACAGAGCCGCTAAAATGGCAGCTTATCACCCATCTTATGATCGTCACCGGCTGCCGCCGTGGTGAGATCATGGGCCTGCAATGGGAAAAGGTGGATTTTGAGAATAACCGGGTCAAGATCGACAAAGCCCTGGTTTCCTCCAAAAGCAAAGGCACATACCTGGGCAACACCAAAACCGCCGATGTTCGCTACTTGAATCTCCCCGCTGAAACGATGGCCCTGTTACGCCAGCACAAGCGGGAACAGCTGCGGCTACAGTTCGCCAACGGTGACCGGTGGCAGCATACTGGGTTTGTATTCACGACAGACGATGGTAGCAACATGAATCCGGATAGCGTTACCGGTTGGCTCCATGACTTTTCCCGCCGCCACAATCTGCCGCACATCAACCCCCATGCGTTCCGGCACACGGTGGCTTCCGTGCTTCTGGCAAATGGTACAGATATTGTCACCGTATCGAAGCAGCTTGGCCACGCCAGCGTGAACACCACAGAAAACTTCTACAGCCACATCATTGAAGAGAACAAAGCCAGGGCAACGGAGTGTATTGCGGATGTGCTACTTCGGAAAAAGGCATAACAAAACCGCCCAGGCGATCCCGGACGGTGACCCAAAATATAGGTTTTCTGGCCCAATGACCCAAAATTGACCCAAAATGAGAAAAGGACCGCTTTCAAAGCAGCCCTAAAAGTTATGAAAACAAAGAAAAACCACGGCAAAAGCCGTGGTTTTTATGGTTGCGGAGGCAGGACTCGAACCTACGACCTCCGGGTTATGAGCTGCTCCCGGCCCAACTTTCCGTTGCAGCACAACGACTTTTTGCGGTTTTTACCGCCGTTTTCGAACTAACCCGGAGGTCATAAGTCCAATACACCCAGGCTTGTCCACTCGCTGATTTCGTGGTATGGGTCAGCGTATGGGTCAGCATTTTCATCCTACACTAATTCATTATGTAGCCATTGCTTCAAGTATTTTTTCAATTAATTCTTCGCATGTCAAGGTTCCCTCAATGTAGTCTTTACGAACTCTTCGTCCATACGTTAGGTAATCATACCACCCCTCAAGTGACTGTACATACATATCATCAAGTATATTCAAGTCAGAATACTTACCCACATAGCAGTTGCCTGCATCCCAGTGTTCATGTCGTACTGGATACGAATACGCACAATTAATATCCGAAATGACGTGTGCGTAACCGTCTTCGTCAATCACTAGCACATTGGTCACTCGATCATCTGCTCGTCGCATCGCTTCGCCAATTTCTTCCCGAGTGAAAAGATGTTTGGGCGTTCCATTTTTTCGCATTCCTACCGAGAAATGCGCTCCACAAATCAGCAAAGCATCTGTATCCGCTCCACATTGTTCTCGCATATATTCATTACAAACATTCAGCAGTCCATAGATTTCATCTCTACTTGAAATCAAATATGCACGCTGGAAAAGATCCTTTTGCTCAATAGACTTTATCCGTCCGTCTGTGCATAACACATATTTCTTACTCAAGATAAGATCAAACACGTCTTTCTTTTCGAAAACGAATTCAATGTAGAATACTGCACTTCCCTGTTGGGTGGTAAAATTCAAAAATCTTGAAAAATCCCAATTAGCGTAATTCTCTTCGATATATTCCTTAGTTCTCTTACTTGGTATTGGCAAAACTTCAGCAATCTCGTTCTTATGCTTATGCTCAAATGGATTCTGACCAAATTTTGGTAAATTCTGAATTAATTCAGGGTCACAACCTCTTTCCACAAGTTTATTATAAGCATTCGCTAATGTTTCTATATACTCAGAAAATGCTTGATAGTCTACCATACTGTGACGCCCATCATATGTTGATGGAATGCCATTATATGGTCCCCATTTGAACACAACAAGTATATTTCCTCTGTAATAGCGAACAACAACCTTATATCCCTCTGGAAGCAACTCGCCAGTATCATAATCATATACACCATACTGAGCATATTGTGCTGATACATAATGGCCTGGAACATCTTCCACGAGGTATTCCGATAGTAGCTCGCTCTCCCCAAATATCGGTTCTATTTCGCTTAACTCTAAAAAGAAATAATTCCATGAAATATCATTCTCAAAGGAAGTGAAATACAGTCGCCGTGGTTTGACAATCATTGTTGACCCTAAATTATCATATATGTAAACACAGCCTTCCTCTGGTGCCATTTCTGCTGAAACTAAATCTGTTCCGCCTCCATCCGGGAGAAGCATATGGTTATAGGCGGGTACAGAAGCAATTAGATTAAGTGCATTTACTATTCGATCCAAATTACTCCAACATGCACTTTCGGGAGCATTGTCCCCTAAAAGATATTTTTTCAAGAATGACCAGTCGCTTTCTTGAGATCTTTCTTCATCTCTGAATATCTCTAACCATGCTTCTAGCCCTTGTCTATATTCAAGCATTGTCGGACGAAGTAAAGGATCGTTTTGCGTCGATGCAGTCAATAACTCCTCTAGCTCAACTAAGTGAACCTCGCGGTATTGCGGCAAAAAACGCAAGCTATGGTTTTTATCAAGAAACTGATATACGCCATCAAACCCCCGCTCATCCCCACTCAGCAGCATCCATGTAGTTTTTGCTAAGGAGAACACATCGGCCTTTTTTCCGTCTGCATGTTTTGGATCACGCTTCATTTCAGGTGCGATAGTAAAAATAGCACCTAATCCTTGATCTGAACGAGTAAATTCGTCACCACTCTCAAGAAATTCAGCTAATCCAAAATCTGCGAGGCAGTATTTACCGTTATAGTAGTAAATGTTGGAAGGCTTAATATCCCTATGAGAAATATCTTGGTCGTGCAGTTGTGCTAATGTGTTTGCCAATTGAATCACAGCACATACAACCTTGTCAATCGATAACCGGTTTTCAGCAATATGCTTCAACACCGGCTCTGCAACGGGCATCATATACCAGAATTCGTCTTCTGAATACTCATAGATTGGCAGAATCCCATCTATTTTTTCTGCATATTGCTTGACAATTTTTATTTCATTGACAAAACGAGCCTTCTTCTCGGTTTTTTTATTATTAAGCATTTTAAGTGCATACTCTTGCCCTGTACTTTTTTCGTAAACACAGAAAACGCTTCCATTACCTCCCTCGCCTAACTCACCTGATTCAATATAGTTCTCTTCCCATCCAAATGTTTTCTTTTTTCCTGAAGCCATTTGCATCACACTCATTTCATTTTTCTATTTATTGTGAGAAAAACTAGTTCCGTTCGCTATCATCAGAGTTTTAAATGAGTTTCTAATTGTCTGGACAATAATTTCAATTCATGATAAATACCATTCTTTGCTTCGTAGAAGTTAAGCCCAAATGCTTTCTGTGTCATTCCAAACATCGGATCATCTGGTACTATATCATTTGGTTTTAGGTATACACCAACTTTGTAGTGTGCCATCGCATTACGAAATTCCTGTGAATAGAAGCTCCGATTTAATGAAAAAGATGTACCATGCTTCGCATTGATCTTCGGAAGCATATCACAGAGATAGTAGTAAAGAATGTAAGCAAACCGCAACTTAGTGGGAATCTCCGGCACAATATACTGATCCACTGCATATAAAATGAAGTTCACTTGACACAGAATTGAGAGCAACACAAAGTGATAAGAAAACTCGTTTCCAACGGGAGATTTTTCGAATCCTCCATAATCACGATAATAAAAACGCAAATTGGGGTTTACTTCATATGCGTCCATCGCATCAAAAGTAGGAATATATTTCCCGCCAATGACCGCCATATCCCGCAAGTTAGGACCATATTCACTGTCACCGTGATTATATCCAGGGAGATAAACCGCTCCAAGAATCGTATTTCCACAGAAGTGACCATCCTCGGTCAAATCAGCACCAAAGATATCATACAGCTGGAGGTGTTTTGCAATTGGCTTGCATAAGGAAGAAAAATAGTCATCACTTTCAGCATAGCGCATCTCAAGCAGTGTATAAACCTCTTCATAGGGCATCTCCCAGAGCTTGATACTTTGCCGTGCTGCATCGTAAAAGAGCTTTTCTTTCTGAGTAAATCTTGGTGCATCTATTGAACCAGGCTTAGCATTGTTCATTGCAGCAACCCAGGCTTCGGCTCCATCTATTATCAAACTTTGATACGGCATCATTGAAACAATATAGTTTGATTTAATGCTACCTCGATTTTGTAGAATTGTAAAAAGATATCGCAAGTCACACCTTATTAGTTCCCTTGCAGCCTTTTGTTGGGCTGTCAGTTCCTTCCCCATGGCGAGATTCACCTCCATATTCTTTATGTGTCAATTATATCAAAAAGTGACAAATATTCAAGAATGTCTGTCTTTTCCATGCCGCAGAACGATAGCTCACCTTACCGCCCGGCACCACCTAACAATACTCATAAAACAATTAAATCCTTCCAGAAGCCAGCAGCACCGGTCCATGATCAGACCGGTGCTGCTGTATTATTCCGCTGTCAGTTCTGCCTGTAACAGAACACCAATCTTGATTCCCTCGATGAATCCAGACCGTTCATGATCCCGGCAGAGCTTGCATACTGGATAGATGATCCGATCCATCTCCCGCAGCTCCATGCCGTTCATTAGGCGGTAGAGCTCGTCGAAGTCCTCCTTTATCTGCTCGTTGTCATATGGATTGCTTTCATTGTGGCATTCATAGAGCATGGTCAACACAGACTCACCATCCCCATAATTGGGTGGCTTCGATTGGATATAGGCTTTCAATTTCTCGAAATAAGAATTCATAAATAGCATACCTCCTTCAAAATTTGTGGTATGTTAGCTTAGAAATCCATGAATTGCAAGTTCTTTTTTCTCAAGCCAGGATGCGAAAGAAATCACTTGTAAACAAAACCCTTCGACATAATTCGCACATTTGTTCTTGATTAAATTTTGGAAACCTGTTATAATCATTCCATCATCAGATGGGTCACAACCCCTACTGAAAAACTTATGGTGTCGACGAGGTGCGCAGAGATGCGGCCTCCGCCTTTCTGGTCCGCTCCAAGACGCAGAAAGTAACGCAGTAAGATGCTCTGCTATTTCGGCCCATACCTGTGCCCTTTCCGCACCGGAAAGGAAGGCATAGTGAAAAGCATCAATTACTTTGGTCAACAAATTACCGTAACCGATGAAGTCGCGGAATTCTTGGAGCAGGATCGGCTGCGCAATGCAGCTCTGCTGAAGCAAGAGAAGCGCCATGTGGACTATGTAGGTTTCGACATTGCGTCGGTGCCGGATCTGTTCACAGACGAACCTTCTGATCCTACATTCGAACGCGCCTTTCGTAATATTCGAAAGCAGGCTTTGCGAAACGCCTGGGTGACTTTATCTGATGATGATCGCAAACTGCTCTGCCTTTATTACTATCATGAACTTTCCATGGAGAAAATCGGCAAGAAGTACGGCGTAACCAAAATGGCGATCTCAAAACGGTTACGGAAATTACATGACCGTCTGCGGAGTCTTATTGAGAAATAAGGCTCCGCAGTTTTATTTATTTTTTCTTCAAAAAACTGGTTTACAAATCTTCTGCGAGTGTCCTATATAGTGAAACCCATAAATTATTTCAACAGGAGGTTACTATTTGAGAACAAGCAAGTACAAAAACTATGAGGACTTACCGCTGATGCTTTCCGTACCGGAGGTGGGTGAGGTGCTGGGGATCTCCAGAGCCGGGGCATACGAATTGGTTCGCTCCGCGGGATTTCCGCACATCAAAATCGGTAATCGGATCGTGGTTCCCAGGGACAAATTTATTGCGTGGATCGATAGAAATTCGGAGGTGGACGAGTGAAAAAGTGGAAGAAGCCGACGAAAAACTTTTACATGATGCCCAATGATGTGTTCAGCCTGAACCTCGATCCGTTTGAATTTATGATCCTGTCGTACCTGGTTCGCCGGATGAATGGGGAGAGTGAATGCTGGCCCAGCTACAAAACTATGAGCATGGACTTGGGTATTTCTGTCAGCACTCTTGAAGATCGCATTGCAAAGCTGGAGAAGCGGAAACTGATTTCCGTTCGGAAGTACACCGGCAGCGGAAAGCACCGGAACAATGTGTACACGCTCTGGTCGTTGGAGAACCCGGAGGTCTATCAAAACCACGATGCAGTTGAAACAGATGGCCTGCCTCTTTCCATCACATAGCTTTCACCCCCTGTGAAGGCGGTGTTGCCCCTGTGTGGGCTTTTCTATAAAAGCTGGTAAATATACCCTACACCAACGGAGAAAGCCTCCGTGAGGAAGAATTTCCCAGACTGCGGTCTGGGGCAAGCATCGCGTTCGGCTAGTCGCCTTCCGCAAAGTTTCCGGGCAGTTGCCCAGACCCACTTCGGAGGTAAATTACATCAGTATAATGCACAAAAGGGAAAACCTCGTTCTTGCGAACGAGGTGCAGGAATAAGGGCGGGGGTCAATTCCCCCGCCCGGGTTACACCGTCCGGCAATGCCGGGCGGTTTTCTCTTAGAGCCGCAAGCACTTTTTGAAAGCATTGTTGATATTGCCAGGAGGGGTCGATTTTCACCCTCAAAACAGGCAAAGGCGTCTGAAAATGCGGATTCCTTAGTGCCGCAACAGGTATTGCGGGGGTCGATTTCAAATATCGCCAAATTTGCAGCATTTGGTAGGTTTGGTGAATAGCTATTTCAAAAATTCTGTGATACTGTGTGTCACTACAAAGGAGGTGCTAATTATGGCAAAGAAACGAGCTAACGGCGAAGGCAATATTCGCAAACGAAAGGATGGTCGATGGGAAGGTCGGTACACCGCCGGACACGACCCAGTCACCGGCAAGCAGATTTTCAAGAATGTCCTCGGCAAAACCCAGGCAGAGGTCAAGGAAAAACTGGCAAGAGCCTTGGTCGAAGCTGGACAGATTGACTTCACCAAAGCCGGGCAATACACGGTCGGCACTTGGATGGATACCTGGTTTGAAAATGTAGCAAAGATCAAAGTTAGGCCATCCAGTCACCAGACCTACAAAGGCTATATCGACAACCACATCAAGCCGAGCATCGGCAACATCCCTCTGGAGAAACTGACTACCATGGACTTGCAGAAATTTTATCGGAAGCTGTTAACCAAAGGCAGAGTGGAACGGATCGAGTCCAAGGAGCAGCCGCAGGGATTGTCGGCCAAGACGGTGCGGAATATCAATCAGGTCATCTCCTCTGCTATGGATCTGGCGGTGGCGCAGAAGATCATCATGACCAACCCCACTAATGCCTGTGAGCTGCCCAAGGTGGAACACAAGGAAATGCAGACGGTTCCTGCCGAACAGCTCAGCGCGTTTCTGGAAGAAGCAAAGCGCAGTGGTGTCTACGAGATGTACTACATCGAGCTGGCAACCGGTCTGCGTCGGGGTGAACTGCTGGGGCTGAAGTGGAGTGACATTGACTGGAAGAACGGCATCATCAAGGTGCGCCGTCAGGTGGCAAGAGTGAATGGCGAAATCGTAGAAGCGCCGCTGAAAACCAAGAACTCCTACCGGACGGTCAGCATCTCGCCCCAGGCAATCGAAGTTCTGCGTGAGCAGAAACGGAAAACTAATGACCAGTATGTGTTCCCGTCCCCCAACGGCGGTCCCATCTCCCCGGACAGTGTGAACAACATGCTGAAGCGTGTCCTCGAAAGGGCAGGCATCCCGAAGGTCAGATTCCATGACCTCCGCCACACCTTCGCAACCATCGCTCTCCAGAACGGCGTGGACATCAAGACTGTCTCCGGTATGCTCGGTCACTTCTCCGCCGGATTTACCCTGGACACCTATGCCCATGTCACCACCTCGGCGCAGAAGGAAGCTGCCCAGACTATGGGAAATGTGCTGAGTATATAAAAACAGTATTATCGCAAGATGGATAACCCGTGAACAATTATAGTTGTTCACGGGTTATCAGTCAGATTCATGATATACTAATGCTTCGAAACAGTATAGCTTTTGTAATGAAAACGAATTCCTAATAGATCGTGATACGCAACAGCGGCTCTTAGCAAATATTGCTATCCTGAGTGAAGGAATGGTATGACAGAAAGTCCATAAAAAGCCTACAGTTATTGTTTAGTGAACTTTTCAATGGAGCGAGCGTGTCTGTTTTTTCTGCGGTTATTTCCAGAGCAGCTATCACAAAAACTTCCATTGGCCAGTCGGTATACATCAGACAATGTGCGAATAGCTTTATGGATAGCCTTTTGGTCATCCGCAACATGGATATCGAGATTATAAGACTGATTTAGCTTGCTGTTTTCAGTAATGAGCTTTCTGATATGCATGCTACTGTATCGTTCCTCGATAGAAAACTTATCAATCAGGTCGATTAGGGCATGATCCAGGGCGGAAAACGAAATGCTGTGGAGAATATCGTTGTAAAGATGGTAATTCCGTTCCAAAATCAGATCTATATTCTCCTGTTTTGCACTTTCAATCCGCTGTGAATAGGACTCGTTTCTTTTTTTCTTAGATTTAGGGTACGTGTAGACAATGGACTTGTTTTCTGCAGCACCCTCTGTGACAAGTTCGGAAGCCTGCTGAATAAACCGCTCATTCTCAACCAACAGATTCAGTTGATTTCTGAGAACAGAAAATGCTTTCTTCTCAGTTGCTCTCCGCGGAATATGTACCTGGATTACATAGAACAACAAGCTGACGAGATAACTGATAGCCACATTCACCAGAAGGGAATAGAGCTGCCGGTGGCAATCAACCCAGCTGGAAGGAATCATCACAAGCAATGCTACATCATGGGCGATTAGCAGCAGTGCCGGAACCAGAAGCAGTAGCATGGCAAATAACAGCCGATTGATGGAAGGGTAGAGTATCTGTTTCAGAAATTTAAACATGAGAATTTACCTCCAAATCAATTAACCCTGGCACAGAACATAACCCGCCCAATGGATTTGATCCTGGAACGGATACTCACTGTCCACAGTCATGGTGTATATTTCGCGGAGGAGATCTTTCGGCGCCCCGAGAGCAGCCAGACGCTCCATAAGATGCCTTGTCCGCGAAGCACTATATTTGCGCACACAGGTCATGGCACCATGGAAAGCACTAATGATATCCGCTCCCTGATCAAGCAGAGTGTAGAAATGATCGGCAAACACAATAGCCGACACCATCGGTACATTCCACAGAGTGCTAATCGTATAGCGGGCCCCAGCGATCTGAAGGGCTCTGCTGACACTGTAGGGACCGAAGGTGCCGAAAGGCTTACCGACATTGCTCTGGCAGGCCGACAAAAAAACGAGATCCACATTGTTCATATTGACGGTCATGAGTTCGTTGGCACTGATCCTTCCCTCCGTAGAATGCAGATAACTGTCCATGGCACCAGTCCTGCTGTTGTTCCGCTCATAAAAGCCGTGGGTACTGACATGCAATATTCCGCTTATGGAGGTTTTCTGAAGGTCATCCAGCCTGAAAGAAATCCGTTCATATGACAGCTTCCCATGGGTCTGTTCAATCAACTGCACCTCACAGCACAGTGCCGGATCTTCCGGTGCTGCGAAGAAGACATGCTGTGGACATTTCGATGTTGGTTGATTAAGTATACAGGTAATAGAATTCAGACAGACCACAGGAACGCAGAGGGTCTGACTGAGCAGGGCAGCTACCGGGTAAGACATGCTATGATTATGCAGACATAGGTAAACCCTCTCATAACCTGTAGCAATTTGCTGTATTGGTACGACCAGCGGCTGTATCATGTTTGGTCGTACCTCATCCATATCACACAGTGTTTGATAGCGAATACAATTGCTATCGATGGCAAAGACATGGTATGCATCAGACATCTCCCACACATCCAGGAAAATTGCGTTGTCGAGTTTCTTTTGGATCTGTAGAATTGTTGACCTTTTTGCTCCATGGAAATAATGATGCAGTATGTTATCGCTCCAGATATCCCGCCGCAGTTCATCGAGTTCCTCAACTAGGCTTTCCTCACCGAGGGAGACCCGCTCCAATAGTTCCTGATACAAGCTGAGCTTTTTCCGTTCGGACGGGCGGTTCTTTTTTTGCAGCATGATATCAAAGGAAATATTCTTGAACACTGCCATATGCTCGAAAATGGTTCCTACATCAAAATCAAATTCCAGGCTTGCTGCATTTTCACACCAGCGCAAAAGCTCGCCCAGAACCTCGTTCACATCACGAAAGTAATTGGCTCGGTTTTCCATAGATTCAATATAAAACGCTTCCGTAGCCCGGTGGCGCATGGCATCCAGATAATCCAGAAAATGGGACAAGGAATCCTGATACAACGCCTTTCCTGCGGCCCGTTCAGAATCACTGCAGGCGTTCAGTGTACTAGTTAGAGCGAGAGAATAACCGGCAAAGGCCAGTTCCTTCAGATAACGGAGTGTGTCCGGATGATATTCACCAAGAAGGCGTGACGTTTTCTGTACACATTGCGACAACTGCGTGACTGCCTGGGCAAATTGGGAATTATCGGCATAAAATCTGCCGAGATTGTACATTGCTTCCAGTGTATCGGGAGAATCGGGATCCACTGCTGCATGCACAGCATATACCCGTTGCAACATCTTCTGCGCATTGACCAGATCTCCGCTCCGCTCCACCAGTCGTGCCTTGTTGCTGAGTGCCAGCATCGTGAACAGATCAGCGAATCCCCTTGCGTTTGCGGACCGCTTGTAAACATCCCAGCTATACTGCCTCGCCTGCCGCACCAATTGTGATGCCTTATCAGGATCCTGTGTGGTGACAGCCAGGTCGCTGCAGGTCACAGCCAGATTATTCTCGTAAGTCAAAGTGTTTATGTGATTTTCACCGTGGATTTGGATGCTCCGGGTGTAGATCTCCTGCATGATCCGAAGTGCGGAATCTAGATCCTCCAGAAAGCCGTGTACAGTGGCCTTCATATTCATTACCCGCAGATGGTCCCCATCGGATGTGTTGGGATGCTGTGCAAAGTGTTCACTGTATGTATCGATAATTTGAAGCCCCTTGGAAAAATTACCGTTAAGGGCGTACTCGAAACCCAGTTTGATCCAAGTATGCAGATAATCGGCCGTTTCCCGGTATTCCGCAGGTGCGTTCTCACAGATGGATTTCATTCTGCGGATTGCCCGTTTATGGTCACCGCTATCGCCATAAAGACCGGCTGCCACAGAACGGGCATACAGGGTGTCCGGGTCATCCCGCCCAAGAAGGTAATTCATCCGCCGGGCTGAGGACTCTGCGATCCGGATCGCATAATGATTTTTCCCCATATAGCTCAACAGTTCAGCGTACCGCAGATGGGCCATGACCTCCTCTGATGTATAGGCAGCAGACAGGGGATTATCCCGGCACCAATCCTGATATAGTTTCAGTGCCCGGAACTCATAACCCTGATCCCGATAGATTTGGGCCAGCTGATTCACAACAACGGCACGGCCTGGAGTAGTTTTGGTACCAAGGGTGAAGGCCTCTTCCAGATTGGCAAGCGCTTCTTCCGTATTCCCAAGTGTGTAAGCACAGAATCCGAGATGGGTCTGCCAGAGAATGGTTCTGGAATCATTGGAGCCGTACAGCTTACGGGCACCCCTGTGGGCACATGCGAAGTACTTTCTGGCATCTTCATAAGCGCCCGTCGATTCCAACCACTGCCCATGTTCACTCATGGCGGAGATGGTGTCGGGATTTGCTTCTCCCTTGTAGCTGAGAATACACCGGCAAAGCAATGCTTCGAGCTTCACCTCTGCATCCAGCTGGTTCAGAGCGGCTGACCGCATCTCCGGAAAAGCACTGAGAACATCTCGGTATTGCCGAGCAATGTCCTGATATTGCTGAAACAGATCATTGTTATTGATATCCCGGTTAGAAAGCTCCATAAATAGATCAGCAAGATCGTGCAGATAGCTCACCTGAGCAGCGGCTATGTCGGCATTGGCCCTGATCAATTCCCGGAGTAGCGCCTCTGCAGGGCCAGTTTCCCCGGTTTCTACGCTGATCATCCGTAAGACGGTCAGCCAAAACTGCGCTGGCTCGCTGCCGAGCCCATAATCCTGAATTGCAGCATAGTATGCATCCAAGGCTTGGCGAAGCATGGGCACGAGCTTATCGATACTAGAAGGCAGATCTTCCACCAGCGTTTCAAACTGTGAAAAAAACACTCGCATCGCCTTCATGTCATCACCCATAAGGTCAGCTCGATGGATTCCTGGACATTACTGAGATTAACAACATATTCGTCCAAAATCGGCTCTTTTGCAGCGGAATACCTGGTATCCTTTAAGTCCACAACGAAAGGATCTTGATGAAAAAAGCTCACGGTAAACAAATCACCGCCATTGTTTTTTCGACAGATAGCCGGCAAATGTACATCAATGGGATTCTTACTGTGTGCAACAGATACTTCTCCCTTGAGCTTTCCGTCTATGAGGTGCTGGATCAGAATTACAGTTTTAGTTTCTTTGTCAACGTATCGGACCTCTGAGCCTTTAATGATACATATGATTTTTGTCTTTTGTTTACTCATAATTACACCTCCATGAGATTGGTTGACTATCTGCAGTATCTCCTTCATGCATGCAAATCAATAATACCTGCATCCGAAGAGAATGTCAAAAACTTTCTTCCCTTGGAGTTTTTTGCAAATTGTAGAACGAATCAGAATGTTTTACGCAACCCCACTGAATATGCTGGGCCATTTTTCCGCAGGCTTCACTCTGGACACCTGCGCCCATATGGCTACGTCAGCGCAAAAAGAAGCCGCCGAAATCATGGGGCAAGTTCTCGCAATATAAAATTAGCTTTGTAGACGATTTGGAAGCCTGGAACGACCAACGCATCGTTCCAGGCTTTCCGCATTATTTGTTCCAGTTTCGCTGCATGTATTTAACAAAATCGTATTTTTTGTCTTCTTCCCGGCGGGCAAGGATGGGCACGAGGATGGCGGCATTTTGCGGGGTAACTTTCACATTATCGAAGCTGGCACGAACCTCTTCCGGCGTAGGTGGAAGTGTTTTATCCCGGTAGATGGTAACTTCCAATGCCCAGTCATCCCGTGTCCATTTTGTGCAGAGGTATTCCCGCATACGCTCGTCAATATATTCCAATCTGGGTTCTGATCCAAGTTCCGCACGTTTTAGAACGGTGGCATGGTCTGCCATCAGTTCCCAAGTAAGGGTCGCCATAGCATCCCGGAGCTTGTCCAAGGCTTCTTTTTTCTCCATGCCCACCAAATCCATCGGTTCACCAGCACGATACCAGATATCCTTCTGTTTGTACTCCTGGTGCATGGCAATGGGTACAACCTTACAGCCGGTGCGCTGTGCCAGAATCCAGGGACTTGCAAACAACGGCTGTACCAAAAGATTTTCGGTGTTGTTCCACGCGCCTTCGGCATAAATGATCACACTGGTATTGTTCTCCAGAACACGCACCATTTTCTCCACAGCATCCTTTCGATTCTGTGGATCAACCTTGTTTACAAACACCATACCACACAGCCAAGCCGCATACAGCAGCGGATTGTGCTCCACCTGATCCGGTGTACCGATTAAGGTATAGGCAAGTCTGTCCACGACGGCATAGTTGGTAATAATATCATCCACAAAGGAATGGGTGGATACAAATATGTATGGTATCTCCTTTTCCAGTTTGGGATATGACTCCACATAGATCCGCCGCCCCGATGCCAAATGCAATATGGGCCGTAGTGGAGGCTTAATAAACCTCCGAAACTTAAAGCCGAATGAAGTTGCAAAAGTTTCGGGTGTAGAACTTTCCACGCGCGTTAATAAGATGTTTTTCCACATTTTTCCCTAATATTTATTTCATACTTTCAAGAGTACGATAATCCACTTTGCCTACTAATGTAAGGGGCAGCTTGTCAACAAATCTATAGGCCATGGCGACATCGCGCTCCGGTAAATAAATTTTGCTGAAGTTGTCAATATCTTCTACGAGTTTATCAGTTGCTTCAACGCCGTCTTCTACCACGATAAATGCCGTTGGGATTTTTCCGTTTTTATTATCTGGATTAGGCATACCGACAACTGCGCAATCCTTTACAGCGGAGTGACGTGTTACAACTTCTTCAATCTGAGAAGGCCAAACATTATGCCCATCAGGACGGATCACCATCCGCTTAATGCGGTCAACAATGTATATTACGCCATCTTCCGTCATATAGCCAATATCGCCCGTGTGAATCCAGACCTTTCCGTCTGGGTGCTTACGCATAACCTTATTGGTTTCAGAATCATTCCGGTAATATCCCAACATCATGGTTTTACCAGTCATACAAAGCTCACCTTGGACATTGTAACCGAGTTCTTCTCCCGTGTCGTGGTCAATCACTTTGACTTCCGTCAAGTGCGTTGGGATACCTACGCTTCCTGGGATGTTGCATTCGTCTTTAACTGTAAATGTGGCAGCAGATCCCATTTCGGTCATGCCATAGCCTTTAAGAATGGTATACTTGCATCCGTGGTCCTTAAAGAATTGATTAATGTGATCTTCTGTGCTTGCAAGCAGACGGTCACCGCCGGTAATTGCACACATCAGAAAATCCAACTTCTGATTACCAACCTCTGTACTATTTGCCAAACTCTCGAAAAAGGCTGGTACGCCAACAACATGATTTGGCTTATGCTTCAATACCAATTCCGCAAATTTCTTGGGTTCAAATACAGGAATCAGTGTATTTTCCAGACTGGCACAGAAAGGGATAAAGAAGCCAAATACAAGGCCATAAGCAATGAAGGGCGGCATGATCTCGAGGAAACGCTCGCCTTCATATAATCTGGGTGAATCATACATGCTCTGCAAAGCCATTGCGGTTAGGCTGTCATTGGAAAGTAAGGCTCCCTTAGAAATACCAGTGGTTCCACCTGTATAAATAATTGCGGTAGGTGCGTCTTTTACATATGGAGCCAAAATAGGGTCTGCATTCTTTCCAGCTGCCAGGAATGCCCCCCAGTATTGGTATCTCTTTTCCGCAGGAATATGCGGAATCTTTCTGCCCTTTTTCAATTTGAATCCAATTTTTGTGTGAATCGGCATGGACTCAGCCAGCGGAACCACAATGATCTGCTCAAGATTTGTCTTATCAACAATTTGAAGAATCTTAGACAAGAAAACATCTACTACGACCAGCACACGAGAATTGGATGCATTGATTCTGTCTTTAATCATTTCAGCATTCGTACGCGGCTCGATCAAATTATAAACAGCGCCTAACTTATTCAGTCCATAGATTGAGTAGACTGTTTCCGGCATGGTGAGCATACACAAAGATACTAATTCCCCCTGCTCGACACCAAGTGCTGAAAATGCCTTTGCAACATTATCAACATGCGAGAACATCTCGCCATATGTCCAGGACCTACCAAAGTATTTCAGTGCCGGTTTCTCTAAATGGTCTTTGTTACAGTTCCAGATGTATTCATAAATCGTGCACTCAGGCAAAAGTGCATTGATTGCTTTTGAAGGATAATACTTCAGCCAAGGCTTGTCAATCGAGGCATAGCCTGTGAGTTCCTTTTCTTCCATCGTTTTCTCTCCAATTCAACTTGTAAGTAGATAATTCGATTATAATTTAGAATCTTTCTTATGTCAAGTTGAATATCCACTTATGGATTGTTTTACTCCTTGTGAGATTCGGTAAAATAAGTACAAGGAGGCGGTAGATCATGGAATTGGATTATTCTGAAATTGGCAAACGCATTGCCCGCAGAAGAAAAGAACTTGGATTACGGCAAGTCCAAGTTTGTGAGCAAGCAGGCATCAACGACAAATACCTTTCCTGCATTGAACGTGCCACATCTATCCCCTCCCTAGAAGTCATTATGAAATTAGCTTTGGCATTGGACACAACACCCGATGAATTTTTAACCGGAAGTATCCGATACGAAAGCGATGAGTGGAGAGATATCGCTGAACTGATGCGTGGTATGAGTACAGGACAGCTTTGTCTCGCAAAAAATTTCTTAACCTGGTTATCAGAGCAAAATCTCTAAGCTGTTACCACCAAGCGGTACCAAACTATACCGCTCTGCGGCAACTAACAAAACACAAGAAACAAATAACGCCCTGGGAGCTGTTGGATAACAGTTCCCAGGGCGAAGCTATTGGATTTGCACAATTTAGGGGAAGAAAATTTTACAAGCGGACTTTCAAAAGATTCTCAGATTTTTCAGTGCTGGAAGCCAATATGTACTGATTTATGCTACCTTGTCCACTGTCTGCTATCGGCGTATGGGTCACGGTATGGGTCAGCATATTTGACCCATATTGTTTTCGCCTCCAAAAGTTAGGAAAACCGCCGTTTTCGTGATGAAAACGGCGGTTTTTGGTTGCGGAGGCAGGACTCGAACCTACGACCTCCGGGTTATGAGCCCGACGAGCTACCAACTGCTCTACTCCGCGATATTTAGCGCACTCCCTTAGTGCTTGAGTATTGTATCATGAATCGGCCTGCTTGTCAACCCCTTTTTCCTGTAAGGTTTTGTCGGCAGCTGTCGGATAGAAAATACGCCTTTTGTGGGCAGTTTTCCATAAAAATCCGCTATCCAAGTTGACAAATATTCGTTATACTTCTATAATAGATCGATAATCATCCAGGAGGACATGCTATGGAGCTTCAAATCAGCGAGATTTTCCTGCGGTTACTTTGCGCCATGATTGTTGGCCTAATCATCGGCACCGAGCGGGAATACACCCACCGGCCTGCCGGTATGCGCACCCATATTCTTGTGGCACTAGGTTCCTGCGCCGTGATGATCACGGGCGAATTGATTTTCGCGGAATACAAGGCTTACGGTGCCATGCCTGACCCTGCCCGTCTCAGTGCGCAGGTCATTACCGGCGTTGGTTTCCTGGGCGCGGGCACTATTTTGCGGGAAGGCCCCAGCGTGAAAGGCTTGACCACTGCTGCCAGCTTGTGGAGTGTTGCCTGTCTGGGCATTGCCGCCGGTGCGGGCTACTATATGGTAGCCATAGCAGGCATGATTTTCATTCTCGTAACCCTGACCATTTTTGAAGCGCTCCAGAAGCTGATGCTGCGCAACCGTCACAGCTTCCAGGACTACATAGTGGACACCACAGATGTGGTTTCAGCGCTGGAAACCGTGAATCAGCTGTCTGCCGAGTGCAGTTGCGAGCTTTCCCAGATTGGCGCACAGCATCTGGTCAATGACAGCTACCGCCTCACATTCCGAGCTACCTTCGGCAGAGGCAACACCAAGTCCCGCCGGACAACCTTTTTCCAGAAAGTGGCTGCCAACTCCGTCATCACCTCTGTGCAGGTTACGGATGAGCATGCCGCTGTGAAATAACAGAAAGAGATGATTCCATGAAACTCTCCGCCATACGGGCGGTTTTCCCCGACACCATTCCCGTTCTCACCGGGTATCTATTCCTGGGTGCCGGCTTCGGTATTCTGCTGGTAGAAAGCGGTTACAGCGTTCTTTGGGCAGCTGCCATGGCTCTGCTGATTTTTGCCGGTTCCGGCCAGTATCTTCTGGTGGGTCTGCTGGCTTCCGGTGCTTCCCTGGTCAGCGCCGCCATTGCCACGCTGCTGGTCAATGCCCGGCATCTGTTCTATGGCATTTCCCTGGTGGATGCCTACAAAACCGCCGGAAAGCGGCGGTTCTACATGATTTTCGGCCTCACCGATGAAACCTACTCCCTGGTGACCCAGGCGAAAATTCCGGAGGGAATCTCCCGGGAGGACTACTGCTTCTGGGTAACGGCGCTGAACCACTGCTACTGGGTGTGCGGCTGCGTTCTGGGTGCTGTGGTGGGCACCGTAGTGCCCATTGATTTTTCCGGTGTTTCCTTCGTGCTGACCGCCCTGTTCGTGACCATCTTTGTAGAGCAGTGGCTGTCCAGCAAGGATCATTTTCCTGCCCTGGTGGGTGTTGTGTGCACCGCTTTAAGTCTTTTGGGTTTCGGCAGTGAAATTTTCCTGATCCCGGCTATGGCCGCCATTGCCCTGATTCTGATTCTGCGGCGGCATGTGGGAAAGGAGGCAGCCCATGAATAATCCTGCTGTTATCTGGTATGTACTGGTGGCTGCCGTGGTTACCGCTGCCCTGCGCTTTGCACCGTTTCTGATTTTCGGCCGGGGTAAAGAAACGCCGGAGCTGATTCTGTATCTGGGCAAGGTGCTGCCCTTTGCCATTATGGGTATGCTGGTGGTGTACTGCATGAAGGATGTATCCTTCCTCACTGCCCCCTTTGGTATTCCGGAAGCCATCGGCTGCCTGATCGTAGCTGTGCTGCACATCTGGAAGCGCAATACTTTGCTGAGCATCGCTGCCGGCACTGTCAGCTACATGCTCATGGTACAATTTATCTTTTAAGGATTTCTTATGAACGATTTGCAAAAAGCCCGGCAGTTGCTGGAAAGCGGCGGCTATACCTGCGTGCTGTGCCGGGGCGACAAGACCATTACCAGCTGCCATCGGGGTGTTCGCCCGCTGATGGAGCTGCTGGAAGAAGATCTGGACGGATTCAGTGCCGCCGACAAAGTGGTAGGCAAGGCGACCGCCCTGCTCTACTGCCTGCTGAAAGTCCGCTGCCTTTGGGCGGGCGTGATCAGCGATGCTGCGCTGGAAGTGCTGCAAGCCCACGGAATTGGCGTGCAGTGGGAAACCCGGGTGCCCCAGATTCAGAACCGCCAGGGCAACGGCCGCTGCCCCATGGAGCTGGCTACAGAAGGTATTTCCAATCCGGAAGATGCCCCGGCTGCCATCCGAAAAAAACTTGCGCAATTACAAAAACAGAGCTGAAAACTTCAGCTCTGTTTTTTATTTCAGATTGTCACATGGTCAAAGCCCTTGCCGTTAAAGACCGCGATATGGTCGATCCCCGCCTGCCGCAGCAGTTCCACGGATTCATCAAAGTGGAAGGTAAGGTTATTCAGATTGTGACTGTCGCTGCCCAGAACCATATGGCCGCCGTTTTCCTTCACGACCTCCAGCAGATAGCTGCCGGGATAGGGGGTCTTGCGCCAGCCCCGGGAGATGGCACCGCTGTTCATCTCGATATAGGGGCAGATCTTCAGCACTTCCTTCAGGGTATCCGCGGCAATGGTGCGATAGGCATCATCCTCTTCCGGCATCAGGGAGAACTTGGTAATCACATCGAAGTGGCCCACAAACAGAGGCTTCACCTTCGCTACATGCTCGCCCAGAATGTCAAAATAGCACTTAGCCATATCCAGGACGCTGCCGCCGAAGGCATCGCGCATACAGGTCTGCTGCTGGGCAGGGCTGTGGTCAATGGGATGGCAAACGCCGTCCTTGATAATATAGTGGACAGAAGCCAGGAAATAGTCAAAAACACTGGTATCGTCTTGGGAATATGCATCCAGCTCCAGGCCCGCGTAAATAGGAATGGGGCTATCCTTCTTTGCTGCTTCCAGCGTTCGCAGATAGGGTTCATACTGCTCCGGCTTCATACAGTACAAGGGGTCACAGGGGGTATAGCTGTGGTCGGAAAAGCCCAGGCTCAGCATATTCTTATTCACTGCGGAAGCTACATTTTCCGCCACGGAGTGGGCGCCGTCAGAAAAATTGGTATGAGTGTGCAGATTGGTGTAACGCATAGGGCGTTCCCCCTTTTGTCATTTTTCCCCATTATAGCCCCCCGCACCAGGAATTGCAACCCCTATTCCAGCGCCGCCCGCAGCTTTTCCAGCGCCCGCTTCTCAATGCGGCTCACATAGCTGCGGCTGATGCCTGTAACTTGCGCCACTTCCCGCTGGCGATGGGGCTTGCGGCCGGAAAGACCGTAACGCAGCAGGATTACCTGCCGCTCCTGGTCCGTCAGCACCGCGTCCATGGCATCGCACATCCTGCGGATCATTTCCCGTTGACCCAGCTGCTCCGTTAGATCTTCGTCATCGCTGACTACATCGATCAGCGATATCGCCGCACCGTCGCTGCCGGTATCGATATAATCCGACAGGGATACATCCTGGGCGCTTTTTCGCTGGCTGCGAAAGTACATCAGGATCTCATTTGCTATCCTATCGCCAATGCGTCTTTCCATAAAAAACGGGGAGCATCCTATAAGCGATGCTCCCCGTATTCGGTTCATTTCCAGTTCAGAATGCCATAGCCCATGATGCCAGCATCATCGGCGGGGTACTTGCGCATTGCCACCACGCCATTGCTGTTGCCTTCAATGGTATAGATCCAGCCGTCTTTTTCCGTCAGCACCACGCCCACATGCTGGGGGTTATACTGACTGTCGTCGACCCAATCAAAGAAGATCAGGTCACCGGCTTCCGGGCGGTTCTTCTTCCAGTTATCTGCTGTGACCAACTCTACCCAGAAAGTGTCTACATTGGCAAATCTGGGAGGTTCCCCTTCCAGATAGGGGGCACAGGCATCCAGCGCCCAGGAAACAAAGCAGGCGCACCAAGGTGTGCTTTCATTCCATGTGGGATTCTGGGCGTAACTGCCGATGTACCACTGGGAGAAATATTCTCCCTGACCGTCCTCTGTAAGAATCCGGCCGGTACTGCCAAGCTGGGAAGCCAGCTTACCCACAAACAGCCGCACACTGGGTTCCACTTTCTGATCAGACAGGACTTCCGCCAAAATTTCATCTGTGGAAGGTTCCTGCCGCAGTGCATAGGAATTTGTACCTGTCTGCGCAGAATAGCCTGTAACATTATCAATCAGTGGGTTTGAGGATTCTTCCGTAGGATCACCGATCAGAGGGTTGGTGGTTTCTGCAGTCGGGTCACCAATCAGAGGCGTTGTGGTTGCTGTAGGAGGTTCGCTGGTTGCTGCAGTGGTAGCCTCTGTAGTTGCTTCTGTAGCAGGCTCTGTGGTTGCCTCGGTGGTAGACTCTGTGCTTTCTTCCGGCAGGATATCTACCATGCGGCAGTAGACCGGGATGGAATATTCTTTGCCGTTTGCCAGCGTCAGCGTAACGGTGAGCAGATTGGGATCCTCTTCCGCATTCCAGGCAGCCGTATAGCCGGTAACCTTCTCCAGAAGCTTTCCGCCGGTAGTGCCGCAAACAGCATCCGCCTCTTCATCATAGTATAGCAGATTCTTTTGCTTGACTTTCCCATCTTCTCCGGTTCCGTCGGCGATCTGGATTTCTCCATTTTCGCCGATTCCGGTAATGGTGTTCTCAGCCAAAATCTCCCGTATCACAGAGATACCCACCTGGATCTCATTTTGCCGGGCCGTAGTATCAAGCCCCAGATGATGGGCTTTCAGGCCGAAAATCAGCACCGTAACGGCAGCAATGGTAACCAAGGAGCCAACTGCCACAGTAATCAGCAGTTCCACCAGGGTAACACCGGCATTGTCTCTCCATTTATGCATTGCCGTCACCCTCCTTTACCGTAGACATTTCGTAGGAAAGGTACTCCACGCCTTCCAGTTTTGTAATGGTTACCACACCTTCACGCTCTTGATCCTCATGGAAGGCGCCTGCGGTAAGCTGCAGGGTGCAGTCGATCCGCGCCGTGCCGGACTGGACGGTCAGGAACAGTTTTCCGCTCTTCAGATCCGCAGTGCCCAGGAAGGTGACCGTGTAGGGCGACGCCTCCTGTGTTGTCAGGGTACAGGTTCCGGCATTGGAATCCTGGGTTACCTCCAGAATCACCTCTTCGGGATACTTATCTATAAACGCCTGCAGCTGTACCACCGCAGCTTCAATCTCACCCGCCGCAGCGTACTGATCCTGCACACGCAGGGCTGCGGTCTGCTGGGTTTTCAGGTTGTTCAGGGAAAATGTCAGCACATAGGAGACCAAAAGGCAAAGGACAATCAGCACAACCATCACAAGCACCAGGGTATAGCCCTCATTGTGTTTCTTCATGGGGCACCTCCATTATCCGCAGGCGTCTTGTTTTCCTCCGATGCGGCTGGTGCAGCGTGGATCTTGGTTGTAACTGTGACCAGAGACTTTGCATCCTTCACAGTTACAAGATAGTAGGAAGCGGGATCTGCGCCTTCCGGTTCTGCTTTTGTCTCAATGCTGACATCCGGAAACAGATCCGTTTCCTCCACCATATCATATTCATTGCTTTCGTGGGTAATCCCCTGTGCCATCAGGGTTTCCACCGCGGAGGAGACGGCAACCCGGGCCTGCAGCACATCATTGGCTCTGGTATCCATCCGGACAGACAGCAAAATACCGCTGCAAACCGGAATGACGATAGCCGCCAGAATCATCATAGCCAGCAGCACTTCCACCAGAGAGAATCCGCCGTTATTCTTTTCTTTCACTGTCGTCTCCTCCTTTCTGTGAGAATATCTGTATTGCTTATTCAAAAATGTTATCCTTACCGGTTTCAGGGATATTGACCTGGGGGGGCGTGTACTCCAGCTGATCGGAATCCATCAGGTAGAGCAGCAGGGTAATGGCACCGCTGGCCAGGTCTTCCTTCTCGTCGTACTCAATGGTTGCTTCATAAATGGAAGCGATCCGGGAGTCCTGGGCCAGGTAATCCACCATCTCCTGGAAACCCTGGTAGGTGGTTTCATAGTTGACGGTAATCAGCAGGCCCTCCAGCACAGCGCTGTCGCTGAGAGGAACCAGCTCCACAGCCTCACTGAAGGAGAAGAAAATTTCCTCTTTGAACAGGCTCTCCAGATACAGCACATACACGATCTGGTCTTCTTCACGCATTTCCTTGGGGAACTTCTGGTAGAGTGCCAGTCGGCTTGCAGCCAGTTCCTCCTTGGCGGGCTCCAGCTTGTCCTGAATATCCGCGTACTTCAGATTTTCCGCGATTTTGTTCTCCATTCCGGCGATCATAGTCTGGATCTGGAGCTTCTGAATTTCATGGGCAGCTTTCTCTTTTGTATAATGCTCGAAGTAGATGAACACGGCAGCGCCTACCAGAAGCAGTGCCAGAAGAACTTTCCAAAATCTTGCAATTGCCTTCATTATTCACCCACCTCCAGTTCACCGATCTTCTCCTTGTAGTCCAGGCCCTTACGGTCCAGTTCTGCGGTGCGCAGTTCCTCATTGTAATTCAGAATAACCGCGAAGTATACTCTGGTATCCTTGGGCTTGCTGCTGCCGCCACCGCCGCCGCCACCGGAGCTGCCGCCACCGCCGCCGGAGCTGCCACCGCCGCTCTGTCCGGCATTGTTGATAGCTTCGGAAGCAATGACCTTACCCAGGTCACGGATGCGGTCATCCAGTGCTCTGCTGCCGGTACTGCCGCCATAGTAGTTGTCGAACATCTTCACGATGGAAGCATCCTTAATGGCGCTCTTCTTGTAGAGATAGTAGTACAGCAGGGTCTTGGTCTCTCTGTCCACATTGCCGCCGGCAACATAGTCATTCAGAGCCTTGGTCTGGGCTTCATCATCGGTAGAACCTGTCTCCAGATACTTCCGGATCACCAGATCGCCTGCCTCTGTACCGGTCTTGCCGGTAGTCATGTAGGACTTCAGCCATGCGGTAACGCCCTCAGTGGTCTCGCCCTGGAGGGTCTTCTCCAGCTTGGCCAGATGCGCATTCAGCGCGGCATTGCCGGTGTCGCTATTCTTATAGAAGTTGTCAAACATCTGCTTGACAGCCTTGTTTTCCAGCGCATTGGGGTCGCCCTTGTACTGCACCATCAGTTCCATCAGAACCTCATCCACATTACCGGCGGTAATATAGGAATCGATGGCTGCATCGTACTGGGTACCGGTCTTACCTTCCTTGAAGTACTTGTCAATGGTAGGCACATAAGCGGATGCGCCGGGGAAATTGATCTTACCGGTACGCAGGTAAGCAGGCAGGTAAATGGCCACCAGTGCTTCATACTCGGAGTTTCCGCCAGGGGTGCTGGGAGTGGTGCTGGGCTGGGTTTCCTGAGGCTCGGTGGGGGTGGTGCTGGGTTCCGTGGGGAACGTGGGCAGCGGTGCCACTGCGCCGCATTCATCCAGCAGAGCCAGGGTGTTTGCAGACAGCAGAGAATTCAGCACTTCATTCAGTGCGGAATATCTGGAGTCGAACTGCTTGTTCATCAGGTCGTCGATCACCTTATCCATATTCAGATAAGGCACGGGGGTCAGGATGGGGGGCACCAGAGTCTCGTCATCAGGGGTCAGCTTGACCTGCTGATAGTACTCCCACCAGATTTCCTCCTCAGGCTGGATCAGCGCATCAGAGGGCAGGTTGGGATCTGCTTCTCTGTAAATCAGGCTCTCCAGGTAATACAGGTACCAGGCTTCTGCCACAGGATTCTGCGTCAGCATCTGCTCAGCGTAATCCAGTGCGGGGTATTCGCTGTTGTAAGTAATGATGGTATCCACCAGCAGCTCCACGTCAGCCTGCAGGTCTTCCACGGAGGTATGCTTGGTAACATTCAGGGGGCTCTGGCCGGCTTTACGCACACCGTCCAGAATGTAGCGGTACAGGGTGCCGCCGTTCTGCATATCGTTGACGATCATTTCTTCTGCGGTGCCCATAGCCATGGGGTTGGTGGTACACAGCAGGTAGAAGGCATAGGCACGCTGGGCGTAGGTCAGCTTCACAGAAGCGTCTTCCATCAGGTGCTTCAGGTTGATATGCTTATTGGCGGGGGTGATGCTGTAGCTATCCTGCAGCTTCGCCACATGGTTGTTCTTCACCTTGTGGCCCATGCCCAGGTGGTAGCCCAGGGCATAAGGATTCAGGTCGGCAGAGATCGCGGTCTCCAGTGCCAGGCGCTGTTCCTCAGACAGATCGGAGCCGCCTTCTTCAGGTGCCTCTTCGCCGGTTTCGGGGCCATACTCGGTTGCGGGGCCCTTGCCGCCGCCTTCCATATCGGAAACTGCCATCAGGTCGGCGTACTGCATATCACGCAGCGCCATAATCAGGTAGGCGGCTTCTTCCTTGTCCTCACAGGCAAAGGTGACATTCAGGCCGCTGGCACCGATCTGCATACCTGCCACAGAAGCGTTCTCCGGCAGAATGGTTTCCAGTTCATCCAGAACCAGCACCAGATTATCGTTGTAGGTCTGCAGGCTGGCAAACACGGTGTCCCAGTCATTGCTGTAGTGATCGTAATCCGCCTTGTAAGCGTGATAGTTGTCGGCAAAACCGGCACTCTGCTGCATCTGGATTGCCACTGCCTGCTGCTCACTCTGCAGCTGGGCAATTTCAGCCTGCCAGCCCAGACGGGCAGTCATCAGGTGCAGCATGACACCGCCCAGAGCCAGCAGCGCCAGCATTACCAGCGCGTACTGCCACAGGCTGCTGCGCACCTGCTTACGGGTCTTATCCGGGGCATCCAGCATGGGATTGCCGAATTCCATATCGGTTTCTGCTGCCGCAACGCACAGGCACCACTGCAGATCATAGGGTACTTCCTGGGCTGCAACGGGAATGTCCAGCATGTCTGCCAGCTCTCCCACCATCTGTCTGTCCTGCGCGTACTGTCCGGTGACAATACCGCTCAGGGTGCTGCCGCGGCCGCTTTCCGTAGAGCGGAAGTACTCCAGCATCATGGACAGTTCGCCGAACTGGCTGGCGGGGTTATTGCCGCAGGGGATAATACGCTGCATCACCACCTGGCCGTACTGCACAAAGGTCATGCCCATCAGGTCACGGTCCAGATGCAGGTACACCTGGGTGGCTTTTTCGCCCGCAGGCACAGTCTGCTGCACCAGGGCAGGCTCTTCAGCCTTCTTGCGGCCAAAGGAGATATCCTGGTTGAGATTCAGCTTCTTGCGTTCCTTGGCTGCCTTTCCGGGCGTGGCAAAGGTAGCACCGGCAAGAGTTGCCATGCTGTGGCCGCAGTAGTCAATGGCTGCCACGGAGAAACCGCAGGCGTTGGCCACCTTATAGTAGTGGGTCAGCATAGCCTTGGGCACAGCCCACAGCCGGACAGACAGTTCCTTGATGCCGTCCGTCACCTTGGGTTCGATGACCTGCCACACCATCTGGTGATCCTGGGTGTCCACCGGGAAGTACATATCGGCATTGGCCTTCAGAAGCTTGCCCAGCTTTGCTTTGGGCAGATCGGGGATGGTAACCACTTCTGTGATTACCTGAGAGGTGCAAAGGGCAAACACGACCTTACGCACCTTTTGGAAGGCAGGATCCTTCCGGACTCCCTTCAGCATCTCGCGGATGGCATCCGGGTTACGGATCATACCGTCCTCCACGGCACCTGCAGGGGTTGCCATGGAAGCAGCGTGCAGAATCTGGGCCCCGTCATTCAGCAGGACCAGCCGGGTTTCTTCCCTTCCCAGCTGAACAGACAGCACTTTTCCAGTAATTATTTTGCTCATCTTTTTTCCTCCTCTGGGTTGCACTGTGCAGCCCAGTTGAATATTTCCAGCCCAGGTCAGTGCCGGGGCTTTGTTTACTTATAAACCAAACAGGCCCAGATACGCCTGGATCAGCGGTCCGCCCACCAGTGCGGCAAACCAGATGCCTGCAGCCAGATAGGGGCCGAAGGCCAGTCTCCGGGCTGCGCCCCGGGTCATGCGAACAGAGTGGATCAAGGCACCGGCAACGCTGCCCAGCAGCACCGCCAGCAGGATCTTCTGCCAGCCCAGCAGCAGTCCCGCTGCCGCCACCAGCTTCACATCGCCCATGCCCAGGCCGTTGCCGCCGGTCAGCACATGCAGCAGCAGAAACACCAGGCTCACAGATACCATGCCGATCAGGTAGGTCAGCCAGTTATCCAGGTCGGTCAGCAGCCGCACCACACCCAGCAGAAAAATCACCAGATTGATTCCGTTGGGAATAATGAACTCCCGCCAGTCAATCACGGACAGCACCAGCAGCATGGAAAACAGCACACAGTACAGCGCCACAGTCAGCCAGTCGCCCCGGAAGGCGATGCCAGTGAGCAGCCACATCAGGGCGTTGAGGGCTTCCACCAGAGGATACTGGGCAGAGAGCTTCACGCCGCAGGCCCGGCACTTGCCCCCCTGTATCAGCCAGCTGCATACAGGGATCAGCTCATACCACTTCAGGCCATGGCCGCAGGTCATGCAGTGAGAGGGGGTGCGAACAAATTCTTCTCCTTTGGGAATGCGGTAGATCAGCACATTACAGAAGCTGCCCACGCATGCACCCAGGAGAAACAGCATAACGATTATCAAAATATCCATCAGCTTTATTCCTCTTGCAGTGATTCAGGCCTATTACAGATACTGGTCGTATGCCTTGGTCATGTTCAGCATGGGCAGGAAGATAGACAGAACAATGATCAGAACAAACACAGCCAGGAACAGCATGATGCAGGGCTCCATCAGCGACAGCAGCCGCTGGGTGGCATCCTCCACCTCATCGTCATAGTAATCGGCGGTTTTGGTAAGCATCGCCTGCAGGTCACCGGTTTCTTCGCCGATGGCCACCAGGTTAAAGACCATGGGCGGGAAAACGCCGCTGTCCCGGAGGGCGGCATTCAGAGGCCAACCCTGGGAAATCATCAGGCGGCAGGTCTGCACCGCTTCTTTGAAGTAGATATTTTTCATGTTGATGGCCACCAGATCGATACTGTCCGTCAGGGACAGACCGGAGCCCAGCAGCAGCGCCAGTGTCCGGCAGAAGGTGGCACAGGAGGAGCGTACAGTCAGAAGTTTGACAATGGGGATTTTCCGGGAAAGCCAGCCAAACACATGCTTACCCTTGTTGGTACGGCTGAACAGGGTGCCGCCAACCGCCACCACAGCCAGCACAATGACCACCAGCCACCACCACTGAACAAACCAGTCGCTGACTGCCATAACTGCCAGGGTCACTTTGGGCAGTTCCATATTCATTTCATCAAAGGTCTGCAGGAAGCTGGGGATGATCTTGACCATCATGACGATCAGCACAATAATCATAACAACGATCAGCACGCAGGGATAGACCATTGCCTTGCCCACTGCGGCTTTGGTACGCTTGGCTTTATCAAACCAGTCTTCCATCTGGCGGAAGGAATCCTCCAGATTACCGGATTCTTCACCTGCCGCGATCATGTTGCACAGCATACTGGTAAAAATCTTGGGATGCTTGCGCATAGAACCGGCCAGCGTCTCGCCCTTTTCAATATCGGCCTGCATATCCCGGATGGCTGCAGCCAGCTTTTTGTTTTCCGTCTGCTGATTCAGCATGGACAAAACCGAGGATACCGGCACGCCGGCCCGGAGAATGGACTGGAACTGGCGGCAGAACAGCGCCATATCCTTGGCGGTGGGATTGCCCAGGAAGGGCAGGTCAATATCCTGGCTCAGAACACCCAGTTCCTTGATTTCCAGGATGCTGTAGCCGGTGGCACGCAGGGAGTTCTTTGCAGCATCCAGGGAGGAAGCTTCCAGAGTGTCCTTCGTGCGTTTACCGGCACGGTTAATGGCTATGTAAGAGTAAGAGGGCATCGTATTTACCTCCCTATCTGGCTGCGCATTGCTACAGGATCATTGGCAACCGCCATGGCATTCTCCAGGGTCACCATTCCTTTCCGGACCAGGTCTGCCAGGGCATCATCCAGCAGCTGCATACCCTGACGCTTGCCGGTCTGCATGGCGCTGGTGATCTGGAAGCTCTTGTTCTGCCGGATCAGGCTGCGCACCGCAGGGGTGGCCACCAGAATCTCATAGGCCGCCACACGGCCGCCGCCAATTTTGGGCAGCAGTGCCTTTGCCACAACGCATTCCAGAACATCAGCCAGCTGGATACGCACCTGCTCCTGCTGTTCCGAAGGAAATACGTCCACAATACGGTCGATGGTGTTGGCCGCGCCCTTGGTATGCAGGGTTGCAAACACCAAGTGGCCGGTTTCTGCGGCGGTGATGGCGGTGGAGATGGTTTCCAGGTCACGCATCTCGCCCACCAGAATTACATCCGGGTCCTGACGCAGGGCGGCCCGAAGACCGGCCGCAAAGCTGCCTGTGTCATCGCCAACCTCACGCTGGTTGATAATGCATTTGTCCGGCGTATACAAAAACTCGATGGGGTCTTCCAGGGTAATAATATGCCGACGGCTCTTATGGTTAATATGATCCAGCATAGCTGCCAGGGTGGAGCTCTTACCGGAACCGGTAGGGCCGGTCAGCAGCACCAGACCTCTGGGCTTTTCTGCCTGCTCCGCAAAAATGGGGCTCAGATCCAGGCTCTTCATGGTGGGGATCTTCAGCGGCAGCAGACGCAGCGCCAGCGCGGTATGACCCTGCTGGTAGAAAGCATTGCAGCGCATGCGGATCTTGCCGTCGTAGGTCACCGCAAAGTCCGACTGGCCTTCCCGTTTCAGTTCTTCCTGCTGGGCATCATTGGCCAGGATACGGACAACACCGGCAACATCCTCTTCCTCCAGCGGTGTGTCGGTAGCATCCACCAGATCGCCGTCAATACGGTAGATGGGCGGCATGCCCACGGTCAGGTGAAAGTCCGAAGCGCCTGTTTCAGAAGCGCGATATACAAGTTCATTAAAATCAATCATGCATACTCCTTAACGAGAAAAGCTTACTCTATCTGTACTTGATCTTCCACGGAAAGGGCATGCAGTTCCGTGATGGCTGTGGTGCCGTTCAGCACCAGACGGCGGGCACTCTGCTTCAGGGTCATCATGCCTTCTTCAATAGCTGCCTCCCGGAGGGTATCCGTGTGGGCCCGGCGGGCAATCATGCTGCGCAGCTGGGGGGTAATTTCCATAATCTCATAGACACCGATACGGCCGTAATAGCCGGTGCCGTTGCACCGTTGGCAGCCCACGGGCTCAAAGATCATCTGCTGTGCCCGCTCCTTGGCAGACAGCCCCAGATAATCGGCTTCGTGCTCCTGCAGAGGCCGCTGCCGCTTACAGTTGGGGCAAAGGCGGCGCAGCAGACGCTGGGCAATAATACCTGCCGTAGAGTCGGCAATCAGGTAGCTCTCCACACCCATATCCAGCAGACGGGTCACGGAGGAAGCTGTGTCATTGGTATGCAGGGTGCTGACCACCAAGTGGCCGGTGATAGAAGCCTGGACGGCGATGGACGCAGTCTCGCCGTCACGAATCTCACCGATCATGATAATGTCAGGGTCCTGACGCAGAATGGAACGCAGGGCATTGGCGAAGGTCAATTCTGCCTTCACATTCACCTGCACCTGATTGATGCCTTCAATATTGGCTTCCACAGGGTCCTCAACAGTGATAATATTCACCATGTCGCTGTTCAGCTCGCTGAGCGCTGTATACAGCGTGGTGGATTTACCGGAACCGGTAGGGCCCGTAACCAGCACGATACCGTTGGGGCGGCCCAGAATCCGGTCAAACTTTTCCATATCCTCCGGGAACAGACCCAGCGTACTCTTGTTACGGGAGAGGGCCTGCTTCTGATTCAGTCGGAGCACGCACTTCTCGCCATACACGGTAGGCAGCGTGGACACACGGATATCGTAATCCCGACGGTCAACGGTGTAGCTGAAACGGCCGTCCTGGGGTTTTCTCTTTTCCGAGATATCCAGGCCGCTGATGATCTTGATACGGGCTACGATGGCAGCCAGCAGCCGCTGGCTGTAAGTTGCGGTACTGTAGAGCACACCGTCCACGCGGCAGCGCACCCGGACTCTGTCCTGCTCTGCCTCCACATGAATATCGGATGCTCTCTGACGCACGGCCTGCTCCACAATGGAGTTGACCAGCATAACCACAGGAGAAGAGTTGATATCCTCGCGGATAATTTCCTCTTCGATGGAGGTGGTAATTTCATTGTCGCGGGTGTAGAGGTCCACCGCTTCCTTGACTTCATCGGAACCATAGTAACGGTCAATGGTCACCAGAATGTCACTGGTAGTTGCCAGGAAGGGGCGCACCCGGCACTTGCTGGCGATGGCCACCAGGTCACGGCCGCGCATGTTCATAGGATCGTTCAGAGCCACCAGCAGCGTGCCGGGGTCTTCCGGATCAAAGGCAAAGGGCAGCACCACATGGGTGCGCAGCAGGTCTGCCCGAACCAGCTGCCGCACTTCCAGAGGGATCTGCTGTTCGTAAAGATGAACCGCAGGCAGTCTGGACACTGCCACCAGGGCTTCCAAAACATGCTCTTCAGACACATTGCCGCTCTCGGTTAAAAGCTCTCGGATGGTTTTTCCGGTTTCCTCCTGCTTGGCACGCAGCTGGTCTGCCTGTTTCTGTGTCAGCAGACCCCGTTCCATCAGATATGTCAGCAATTTCTCACTCAATGGTTCTTTCTCCTTTCACCTTTTCCGCAGGCAGCATACCGCTCCGCGAGAAAGGGCGCAGGCCCTGCAGCAGGCCTGTGTGCAATTCTTCTCATGAGTTCTGCCCCTTGGGGACAGTACTCCAATATATAACAATCCATATATAATTCTACCACATTTCCCGTATAATAGCAAGTCCTTTCTGCTTGCAGGGAATGCTTTCCAAGGATACTGACACTACATTTTATCCGCATTTTTACCGGTCATCCGGGCGCCTGCCAGCACCAGCGTGGCGCTGCTGCCGTCCCATATCACTTTCTGCACCGCTAAGCGCAAGGTCTGCCGTTTCTCCTCCACCGGCATCTTTGCCGCGCACCGGTCAAATGCCGTCAGGGTGCCCCGCAAGGTTTCCCATTCTTCCGGACTAAGCCTGCAGGCGGCAAGCATTTTCCGTAGCGCGGCGATACGCCGGTGCAGCTGTCCGTTGGCTTGCTCCAATTCTTCCATCCGCCGGGCAATCCGCTGCTTCGTCTCCGGGGTCTGGGGCAGGCTGATGGCATCCAGCAGGCTTTCCAGCTTTTTCTCGTTTCCCTCCAACGCTTCTCCCAGTCTTTGGCATTGGCTTTCCCAGCCCTGGGCAGCCTCGCTGCACAGGTGTCTGCTTTTCTCCAGCTGCTTTACCAGGGTGGGGGCATGGGGACGCAGCTTTTGGATTTCTCCCCAAACCGCTCCATCCAAAGCGCTGCCTGAAGCATTGGGGCAGCTGCAATCCGCTTTCCGGGTGCGTTCCTTCCGCTTGCAGACATAGGTATGGTTCGGTATGCCGGAATTCTGTGACGAGCCGGTCAGCTTCGGATACATGCGGCTTCCGCAGCCGCAAAACAGCAGTCCTGTCAGCAGCGCGCCATTTTTACGGGGACTGCGGTAAGCGGAGGACCCGTTTCTGGCCAGGGCTTCCTGCACCTGAATCCACTGCGCCGAAGCAATCAGCCCCGGATGCTGCCCTACGGACACGATCCATTCCTCCATAGGAAGGCACACGGCAGCGCTGCCCTTTTCCTGGTCTGTCCGGTTATAGGCCATAATCCCCCGCTTGCCGTCAAAAGCATCCGGCGGCGCATACACCGTCACGCCCCGGCTGCGGAAATATTCCAGGGCCCCGGTATCCGCCACCATATACACCGGATTTTCCAGAATCCCCTTTATCCCGAACCGGGTGAAATCCTTCCCCCGCTTTGTTTTCAGTTGTCTTTGCAGCAGTTCCGTCTCCACAGCTGTCAGAGAATTTTTCCGGCTATACAGATCAAAAATGGTTTTCACCGTTTCTGCCTCCTCCGGCAGCAGCTTCAGGCGGCATAGTTTCCGGGTCTTTCCGTCCAGCGTCATATAGCTGACGCTTTCCGAAGTGTAACCCGTGGGGGTATTGCCCCCAAGCCAGCGGCCCGTCTTTGCCAGTTCGTGCATATTATCCCGGATGCGCTCCGCGATGGTTTCCCGTTCCAGCTGGGAAAACACGGAAATGATATACATCATGGCCCGTCCCATGGGACTGCCGGTGTCAAATTGCTCCCGGATGGAGATAAACGCCACATTCAGCCTGCCCAGTTCTTCCACAAGAGACGCAAAATCACTGATGTTGCGGCTGACTCTGTCCAGCCGGTACACCACCACCGCCCGGAACTCCCCCCGGCGAACCCCTTCCAGCATCCGCTGAAAGGCCGGACGCTTCAAATTTCCCCCGGAAAAGCCTTCGTCCTCAAACACCGTGCAGCTGTGGGCAGCCGGTTCCCCGAAATGGCTGCGGATATATTCCCTGCACATCTCCACCTGATTGCCAATGCTTTCTCCTTTCCCGGTAAACCGGGATTTCCGGGAGTAAACAGCAACGATTTGCCCATTTTGTTTCATGTTCACAGCCTCCGCCTATGATGTTCTGCACTGTAATACATCATAATGCCAGGCCGCCAAAACATGCAGCAGACCGCGCGTTGCAGCAAAAGAGCCTTTGCCCAAAGGGGCAAAGGCTCTTTGTTTTATTCTTCATTGGGAATGGCGTGGATCTTGCCGCCGCCTACCTGCAGCCGCCAGTCACACAGGGCGATCGCCGCCTCCCGGTGGGTCACGGCAATACAGGTGCGGTTCGGCAGGGCCCGGAGCCGCTGCAGAACCTTCTGCTCCGTCAGGGCATCCAGGGCAGAGGTACACTCATCCAGCAGCAAAATGGGCGCGCCGCCCAGCACCGCACGGCCAATGGCCAAGCGCTGTGCCTGCCCCTCCGAAAGACCGGCGCCGCTTTCGCCCAGCACCGTATCCAGACCCATGGGCAGCTGCGGCAGATATTCCTCCATGCAGCTGACATACACCGCCTGCCGGATTTCTTCCTCCGTGGCCTGGGGTTTTACAATGGTCAAATTCTCCCGCAGTGTGCCGCTGAGCAGCAGGTTTCCCTGGGGAACATAGGCAAACAACTGCCGGGTACTGCGGTCCAGCCGCAGCTTTTCTTCCCGATTCTGCAGGTAAAGTCCGCCGCTTTCCGGCCGGAAAACACCCAGCACCAGCTTCAGCAGTGTGCTTTTTCCGATACCGGAGGGGCCGGTAATCACTGCGAAAGCCCCCTTGGGCAGGGAGAATTCCGCATTTTCCAGAACCCGCTCCCGGTCATAGGAGAAGCTCAGCTGCTCCGCCCGCAGGCATTCCATGGACGCGTACACCGCATCCCGGTCAGCTTCCATAGGCTCCGGCTGCCCCTGAATGGACTCCAATTCCATCAAACGCTCCCCGGAGGCGATCATGGAAATATACTGGGGCATCACGCCGGACAGATTCACAAAAGGTGCCTGCAGCTGGCTCACCAGCTGCGTCACCGCCGTCAAAGAGCCGAAGCTCATCCGTCCGTTCAGCAGCTGCCAGGCGCACCAGCAAAGTGCCAGGAAACCGGCACCGTAATACATAACACTGATGCAGGTATTGGCCAGCAGCGATATGTTTTTCTTTTTCCGCTGGATGCGGTAACGGTCCTCCAGCAAAATGTCCGCCCGGTTTTCCATCTCCCGGGACACGCCCATGGCCTGCACCATCAGCAGCTTTTCCATAGCCTCCTGCAAAAATCCGGAGACCCTGCCATCGTGGGTGCTGACCTGCTTGTTCAGATCTTTCAGCCGACGGCGCATCAGAGCAGTGGCAAGCAGCACCACAATGCCAATGGCGGCAATGACCAGGGTAAACCGGCCATCCAGCACCCCCAGCACCACCACGGCGGCGATCAGCTTGGTAACCATGGCAGCTGCATTGGGGAAAATGGACAGCACGCCCGTATTGACTCTGGCCACATCGTTATTCAGCCGGTTCAGCAGTTCGGCGCTGTGGTATTGGGATACGGCTGCGTAATCTCCATGGAGAAGGCCGTGGAGCAGCCGCCGCTTCCAGTCCTTTTCCAGGTCTGCGGAAAGGCGCTCATGCAAATGTCTGGTAAGCAGCTGGCACAGCAAAATCACGCCGATAATGGCGCACTGCTTCAGGCAGGCCAGCCAAAACATCCTGGGCTGCCCCCCAATGGCGCTGTCAATGACGCCCCGGGTGCTCAGGGCAAAAAACACAGAAAACAGCGCCTGTCCCACCTGCGCCAGGGTCAGGGCCAGAATCGCTGGAATCCTCCGGCGAACCTGCCGCAAGATCCAAATCAAGGTAATCTTTTTCATGCTATATGTCTCCGGAGCCAGCCAACGCATCTACGCCAAAATTTACGCACAGGTCTGCTGTAATGCCACAGGCGGCAGTATAGCCAGTATCCAGGCTCTTTTACACTGTGCTCCATATCTCCACGGGTAAACGCAGATACCACTCCAATCATTTGATCGTGCTGCAGCCCATGCTCCAGTTCAAACTGATTATCACCAATGCAGGTGTAGGTATCTTCGATCTTTATAATACGATGAAGTACATACTGCCCATTTTTCCGCTGATACAGCGGTAAATCAAACTTTTTCAGCTTATCCGGCAACGGAGAGAGCACCACTTTGTCGATTCCCTGGCGAATCATCGGCAGCATACTGGTACCTTTCGGCGAAAATCGTACGGAACGACCTGCTGCAAGACACTCCTTTATTAAGGGCATCAGTTGTTCCAGAGGGAATTCTTTAGTTTGCAAGGAATCCATTTTCGTTCAGCTTTGCTACGAAGCCTTCTACGGCGTTCTTGGCAGTTGCTTCGTCCACATCGTATTCTGCCAGCAGCGCGGCCACCAGGCCTGCTTCGTCGTTTTCATTTTCCAGCTGCTTCCACAGGAAAGCGCCGGTTTCGTTCAGGGTGATCATCATATTCAGATCCAGATCGCCGCCCACCGGCAGCACCACAGTCTGACCTGCCACTTCCCGCAGGATAAATCCGTCTTTCAGTTTCATATATCTGCTCCTTTGGTAGTAATTTTCTATAACTTGTTTATAGTATCACAATTATGCGCAAAAGTCACGAAAAAGATAGAAAATACAAGCAAAAAAACGAGCGAAACATCGCTCGTTTTTTATTTCACTGTCTGTTCCCCGGACATAGCCCGGTAAGCCATCTCAGCTGCCTGGGGGTCCATATTGCAGGCCATCCGGTAGAACGCCACTTTCCCGGCCAGTTTATCGATCAGTTCCAAGTATTTGGGATAATTCTGCGCTTTCTGGGGACGCTGGCTCTGCTGCATCAGCATCGGCAGCGCCTCTTGTGCACTGATGGGGGAAATCCGGTTCTCTTCTCCACGCTCCAGGATGCAGATCGCCTTCAGCGGAACGCCGATATTGGCGCCCAGCCTGTGCTTTCCCATCCAGGGAGAGCCCCAGGCCGTTACGCCCTCCGGCTTGATCTCCAAAAACGGCTTGTCGTCATTGACCATCACAGCCCGGTCCCCCAGCATCTCCCGCCAAAGCCGGGTGTGGGTAGACTTACCGGTTCCGCTCTTCGCCGTAAACAGATACGCCTGCCCATCCACAGCCACAACACTTCCATGAAACAGCAGCGTGTCATAGGCAAAAAATTCTTCCACAACCTTACGCTGCAAGGCTATGGTTTCCAGATAGGCATCCGAATGCCGCTGAGAGGTCCGTCCCTCCACAATATCCTCCCGGTCACTTTTTTCTCTCTCGAGAATAAGATCTTCCGGCAGCACCTGCACAGAGAATTCCGGCAGCTCCGCGCAAAGATACCCCCTGCAATAATCCCGGGTACTTTCATAAAGTGTGCTGGCCTTTGCGGTTTTTCCTGCTATTGTAATGACAAAATCAGTCATGGCTTCCTTTCCTTCAGCAGGTGGCATCTTCCTCTGCCGGTTCTGCTGTCTCCCGGTTCTTCCACATGTTGTATTCGTTCAGCATCTGTCGTTCCACCTGGCGGCGGCGCTCCCGGCGCAGATGTTCAAAGCAAACACTGCCGCTGGCACACTTCTTCAGTTGCATGCACTGGGGATAGTAGAAGCACTCTGCGCACTCCGGAATCTCAGGAACTCGTTCCTTCCAGCTATCTACCACCGCCTGGTCAAAGCCTTCCCGGTCAATATGGCCGATAAATTCACTCTCACTGAAGTGTTCACACAGGCCAATTTCGCCGTTAGGAAGAATTGTTACAGACTTTCCGCTATCAGCCATACAGAAATTTGTCTTGGGCTTCTTGGAAATGCCGCCCCTGGATGCCAAACCGCAGGAGGCAATCTTCTCTTCCAGCCGGATCATTGCCGCATCTCGCTTTTCCCATTCTTCGTAAGAGTGGAGGTCTGCCATGGGCTCGTTTCCCTTAAACAGGTGATGCGCGTAAACTGTCAGCCCCTTCTTTTCCCGGAAGCGTTCTGCCAGGTCTTCCACCAGTTCCAACAGATTCTCCGCGTTGTGCATATCCATGTTCAGCCGGATACTTACGGACACTCCCGCATCCAGCAGATGGCCTATATTCTCCATCACTTTCTGATACGGGCTGCCCTGCTTATAAATATAGGCCTTGACCTTGTTATAGACAGTCTCAGTGCCGTCCAGGGTGATCTGTACCCGCTTCAGATTCCATTTCTCCACAGCAGTTTTTACAGTCTCCATATCAAAGAGATAACCGTTGGAAATCATACTGGACTTGTACTCGATTCCTTTTTCCTCAAGGTCTTTGCAGATAATATCAATGGCTGGCTTATTAAAGAGCGGTTCCCCGCCAAACCAATTGAGTTTCACTTTCTCTCCACCACAATGACCCGCAATATAGTTCGCCACCTTATGGGCAGTTTCCTCAGTCATGGGAATACGGGAACGACCCAATTCAAAGCAATAGAAGCAACGTGCATTGCAGTCGGTAGTGGTAAAAATGGTGTAGCCTGTGATGTCCTTCGGCTCTTTTTCTCGGTACTTGAGAACCCAAGTAACAAGGTCAACATACTCATTGTCTTTACAATCTCCCGGAACAGTAAACCAGTGTTTTTTTAAGTAGTCATTCTCAAAGCGGTTCTTCCATTCTTCTTCCATTAGTAATACCATTTCCCGGGTCAATGTATTGTATAGAATGTGTCCACTTTCTGTAGATTGTTCAACAGAGAAGTGTATCAAGCGTGCTACCTCTTGGGAATTTTGAAAATTGGCAAGAATCTTTCCTATTGATTCATTTGCTCCGGATATTACTTGCATCTTCACTACCTCCGCGACCTATGTCTTACTAATTTACAAGCTAATCCAGTTATGTGTATTATCTTGTTGAAAATCTCTGTTTATTTCATTGTTATCGCTGATTTCATTTTCACGGTCGCTTTATTTTCGTCGCTGGTTTCTTAATCCCGGTTCTGTTTTCAGAACCGGGATTCTTCTTAGTATTTACCCTATGGGTGTATCAACCTCACCCATAAAGACATCATCCTCAGGGGGATCGGTAGCTAGGGAATCTGTCGCAGGAGGCTCCGTCGCGAGAGGTTTTGTTTCAGGAGCGTCTGTATCTTCAGGTTTTGTCTCAATACTCTCAGTTCCCTCAGATTCCGTATCCGCAAAAATTGTTTCGATCACATCCGGGATATCGTTCTCTTCGGAATCTTCCGTTGCTGAAAGTTTCTCGGTGACAGATGTATCCAACATAGGAGATTCCTGTTTCTCTTTAGTGTCTCTGCAACTCTCGCAATACCAGCAGAAGATTAGCCCAAACACCAACAGAATCACCAGAATCAGCAACACTCCCAGTATGTATTTTTTCTTCATTTTGTTAATCACCTTTTGTCTTCAGATGGATATTTCTGTGCTTAGAGCAACATCCTTAGCAAAGACACTTCTCTAATCACAAAAAATCAGGACATTCCCCCCCGGAGTAAACCTCCGGGGGGGATACTTTTAGATCAGCCGATAGGCGTATCAAGATCGCAAACTACTTCAGATGCAGTAATAACATCTTCCACAGAGAAAGTATCGATCTTGATTTCAGGGGTCTCAAACTTCTTCATTGCTGATTACTCCTTTCTAATTATTTTTGTTCAGCACATACTCACGAGCAGATTCAGCGTACTTTGCAACTGCATTTAAAAGATCACATAAATTGGCAGTCTCTTGATTCCGCTTAATATAGCTTTCAATGCTGTCTGTACAGGTTGAATGGACACTACCATCTGCTTTGTAGATGGTGCAGGTGAGCAAAGACCTCCAGTCCGGCGCCGTTGCCGCATTAATTACAACCTTGCAGGTTGTACTGTTGTGTTTCTGGAAGTTACTGCCCGGGATCACAACCTCTACACCTTCACCCTTGTAGTTGGTGAAGGTAACAACTGCCTTCATTGTCTCATACTGGCTTTCTCTTACATCCTTGAAGAAAATGTTCAAAAGCAGTGCATTTCCCAGAGTCATGTTGGATCCCAGCACAAGGGAATCCATAACACGATTGTCAGTGCAGTCTAAATTCTGTTGGGTACCCCACTGTCTCTGCTCCTCTTCAGTCAGAACACTATTGGCAAGGTCGTCTGTTCTGTACTCAAAGTATCTCTGTGCCTCCGCTCCGTAGTTCAGAAGATCAACGGTAAGCCTCTTCATGTAGTCATCGAAGGTTGCGAAGTTTCTTCTCAGATAACCGCAGATGCTATCAATGTAAACAATGTTCAGCAACTCATCGTCCTTGTCCGCGTGGTCGATATACACATACACAGAGACAGTATCCGCCATATGAGGAGAACCAATTTCCTTGAAGGATACTTTATAGTTCTTGCTCCCAAACTTCTCCCAGTTAGCGATCTGGGTAATCTGCTCAATTTCACCATTTTTTTCGTCGTTGCGGACGATCTTCATGTATACACTAAGCCCAGTCTCGTCCAGCTTATCTCTATCAGCCTTACTTACAAAGAAGTTAATGGGCAGGTCATTACCAAGCGTCACATTGGTTCCAACAATTTTCACTGCATAGATCTTGTGATAATTGCTGTCGCTGTTGTCCAGTATGTACAGACCCGTTGCAGTCAGACCTGAAGCGGCAAAGCCGTTTCTATCAATGATCACAACCTTTTCAACAGCAACTACCTCGTCAGTATCAGCCAGAAGTTTGATAGTGCCGCCTGCGTCTACTACCTCGATAGCTTCAGCCAATGTAGCATACATAGTATCGCCAATCTGTGCAACATAAACGAGTTCGGTCTTCCCAGCAATCTCAACGATCTCATCGTTAGCCTCGGAAGTAATTTCGAAGCCCTCGCCGGCGGCGATGGTTGCGGTCTTGCCGTTCTTGTTGATGGTGACAGTCTGGGAGATGGTGATGGTCTCAGCCGCGTCGAAGTCTGCCAACAGCGTAATCGTACCACCATCGGCAACCTTTGTCAAGGCCTCCTTCAGGATTTCGTACTGTTCGCCATCAACTTCCACAGCCATGATGTTCTCCACCTCGGTCTCACCGCAGCCCTCGACATCACAGGTATAAGTCTTGTAACCGGCAGTCTCATAAGTAGGAGCCGTCACAACAACCTTTTCCTCTGTCCAGGTATGCTCGCCGGTGGGCTCGCCTTCGGTCTCACCGCAGACGGAGCAGGTCTTGGGGGCTACGCAGGTTGCGTCTGTCCAAGCGTGATCTGCCAGGGGCAACTCTACCTTCTCACGGCTCAGTTCTGCGTCACATACGGAGCAGTAAACAACTTCCTCGTAAGAGCCGGCTACGGTACAGGTGGAAGCCTTTTCGTTTTCCTTCACTGCTTCTGCGGGAGTGTGGTCAACCATATCGGTTTCATCAGCTACATAGCTGTCGCCACAAGCGGAGCAGGTGTAAGTAGTGTAGCCCTTTGCGGTGCAG
>JAFSEW010000066.1 GCA_017435525.1 Oscillospiraceae bacterium | reverse complement strand
TGGTTCTGGGCATCGTAGGTATAGGTGTAGGTGGTGCCGCCCTGGGTGTAGGTGGCGATATTGCCCAGAACATCGTAGGTATAGCCGTAGGTGATATCCGTGGGAAGATCGTAGGTCAGTCCTGCCACCTGTGTAGTGGTGTTCGTAGTGGAGGTATCCCGATAGGTATAGGTCTTGCCATAAACGCCGCCTGTGACGCTGGACAGCCGCTGCAGCACATCGTAGTTATAGGTGCGCGTGCTGCCAACAGCCGGGGTATGGGTGGCCAGCAGGCCGGTGGTCAGGCTGTAGGTATAGACCTCGGAATAGTTGGTGCTGCCCATCTGCCAGGATTGGGCGGTCAGCTGGTTGTTGGCATCGTAGGTCTGCCGGGTGGTGAGGACATTGCCCGCGCTGTTTTTCACAGAGCTTGCCATCAGGCGACCCTGAGAATCGTAGCTATACTGATAGGTAAGCCCCGACTTACTATCCTGCACGGAGTACAGCTGCCCGTCGCCGGTATAGCGGTAGGTCAGGACACGGCCGTCGGAATAGGTGGTGGTCTTCACCCGCCCCAGATTGTCGTAGGTGAAGGATACGTTGTCGCCGTTGCCATAGCTTTGGCTGGTCAGGAGGCCGTTTTTGGCACCATGTCAGGGCGCGCAGTGCGCGCCCGCGGGCGGCAGAATCGCCGCCCCTACAACAGCGCCCGGAGGCTCGAATAGAAAATGCGCTAAAAGGCCATTTTAAAGGCCTTTCCGGGAGGCTTTTTCAGGTCCCCCAATGGGTGGAAAATTCGCCAAATTTTCCACCCACCAGGGACACAATCAGCATTTTAATCGTAGAATTTACAGTATCTGACTGTGCTATACTGTACGCTAACGGGATCATCAGCCTAATCCGCATAGCACACAGAACCGTCCCCCGTGCTACACAGGGACAGAAGTAGACCCTAAATCTTGTGATTAGAGGATCCTTACCTTCCCCCCATTAATAGAGAGAATATTTAGTAAGGATTTCTTTTGTGCTGTTGCTTATCGTTAGACTTAGTTCCTGGTTGCTAAGTAAAACAGAAATGAATATAAGCCAACTTGTTTTTTTAAGCTTTTCGAGGGCAGGGACAATAGAATTTAGAGCCGAAGACAACATGGTAACATCCTGAAACGCTATCAGCCGTTGCTGTATTTTTTCAGCTCCTGGCCAATTTAAATCTTCAATCCATAGGATCATGTCTGTAATATATGGCTGCAGTTCTTCGTCGGATCGTTCACATATTATTGTTGCACAGTTCTCCCAAACACTTTTACTATATCCGGGACCAATCGGTTGAAAAAAAGCTTTGATACAAATGACTTCTCTGGCTAAAAATATACCCTCCCTCTGCTCGGCGGGACTCCGCTTCCAATCAATCAAATACATTATTCTGTCGATATTAGTCATGGTATTCTCCTTATTAATTCTTTCTTACCACGCTCTCCAATGCCTGTGTCCATATTGAATGAACCCCTGCATCATACCATTGACCGACTGTTCCTCCAACCGGATATACGCTGACATGAGAAGGTGAATCCTGTACGGCATATAGCTTCCCGGTAGAATTTACTTCTTCAATTGTGGTTACAGCTGATCCCGGTCTAGGGCGTGTTGAAAAGGAGAGACCTGTACTACTTTTTACATCGGTTTGGGTTGGAACTAGCTTTTCTGCACTATCGTATCCATAGCGATAAATTCGAGTTCCACCATTACCTCCACCACCGATACCGCCAGTACCGCTACCGGTTGGATTTCCTAAATCATTCAGCGGGTTGTTATCTTGGTTAAAATCTTCAACACTCACATCCTCAGTACCGGATGCGTCTTTCCGCGATATAGGATTGTTGCGACAATACGCAAACATATTGCAGCCAAGGAGACCCTGACCGGTGGAGGCGTAGGAATCGGCGTTTAGGAAGCGGCCAAGCTCGGGGTCGTAGTAGCGGGACTGGAGGTAGTACAGACCGGAATCGATATCATAATAATATGATCTGTAGCGCAAGGGGTTATCCGCGCCCAGGGTGCTTGCCAGGGTGCCGGTGGTGTTATGGGAGCATCTGGTATGGAGATAGTATGATTATAAACCAGCAGGCTTTTCATGTCAATCGTGCACAATGTTGTCTATAATTTCTTTACCATTATTTGATTGTTTTGCACACATCTTCGCTATTTGGGTTCCACATTCTGCCGCATGGCAGAATGATTGATCATTAAAACGCCCCGCCTTTTGCTCAAGTCATTTGATACTTGTGCAAGAAACGGGGCGTATATCTCAAAATAAATTCCAGTCTTTACTTATACAGGGGATACTTCGCGCAGATTTCGGCCACAGAGGCTTTCACTTCCGCAGAAGTTGCCTTGAAGTCCTTAGCAGTCAGGGCGATGCAATGGGCAAGGGCAGGCATATCTTCCGCCTTCAGGCCACGGGTGGTAACGGCTGCAGTGCCGATGCGGACGCCGCTGGTGACAGAAGGGCTGGCAGGATCGCCGGGAATGGCATTCTTATTCAGGGTAATGTTGTTGGCATCGCAGCGGATTTGCAGTTCCTTGCCGCTGATACCCATGGGGCGCAGATCAGCCAGCATCAGATGATTGTCAGTGCCGCCGGTAACCAGGTCAAAGCCTTCCTGCAGCAGCGCTTCAGACAGCACCTTTGCATTCTCCACGATGTTTTGGGCATAGGTCTTGAAGGAAGGGGCCATTGCTTCCTTGAAGCAGATAGCCTTGGCAGCTATCACATGCTCCAGAGGGCCGCCCTGGGTGCCGGGGAAAACGGCGGAATTCAGCTTCTTGGCAAATTCCTCCTTGGCAAGGATCAGGCCGCCTCTGGGGCCACGGAGGGTCTTGTGAGTAGTGGTGGTAACGATATCCGCATAAGGAACCGGGCTCTGGTGGGCACCGCCGGCAACCAGACCGGCAATATGGGCCATATCCACCATCAGCACTGCGCCAACTTCATGGGCAATATCTGCAAAAATCTTAAAATCAATAGTGCGGGGGTAGGCAGAGGCACCGGCGATTATCAGCTTGGGCTGATGCTTCTTTGCCATATCACGAATCTGATCATAGTCAATGCGGCCGGTCTCATGATTGACATCATAAGAAACCACATTGTAATACTTTCCGGAGATATTGGCAGGGCTGCCATGAGACAGGTGGCCGCCGTTGGCCAGGCTCATACCCATCATGGTATCACCGGGCTGCAGCAGGGCCAGCTCCACGGCCATATTGGCCTGTGCGCCGGAATGGGGCTGCACATTGGCAAACTCGGCGCCAAACAGATCCTTGGCTCTCTGAATACAAATGCTCTCCAGTTCATCTACATGGTGGCAGCCGCCATAATAGCGCTTACCGGGCAGACCTTCCGCATACTTATTGGTCAGGATAGAACCCATAGCTGCGATCACAGCAGGGGATGCAAAATTTTCAGAAGCGATCAGTTCCAGACCATCCTGCTGGCGGCACAGTTCCTTGTGCATCACAGCAGAAATTTCAGGGTCAAAATCAGAAATGAATCCAATGGAATCCAGGGTTTTTCCGTGCATAGTAACAACCTTCCTTTGATAGAAAAAATAAAACAGCCCCCAAGTGAGGACTGCATAGAAAATACCCAGACAAAATTTGCCCGCTGCATCTCTGTCCGTTTGCCTGAGAGATTCGGCATATTGCCTTGCACCTTCGGCACACAACTGAATGTGTTCTCCAGAGAGTCCTCTGCCTTTCAGTCTTACCGTATTACGGTACCTGAGACTGTTAATCCTTCGGTGGGCACTGCCACTTTCCTGAAAGGCTTCTTAGGAAATATTTAATTGTGATTCAGTATACAGGATTTTGTCAAAATGTCAATAGTATCTAAAAAAAACACGTGTGAACTATTGCAGAATTTTCCATTTTTTGTTATAATTGCCGAAAATCGCTTGCATTGGAGGCTTCTGCTATGCCAACCAAACATACAACCAGCCATCATTTCCATCTGCTTACACCCAAACGCGGCAAGGATGTGGATATGACCCATGGTAATATCACACGGCATATTATTGCATTTGCATTTCCACTGCTGATCGGCAATATTTTTCAGCAGCTTTACAATATGGTGGATACCTGGGTTGTCGGCAACTTTGTAAGCAATGAGGCTTTCTCCGCTGTTGGCACAGTCGGCCCCATCATCAATATGCTGATTGGCTTCTTCCTGGGCTTATCCTCAGGTGCCAGTGTTGTAATCAGTCAGTATTACGGTGCCCACCGTTATGACGAAGTGGAAAAGACAGTACATACCGCCGTCCTGATGACGCTTATTATGGGCGTTGCATTTACATTCCTGGGCTTACTCTTTATTCCCTTTGCGCTCCAGCTGATGAACACCCCGGCCAATGTGATTCCTGAATCCACAGCATATCTGACAATTTACTTTTCGGGCATTATGGGATTGATGCTCTATAATGTGGGTGCAGGTATTCTGCGCGCCGTAGGCGATTCCACGCGTCCTTTCTATTATCTTCTGGTCTGTGCTGTCATGAACACGGTTCTGGACCTTGTGTTTGTGCTGGTGTTCCGCATGGGCGTGAAGGGTGTTGCTCTTGCAACAGTTTTTTCCCAATGCACTTCCGCACTACTGGTAATGGCCGCACTTCTGCGTACAGACAGCTGCATGAAACTTACCATCCGCAAACTGCATATCCACTGGGATATGCTGAAAAAGATCATCCGCGTGGGCATCCCTGCTGCGATCCAGATGGCAATTACAGCCTTCTCCAATATCTTTGTGCAGTCCTATATCAATTACTTCGGTGCTGACTGTATGTCCGGCTGGACAGCATATTCCAAGGTGGATCAGATTCTCTTCCTGCCCATGCAGTCCATCGCCCTGGCTGCTACCACCTTTGTGGGCCAGAACCTTGGCAGCAATCAGCCTGAACGGGCACGGAAAGGCGTATGGCGGGCAATCGGTCTCTCTGTTTCTGCTACCGTATTTTTGATGATCCCGGTTTTGCTTTTCGCCAGACCTGTTGTATCTTTCTTTAACAGCAAGCCTGAAGTTATTCACTACGGAGCCATGCTTCTGCGGTATATGACACCATTCTATGTGCTGTGCTGCTTCAATCAGATTTTCGCCGGTGCACTGAGAGGTGCAGGCAATACCAAGGCCCCTATGCTGATTATGCTGGGCTCCTTTGTGTTGTTCCGGCAAGCCTACCTGTTTGCTATGTCCCGTATTTGCAACGAAATTATTCCCATCGCTATGTCCTATCCCGCAGGCTGGCTTCTGTGCAGTTCCGTAACCACCGTTTATTTTTTGAAAGTAAAGCTTGGAAAAACCCGCCTTGTGGAAGACGAATAAGTTACGCCGGTACAGGCAAATGCCTGTACCGGCTATTTTTATATCATTTTCTCCCAGTCTTTACGCAAAATCCCGTAGGTTGCAATATCGCAGATACCCTGATTATTCCGGTCGGATGCTCTGGATGTGCCTTCGTACTGCATACCACATTTTCTCATGACAGCACCGGAATTGGGGTTCCGGAGATCATGCTTGGCTTCCACTCGGTTCATGCCTATCTCTTCAAAGAAATAGGCCATTACAGCTCCCAGGGCTTCAGACATAATCCCCTGATGCCACCAATTTCTGCCAATACAATAACCAATCTCAACTTCTCCAATATCATCCCGCTGGTGTACGCTGCTGATCGACCCAATGGGTTCGTCAATCTCTTTCAGCACGATCATCCATTGATAGAAATCACGCTTTTCATATCCTTTGATCCACATATCCAGAATCGGGTATGCCGTTTCCACCTTCTCATAAGTGGGCCAAGTCAGATACTTTGTCACCTCCGGATCTGAGGCCCAGTTACGAAACATCGGCTGCGCATCTTCTCTGGTTGCTTTTCGCAGAAGTAATCTGCAGGTTTCTATCGTCTGAGTGCCCTTATGTGTCAGCATTACAATCAGTCCTTTCTAAAAATATCCAATGTATGATTGGAGTAGCCCAGCATATCGGGTCGCTCGCAGGTTGCAAAGTGGTAACGCAGAAACAGTTGGAAGGTCTCTTCGTCCATTTCATCCAAGGTTTGCCGCATGTGATTGGCGTAACCGTCTGTAGCAAGTAAGTGCAGCTGCGTTACCGCAAAATTGCTGCGCAGGGCATCGATGTCTTCTTTTCTGTGCAGTTCAAAAAGGTCCCAGGGTTTGGAGAAAGTCTGAAATGTTACAGGGTCCAGCATGCACTTGCGGATGATATTATGGATTTCCCCTCTTACAAAACCATACATCAGTACAGAAGCATCTCCCATGCAGTACGCACAGAAGATAGTGCCGCCCTTTTTTGTGATACGAACTGCTTCCGAAAGTGCCTGCACTTTCTCTTCTTCTGTAAACAGGTGGTACATAGGGCCAAGGACCAGAGTAATGTCATAGGTGTTATCCGCAAAACCATGCAGATTCTTGGCATTCCCCTGGGTAATTGTAATATTCTCGCCGGGCTTTGTGTTCTTCCTGAATATCTCAATGTTGTGCTCCACCAGTTCCACTGCATCCACCTGATAGCCCTGCTGCGCAAAGTAATGGCTGTACCTTCCGGTTGCCGCACCAATCTCCAGAATCCGCATACCGGGCCGGAGATATTTTTCAATATAGCGCAGCGTTGTCAGGTATTCCACCATACCATGGCGGGAGTTCAGGCGGCTGTCTTCATCATACCCCTCATAATACTTGGTAAGTGCCTGTAATGTTTCCATTTTCTTCCCTCCTAAAACACAAAAAACAGTGCAAGCCTAACATTACATTAGTGCCTGCACTGCTGCTTTCTTATGATAAAACTTTCCATTCTATCTTAAAAAGCGTATAGCAATACAAGCCCGTCTCCATGCCAATCCATAGGCTTAACGGACTTATGATTACCGGCATTAAACAGCAGCATTGCTATACCTCCTCTCGTTTTATGCGAGTATACACCCATGTTTATCCATTGTCAATAGCAAAAAACAGATCCGGAGAAAAACTCCGGATCTGTTTCATTCATTTGTTGGCGTTATCCTTTTGCTCCTGAATTCGCTGCTGACAGATGGCTTCCCAGCTGGGGATAGCCTCCAGCCGCTCAGCCAGTTCTTTCATAACGGCCGGGATATCAATACCCTGCGGGCAGATCTGTGTGCACTTACCGCAGGCAACACAGGCCGCAGGCTGTTTCTCTTCCGGCAATGCCTGAATCATCATAACGCTGTTCACCACAGGTGCAAAGCGAATATCGCTGCAGATGGACATCATGGTGGGAATATCCAGACCCATGGGGCAGCCGTCACAGCAATACCGGCATCCGGTACAGGGAATGGCATTCTTCATGGATTCCGCAATATTCAGCACCATTTCCATTTCCTTCTCAGACAGAGGATCAGCCTTCCCGAAAGTCTTTACATTGTCTGTCACATGATCCATGTTGGACATACCGCTGAGGATCATTTTTACGTTGGGAATATTCTGCAGGAAACGGAAGCCCCAGCTGGCTGTGGATGCATCGGGGCGAGCCGCCTTCAGCTCAGGATTTTCAAAATTGGCAAGCTTTCCGCCTCTGACCGGCTCCATTACCCACACGGGGATATTGTACTTTTCCAGAAGTGCACACTTCTGCTTGCCATTCTGCAAAGTCCAGTCCAGATAGTTCAGCTGAATCTGGCAGAATTCCATGTCCTCGCCGCAGATTTCCAAAAAGCGTGCCATGGTATCCAGCTGTGCATGGGTAGAGAAGCCCAGGTGCTTAATCCGGCCAAGACGCTTTTGCTCCTTGAAATACTCCAGGATTTTGTACTGGGGGTCCAGATAAATGTCCATAGACTTCTCATAGACATTATGCAGCAGATAGAAGTCAAAGTATTCCACACCGCACCGGCGCAGCTGTTCTTCAAAAATCGGTGCAGGTTCATAGCTCTCCAAAGTCTGATGCCCGGGGAATTTATCGGCCAGGTAGAAGGAGTCTCTGGGATACTTTCCCAAAATTTTGCCCATGACACGCTCAGACATACCGCCGTGGTAAGGATAAGCAGTATCAAAATAGTTGACACCGTTTTCCATAGCATAGGCGACCATTTTCTCCACCAATGCAACATCAATCTCATGATTCGCCATAGGCAGCCGCATCGCGCCAAAACCAAGCAGAGACAGCTGTTTTCCCTGGAATTCACTGTAAATCATATGTATCCCTCGTTTCTTGTGATTTGTTTTATTTTATCAAATATCTTTTCCCATTGCAACTGTGCAAGTAAAATTTGTGTCTTGTACAGCTGCCGCTTTATATGCTATAATATGCAAAAAAGCAAGGAGGAAAACCACATGGAAATGGTATTACTTACTGCACTTGGTGTCGGTGGCGCAACAGTCTTCGGCTCTGTAGTTGGTTTTATGTTCAAAAAAATCTCTCATCGCTTCAGCGATATCGTTCTTGCCTTTGCTGCCGGCGTCATGCTGGCTGCAGCTGTACTGGGTCTGATCATCCCGTCGCTGGAATACGGCGGTAAATTTGCACTGCTCATCACAGTAGCCGGTATTTTTACCGGTGCCGTCTGTCTGAATCTCATTGATCGGCTGGTGCCTCATATGCATCGCTTGATGGGTGTAGATACAGAAAGCCATCCGGCAAATGGCAGCGTTAATAAGGTTCTCTTATTTGTCACTGCTATTGCTATTCATAATTTACCAGAAGGTATTGCCGCAGGTGTCAGCTTTGGCTCCGGTAACACTGCAGACGCACTCTTGATTGCAGGCGGTATTGCACTGCAAAACATCCCGGAAGGCATGGTAATCATTGCACCAATGTTGGCTGCCGGTATTTCCCCGCGCCGTACCTTCCTGTGTGCCATGGCTACAGGTGTTGTAGAAGTAATCGGTACGCTCCTGGGCTATTTTGCTGTCAGCGTTGCGTCTGCCATCCTGCCTTTTGCCCTGGCCTTTGCCGGTGGCACCATGCTCTATGTAATCAGCGATGAAATGATCCCCGAAACCCACGCGCATGGCAGTGAACGCGGTGCTACCTATGCTCTTCTGGCAGGCTTTTGCCTGATGCTTGCCTCCGATGTCCTCCTCGGATAAAGTCAACTGTCAGGGAAATTACAGTCTTACGCAGCATAATCAGCGTGATCAGATTGGGAATCGCCATCAATCCGTTCAGCAACTCGGAAACGATCCAAACATCGCCGGTTCCCCACAGTGCGCCACCCCATGCAGCTGCAGCCTGCATAACTGAGAACGGCTTTTTCCCCCGATCTCCAACCAGATATGTTATGCACTGCAATCCGTAAAAACCCCATCCGAGAATGGTAGCGGCTGCAAACACAGCCAGAAATGCCGCAATGGGAACACAAACCCAATTCCCGTATGTGCATGCAAATGCCCGTATTGTCAAAGCAGCACCTTCATCTACACCATAGGGAATCTCCACGGCGCTGGTTAGAATTACCAGCGCCGTCATTGAGCAAATCACAATTGTATCCAGAAACACTTCCATAATACCCATCAGCCCTTGCCGGGCGGGATGTTCCACATTGGCAGTGCCATGGGCAATCGCAGCGGTTCCCATTCCCGCCTCATTGGTAAATACGCCCCTTGCGGCACCGATGCGCAGCACCGTCATGCAGCTCCCCACCGCCCCGCCTGTTACGGCTCTGGGCTGAAACGCACCCTGCAGAATACGCTGTAACGCATCCGGAATGGATTGTCGATGATAAATCAGAGCTCCAACACACAGCACGGTGTAGGCCACTGCAGCAACCGGCACCAGCAGCTCCGCAATACTTCCCACCCGCTTTGCACCACCCAACGGCGCCATAGCAGCCAGCCCTGCCAAAATGCCGCCAAGCAGCAAAATTGTCCAAAGATGCCCCTGTCCGCCCAGAAACGCCACCGCGGTATCCGCGCTGTTTACCGCAGCATTTACCTGGGCTGCATTCCCTACCCCAAACGCTGCTGCCGTCCCCAGTACGCTATAGCAAACTGCCATCGGGTGCCATTTCTTACCCAGGCCATTGTCTATCATATACATAGGGCCCCCGGCATAAGCTTCATCCGTTTTTTGTACCCTGAACTTTACCGCCAGCAGGGCTTCCGCGTATTTTGTAATCATTCCCAGAATCGCGCAAATCCAGATCCAGAATATACTCCCCGGCCCGCCGATTGCAATTGCGCCTGCTACACCGGCGATATTTCCGGTTCCGACTGTGGCAGCCAGCGCAGTGCACAGAGCGCGGAAAGATGATCCATCCTCCGGCTTTCTCAATTGGTGATACAATTGCCGTATAGAATCCGGCAGCAGCCTCAATTGCGCAAAGCCTGTGCGTATACTCAGGTAAAAGCCTACAGCCAGTATCAAGGTTACGGTTGGAACGCCCCAGATGATACTGTTGATCCTTTCCAAAATATGCATGTTCACCCCACCAAAAGAAAAGCAGTTCTCAAATTGAGAACTGCTTTTGTGTTATTCCCATTTTTCCCAAATTTCAGGAGCAAACCCAACCGTTGCCAGCTTGCCGTTTCGCACCACCGGCGTTTTTATCAACGCAGGGTTATCGTAGACCTTGTCCTCCTTGGCACGGACATCATCCATATACCGCATCAAGGTAATTTCCGGAGATTTTGCATCCCAGTCGGTCAGCTTGTCAATCCCTCCAACCGCTCTGAGAACGCTGTCAAATTCCTTGCCGGACATACCAAACTTGGGAAGATCGATAAACTGATATTTGATACGCCGTTCCTTAAACCAGCGCTCGGCTTTTTTTGTGTCAAAGCACTTGGATTTACCAAAAATCTGAATGTTCAATAGAATACCTCCATAAGGCAAAGTCCCTCCGGCGGTGCTTTAAAACCGGATTCTGCGCGTTTCGCACCAAAAAGTGCCGGTATCGATTCCGGTGACCGATTCCCGGTGCCAACCTCGAGTAACGTGCCGGTAAGAATCCGAACCATACCATGAAGGAAACCGTTACCTGTAACCGTGATATGAACCTCATCCCCCTGCCGTGCAATATCCAGTGAACGAATATAGCGCACCGTGGATTTTTTCATTTTGGTGTTGGCGCAAAACGCAGAGAAATCATGCTCTCCCACCAGGTGCTCTGCCGCACAGCGCATTGCGGTCAGATTCAGCTGCTCCGGAAAGACTGTGGCATACCGTCTTTCAAACACGCAGGGGGCTGTGCTGTTCCAAATGCGGTAGCAGTATGTTTTTTCCCTGGCATTCAGCCGCGCATGGAACCGTTCGGAAACATCTCTGCAGGAATATATGCCAATATCCTCGGGTAAATACCTGCGAAGCGCGCAGAGTATTTCTTCCGCCGACATGTGAGAGCTGCAGTGGAAATTCGCCACCTGTCCCTTTGCATGGACACCGGCATCGGTTCTGCCGCTTCCGGTTATTTCTATAGGTTCTCCCAGAATTCTCGACAGCGTCGCTTCCAGCTTTCCCTGTATGGTGTTGGGTGTGTTGGGAAGGCGCTGCCAGCCCTGATACCGGGTACCGTCATAACAAATGTCAAGCCGCAGGTTGCGCATATTCTCTCAGTTCCTCTCTGGCTTCCCGCTCACTGTCTGCAGAGAACAGGAATTTACCGTTGCTGTCAAACACCTGAATATGGCCACGAACATAGAGAATAGAGTACATCACAATCAACCTTTCCTTTGTTTTGTGATGCAATTGTATCGTATGTTCAGTCCAATAATTTGGTCATTTTAATATCTTCTTCTGAATCCACTGATAAATGTCTTCAAAAACCTCCGCCTTATTGATCTCATTCAGGATTTCATGGCGATCCAAAGCGTACAGTTTGCAAGAAACATCTTGCATACCTGCCGATTCAAACTTTTTAGCAGTTTTCAATACCCCTGCACCGTAGCCGCCCACAGGGTCATCCGCACCTGCAACAAACAGCACCGGAAGCGTCTTGTCCATGGCATTCAGAGACTGTTCTTTCTGAATAAAGCGAATACCCGTAAGCATGTCCCGGTACAAACCAGCTGTTGCAGTAAAACCGCAAAGGGGGTCATCATTGTATGCATCCACCACACGATTATCCCTGGTCAGCCAGTCATTGTCTGTGCGTACATGCTCAACCTTTTTGTTATAGCTGCCAAACATCAGTTTTTGCAGCACAGGGCTCGGATTCTGCTCACCGTACTTTTTGCAAGTCCGGTTGCACATCAGAATACCAGCCTGCAAAACCGCATGATTCTGCCAACCGGTTCCGCAAATCACAGCACCTGCAATGCCGCTTTCAGGATGCTTTGCCAGAATGGTTCTCGCCAGAAAGGAGCCCATGGAATGGCCAAACAGAACATACGGAATACTGGGATATTTTATTCGGGTAGTATTCAGCAAAGTGTAGGCATCTTCAGCTGCAGAGAACCAGCCGCCATGGAAATATCCCTGAATACCGTCAGAGCCGATAGATTTGCCATGGCCCATGTGATCCGCGGCAACCACTAAAATCCCCTGCTGATTCAGATAACGCGCAAACTGTTCATACCTTTCGATATGCTCTGCAATCCCGTGGAGAATCTGCACAACCGCAACCGGTTCACCGGGTGGTGCCCAAATACCTGCCCGGATATTGCCAACACCGCAGGATTCATAATAAATGTCCGTCCGCATAGGCGCTTACCCAATAATTTCGTAACCCGCTGCAACAATCGCCTGCTTCAGTGCTTCCACGGATGCCGTTCCGGTGACCGTAACCTGTTTGGCCTGCAGATCCACTACAGCATCCAGAGCACCGTCTACGGCCTTACAGACACTCTCTACACGGGCCTTGCAGTGGGTGCACATCATACCTTCTACTTTAATTACAGTTTCCATTACAGTTTCCTCCTCAATAATTTCATGAATCGGTTCATCAGATACCGTTGTTTCTGTTTTCCGGGGTCTAAAGCTTCTTAAACGCAGCGCATTGGTAACCACAAACACGCTGCTCATGCTCATAGCCGCAGCACCCAACATGGGGCTCAGCAGCAAACCGAAAGCAGGATACAGCACACCGGCTGCAACCGGAATACCCAGGGTATTATAGAAGAATGCCCAGAATAGATTCTGCCGGATATTCCTGATTGTCGCACGGCTGAGTTCCACAGCGTCACCGACGGCTGTGAGCGAATTCTTCATCAGAACGATATCCGCAGATTCCATGGCAATATCCGTTCCCGCGCCGATTGCCATGCCGACATCCGCGCTGACCAATGCCGGGGCATCGTTGATTCCGTCGCCTACCATCAGCACACTGTGCCCGTCGCTTCGGAGTTTTTGTACCACGCCGGCCTTGTCTCCGGGTAAGACATCAGCAATTACATGATGAATGCCAGCTTTTCCGGCAATGGCATTGGCAGTTGCGCTATTATCTCCCGTAAGCATTACCACATCCAGCCCCAGCGCCTGCATAGCGTTCACTGCCCTGGCGGAATCTTCCTTTAAAACATCCGCAGCTGCAATGGCACCCAGGAATTGGCCTTCCGATGCGAAGTACAGCGGTGTTTCACCCCTGTCTTTCAGCTGCTGATAGTCCGGCACGGCAATTGCCAATTCCTCCATCAGTTTACCATTACCGCCGTAGCAACGCTTGCCGTTTACGATAGCCGCTACACCTCTGCCCGGCAGCGTTTCAAAATCTTCTGCTTCAGGCAAACTGCGGCCTTCGCACTTTTTCATAATGGCAGCCGCAAAAGGATGCTCAGATTTTGCTTCCAACGCTCCGGCAATGTCCAGCAGTTGTTCTTCGCTGCAAGCACCGGGAAGGATGGATGTAACAGCAGGCTTTCCGGTTGTCAGGGTTCCGGTCTTATCCAGAACGACCGTGTCAATCCTATGTAAATTTTCCAGCGCCTCCGCATTTTTAAAGAGAACACCCAAACCTGCGCCACGGCCGGTACCGACCATGATTGCAACGGGTGTAGCCAATCCCAGTGCGCAGGGGCAGGAGATCACAAGAACAGAGATTCCGGCTGACAGGGCAAACTCCAGAGTTTGTCCCGCCAACATCCATACAGCGAATGTGATCAGAGCAATGGTCATAACTACAGGCACAAAAATGCCGGCGATTTTATCCGCAAGTCTGGCGATAGGCGCTTTGGAGCCGCCGGCCTCTTCCACCATGCGGATCACTTGTGCCAGTGTGGTATCTTCGCCCACCTTAACAGCCCGGAAAGTAAAATAGCCTTCCGCATTGATGGTTCCGGCAGAAACCTTATCGCCGGGTCCCTTGTCTACAGGAACACTCTCACCGGTTAGTGCACTCTGGTCGATAGCACAGCGGCCTTCTGTAATGACACCATCAACCGGAATCTTTCCTCCGGAACGCACAACCAGAATGTCCCCTACCTGCACATCTTCGATGGCTACCTCATACTCAGTGCCATCCTTGCGGACAACCGCCTTTTTAGGGCTTAAATCCATCAAGGCCTTAACTGCATCACCCGTCTTACCTTTGGCGCGGGTTTCCAGGAATTTGCCGACAGTGATCAGCGTCAGAATCATCGCTGCGGATTCAAAGTACAGATTTGCGCTGTAATGCGCCAACACCTCTGTTTGATTATGGCCGATCGCCCAGGCCATTCGGTACAATGCCGCAATGCCGTAAATCAATGCGGCCAGAGATCCAACTGCAATCAGCGAATCCATATTGGGACTGCGGTGCCACAGGGCTTTTAGTCCCTTCTCGTAGTAAGCACGGTTCAGATATACCACTGGCAGTGTAAGTGTCAGCTGCAGCAAAGCAGCAACCACGGCATTCTCCGTACCGCAATACCAGCCGGGCAGCGGAAGCCCAATCATGTGACCCATGGTAAAATACATCAATACGATTAAACAGATTGCAGAACCGTAAATGCGTTTTTTCATCCCGGCAAGCCCAGTATCTGCGTTGGGTTCCGGAGTCTTTTTACCCTGCAGGGATGCCTCATATCCTGCTGACTGTATCTGCTGTATAATCTGCTGGGTCACCTGTTCTGTTTCTGCCTCCACCTGCAGGGAACCGCGCAAAAGGTTTACCTCTGCTTTCCGTACACCGGGTACACCCGCAGCAGCCTTTTCCACTCTGGCAGAGCATGCAGCGCATGTCATACCACGCACATCAAATTTCAGTTTCATAATACTCACCTTCTATTATTATCCATGTTTTTGAAGAAAATGCAATGATAAGATTCTTATTGACAGAAATAATCTCTTATGATATCATTCTACAGCAAGATTCTACATATGCAAGTACGCACTATTTTGTGCCATACTATCCTTTTGGAAACCATGGAGATGTAATATGGAAGCGAATAATTGTCCCGTGGAATCCACCATTGAACTGATTGGTGGCAAATACAAAGCGTTGATTCTCTGGCATCTGTCTGAAAAGACTTTGCGTTTTTCAGAACTGAAAAAAAGTGTTTCCGGCGCAACCGCAAAGATGCTTACCCAGCAGCTGCGGGAATTGGAGGCACATGACCTGATTCACAGAGAAGTATTCCCCATTATCCCCCCAAAAGTCGAGTATTCTCTCACAGAATTGGGGCGGAGTCTTCTCCCCATCCTGGTTGCTATGCGGGACTGGGGCGCAAGCTATTTGAAATCTAAGAATCTGGATGCGAACTGCTTTATGATGGGGCAGGACCCGCTGGGCCAGAAGAATGAAATGAAAATTTAGTCAAAGGAGTCACTATGAGAATCAAAATTACTGCTGACAGCACCTGTGATCTGCCCCAGGCACAAATCGAAAAATTTGATATTTCCTTAATGCCGCTGACCGTTATTAAAGACGGTGTGAATTACCTGGATAATGTAACAATCACACCCACAGATATTTTTTCACATGTGGCAGCCGGTGGCGCATTGTGTTCTACCGCCGCTGGCAATATCGGCGATTACCAGCAACTGTTCCAGGAACATACCGCACAGTATGACGGCATCATCCACATCAGCCTTGGCTCCGGTTTCTCTTCCAGCTACCAGAACGCTTGTCTGGCCGCAGAAGATTTTCCCAATGTTCGGGTTATTGACTCTCAAAACCTTTCCACCGGTCAGGGTCTGGTGGTAATGGAAGCCTGCCGCCTGCGTGAAGCATGTGAAGATCTTGATCTGATCAAAGAAAAATTGGATGCCTTTACCGAAAAGGTGGAAGCCAGCTTCCTGCTGGACCGCCTGGACTATATGGTAAAGGGTGGCCGTTGTTCCGCCGCAGCTGCACTGGGTGCCAACCTGCTGAATCTGAAGCCCTGCATTGAAGTAAAGGGCGGCAAGATGGGCGTTGTAAAGAAATACCGCGGCAACTATGCCAAGTGCCTGTCCAACTATGTAAAGGATCGTCTGGCTGACCGGGATGATTTGGTTAGAGATCTGCTGTTCCTGACCTATACCCCTGTTTCCGATGTGTGTCTGGATGCTGTTAAGGATGCAATTTCCGCCCATGGTCATTTCAGCGAAATGATTGAAGGCACTGCAGGCTGCACTGTGTCCTGTCACTGTGGCCCCGGCACCCTTGGTGTTTTGTTTGTCCGTAAATAACGGTGTACCTCCGAAGAATTTCTTCGGAGGTACTTTTTCCTTGTATTTCGCTGAACCTATGCTATAATTGCTCTATCATAAGCAAAATAGGAGTCTAACATGGACTATAACATTTTATTGGAGTTGGCTACGGATCTTGGATATAGGCTGGCCATGAGCGGCGCAGAAACCTTCCGCGTGGAAGAAAGCGTCACTATGGTCATAAAGTCCTATGGCATTGAAGCGGAAGCCTTTGTAATTCCCAATTGCATGACTGTAAGTATCAAGACAGCAGACGGACAGCCTATGACGCGTATGCGGCGTATCGGTCATCACGGCAACGATTTGGACAGTGTGGAGCGCTACAGTAATTTGAGCCGCAAGATCTGTGCGCTGAAACCGAATCCCCAGGAAGCACGCCAATGGTTACTGGATGCCGATGCAAGCAGACGCCAATATGCATTGCCAATATATCTACTGGGAAATTTTCTTGGTTCCTGCGGTTTTGCCATATTCTTTGGATCAACTGTTTTAGACAGTCTTTGGGCAGGCGTATGTGGCATTCTTGTTGGCGCTATTGACCTGGTTATGAACCGGCTCAAGGCAAACCTTTTCTTCAGAACCATAATAGAATCGTTTTTCATGTCTCTGCTGGCCTACTGCCTTGCAGTTTGGGGTATCGCAGACAATGCCGATACCATTACCATCGGTAGTTTGATGCTGCTGGTTCCCGGTTTGCTGTTTACAAACGCCATGCGTGACATTATCTACGGCGACACAAATTCCGGCACAAACCGCATTGTGCAGGTATTCCTGATCGCTGCAGCGATTGCGCTTGGCACCGCAGCCTCTTTTAATCTGGTTTCCCTTCTTTGGACATCGCCCCTGAATGTGTCTGCACTAAACTATATTCTCCCGGTGCAGCTGCTGGCATGTGCCATTGGATGTTTTGGTTTTGCCATTTTCTTCAATATACATGGTCCCGGCAGCCTTCTTTGCGTGCTTGGCGGTGTGATTGCCTGGGCCGTATACAGCCTGACATTGCACCTGTGCGGCAACGATATTGCAGGCTATTTCTGGGCCGCTGTTGCCGCAGCGCTGTACGCTGAAATCATGGCGCGAATCCGTAAATATCCCGCTATTTCCTATCTGGTTGTATCCATCTTCCCGTTGATTCCCGGTGCAAGTATCTACTACACCATGAATTACATTATTCGCTCCGATATGGATGGTTTTGCCACAAAGGGTATGCATACCATTGCCATTGCTGGTGCGATTGCTGTTGGTATTTTGATGGTATCCACAGTCTTCCGCCTCTGGACTGTATGGAAGCGATCCCACACAAAATAAATGAAGGGCTTCGGTTCTAAAACCGAAGCCCTTTTCATTGAAATTACAGATTTTTCTCAGCCTTCTTGGCAGCCTTTTCCTTAGCCTTGGCAGCCTGAGCCTTCTTAGCCTCAGCCTTGGCAGCTTCCGCAGCAGTTTCATTGCTGGACAGCGCCCACTTAGCCAGTTCGATACGAACCTGATCTGCACCGGTCTCGATAACAAACTTCTCGTCCTTTACATTAACAACAACGCCAACAATACCGCCAATGGTAGTGATATGATCGCCAACCTTGACGGAGCTGCGCATCTGCTCAGCTTCCTTCTTGCGCTTGTTTTCGGGACGAATCAGCATGAAATAGAAAATAGCAAACATCAAAGCCAGCATAATAACGGTGCTGGCCAGGCTGCCGCCCACAGGCACTGCAGCTTCCATAAAATTGAACATGGGTATAGCTCCTTCGTTTATAGTGTCTTGATAATTATAGCATCATTGCCGGAAAAAGCAAGTATAATTCTAGATTCTGCGTGCCAATTTCTCAGAATACTCCTTGCGGAACTCGCCAAAAGTACCACAATCCAGCGCATCGCGGATTCTTTCCATCAGCTTATTGTAGAAATACAGATTATGCATCACGCAAAGACGCATGGCAAGCATTTCCTCCGCAACAAACAGATGGCGAATATACGCGCGGCTGTATCTGCGGCAAACCGGGCAGTCACACTGAGAATCAATAGGATTCATATCCTTTGCATATTTTGCATTCTTCAGATTAATGGCACCCTCCCAGGTAAAGAGCCGGGCATGCCGGGCATTTCTTGCGGGCATTACGCAATCAAAGAAGTCAACACCCCGGGCAACTGCTTCAATAATATTGGTGGGCGTACCGACACCCATCAGATATCGGGTTTTCTCTCGGGGCATATAAGGCTCCACTGCCTCAATCACATCATACATTTCCTGGGCAGTTTCTCCCACCGCAAGGCCGCCAATGGCATAGCCGGGAAGATCCAGATCTGCGATACGCTTCATATGATCAATGCGGATATCAGGATATGTGCCGCCCTGGTTGATGCCCCAGAGCATTTGCTGCGGATTCACTGTGTCCGACAGACTATTCAGGCGGGCATTTTCCTCTTTGCAGCGCACAAGCCAGCGATAGGTTCTGTCTACACTTTTCAGAACATAATCCCTGGGGGCTGGGTTTTCAATGCACTCATCAAATGCCATGCAGATATCAGAGCCCAAGTTTGACTGGATCCGCATACTTTCTTCCGGTCCCATAAAAATCTTGCGTCCGTCAATATGGGATGCGAAGTATACGCCTTCCTCCTTGATTTTCCGCAGAGAAGACAGGCTGAACACCTGGAATCCACCGGAGTCCGTCAGGATCGGGCCATCCCAGGTCATAAACTTATGCAGGCCACCGCACTCTTTTACCAGAGTGTCACCCGGCCGCAAATGCAAATGGTAGGTGTTGGACAGTTCCACCTGGCAGCCAATTTCTTTCAGATCTTTCGCACTGAGCGCGCCCTTAATGGCACCCTGGGTGCCCACATTCATAAAAACCGGTGTCTGCACCGTACCGTGAGCGCAGGTAAATTCGCCCCGTCGTGCAGCACCTTCTGTTTTCAACACTTCAAACATAGCGAATCATACCCCCATCAACCAATATACATGGCATCGCCAAAGGAGAAGAAGCGATAACGCTCCTTTACTGCGGTTTCATAGGCAGACAGGACATGCTCTCTTCCCGCAAAAGCAGATACCAGCATTACCAGCGTACTTTCCGGCAAATGGAAATTGGTAATCAGAGCATCCATAGCCTTGAATGTGTAACCGGGATAAATAAAAATCTCAGTCCACTTGGAGCCCGCCTCAAAAGTTCCGTCTTCTTTGGCCAAGGACTCCAGCGTTCTGCAGGAGGTGGTACCGACGCAGACAATGCGCCCACCCTGCTTCTTGGTTTCATTCAGAATCTCTGCCGTTTCCTGGCTGATCATGCACAGCTCACTGTGCATGTGGTGCTCATGGATATTTTCTGCCTTCACCGGACGGAAGGTGCCCAGACCAACATGCAGCGTCACAAACGCTGTGCGCACACCTTTTCCACGGATTTTCTCTAGCAGCTCATTGGTAAAATGCAGTCCGGCTGTGGGCGCTGCTGCAGACCCTGTCTCTTTGGAATACACCGTCTGATAGCGCTCCTGATCGGCCAATTCAGCCTTAATATAGGGCGGCAGCGGCATCTTTCCCAACCGTTCCAAAACTTCCAGGAAAATTCCCTCATAGCGGAATTCCACTACCCGGTTACCGTCTTCCTTCACCTCGGTAACCACTGCGGACAGTTCGCCATCACCAAACAGCACTTCGTGTCCTACCTGCATCTTTCTGCCAGGCTTGCAGAGACACTCCCATTTTTTATTCCCAAGATCCCGCAGAAGCAGAACTTCCACAGCACCACCTGTGGGGCGATGTCCCAAAAGTCTGGCGGGCAGCACTCTGGAATTGTTCATCACCAGGCAGTCACCCGGCTGAAGATAGTCCAGAATATCATAAAAGTGCCGGTGCTCCAGTTCTCCCGTCACCTTATTCAGCGCAAGTAGTCTGGATGTATCCCGCTGCTGCAGCGGTGTTTGTGCGATCAGCTCTTCCGGCAGATCGTAATAAAAGTCCTGTGTTCTCACTACAGACCCCTCCATTATATAAAAGCCTCATTATTATAGCCTATTTTCCCATTATTTGCAACAGACAAATACCTGCATTCCTGCATAGATTGGCATGGAGGTATCCGTGTATGAAAAAACCATTCTTCTCAGGCGTATGCACTGCACTTGTCACACCGTTTCTCGACGGCCATGTGAATTACCCCATGATGGAGGTTTTGCTCAGAAGACAGATGGATGCCGGTATTCCTGCTGTGGTAATCTGCGGCACCACCGGCGAGTCACCTACCCTTTCCGACGAAGAAAAGCTGGAACTTTTCCGACGGTGCAAAGCATTTGCCGGTAAAGACTGCATGATTATCGCGGGAACAGGCTCTAATTCTACAGAGCATACCATTGCACTAAGCAAGGCCGCACAAGACCAGGGTGTTGACGGGCTTTTGATTGTCAGCCCATACTACAACAAAGCAACCCCAGCCGGTCTGACTGCCCATTACCGGGTCATCGCAAACAGTGTAGATATCCCAATCATTGCCTACAATGTTCCCTCCAGAACCGGCGTGGATATCCCGGTTAGCGTTTACAAGGAATTATCCGCAATCGAAAACATTGCCGGCATCAAGGAAGCCTCGTCGGATATATGCAAAATAACAAGAATCCGGCATCTTTGCGGCGATGATTTTTCCATATGGTCAGGCAATGATGAGCAAGCGGTTCCAGTGATTTCCCTTGGCGGTGCGGGCATTATCTCAGTCCTGTCCAATATCTTTCCTACTGAAATGCAGGCAATGGTTTTGGCCGCAATCGCAGGTGATTTCGATACAGCAGCAGAACTTCAGGCGCATTTTCTCCCGCTTACGGATTTGCTGTTCAGCGAAGTAAATCCCATTCCTGTGAAAGCTGCTATGAAATACATTGGTTATGATTGTGGAAACTGCCGTATGCCTTTAACGCCTTTATCTGCGGAGCTTGCAAAAAAACTGAAAGCCATTCTGACATAAATAAGCGCCCGTTCATGATGAACGGGCGCAATTTTTATGCCAACACAGCCTTATGGAAAACCTTCTTGCCCTTGCGGAGCTTGACGCCTTCCTTCAGCATTTCTGCGGTAACAGCAAAAGTATGATCCGGAACCTTCTCATCATTGACGAAAACACCGCCCTGCTGCACCAGACGCCGGGCTTCGCCGTTGGAGCCAGCCAGCTTGCAGGCCACCATCAGATTCAGAATACCGATCTTGCCGTCTGTCAGCTGCGCAGCAGTAATTTCAGTGGTGGGCATATTGGCATCATCACCGCCGCCTGCGAAGAGTGCCTTGGCAGCAGCCTGTGCCTTGGCAGCTTCCTCCTCACCGTGGACCAGCTTGGTCAGCTCATAAGCCAGAATTTCCTTGGCAGTGTTCAGCTGGGCATCCTTCCAGGAGTCCATCTCATTGATCTGCTCCAGGGGCAGGAATGTCAGCATACGGATGCACTTCAGGACATCGGCATCCTCAACATTTCTCCAGTACTGATAGAAATCAAAGGGAGTGGTCTTGTTGGGGTCCAGCCACACTGCACCCTTGGCAGTCTTGCCCATCTTCTTGCCTTCGGAATTCAGAAGCAGCGTGATGGTCATGGCATGAGCGTCCTTGCCCAGCTTTCTGCGGATCAGTTCAGTGCCGCCCAGCATATTGCTCCACTGGTCATTGCCGCCGAACTGCATGTTGCAGCCGTAGTTCTGGTACAGGTAGTAGAAGTCGTAAGACTGCATAATCATATAGTTGAACTCCAGGAAGCTCAGGCCCTTCTCCATGCGCTGCTTGTAGCATTCTGCTCTGAGCATGTTGTTCACAGAGAAGCAGGCACCAACTTCGCGCAGAACATCCACATAGTTCAGATCCAGCAGCCAGTCGGCATTATTGACCATCTGTGCTTTGCCTTCACCGAACTCGATGAACCGCTCCATCTGCTTCTTAAAGCAGTCACAGTTGTGCTGAATGGTCTCGGCAGTCATCATGGAACGCATGTCCGTTCTGCCGGAGGGGTCGCCGATCATGGCAGTACCGCCGCCGATCAGGGCAATAGGCTTATTGCCAGCCATCTGCAGCCGCTTCATCAGGCACAGTGCCATAAAATGACCCACATGGAGAGAGTCCGCAGTGGGGTCAAAGCCAATATAGAATGTGGCCTTGCCGTTGTTGATCATCTCCTTGATCTCTTCTTCATTGGTTACCTGGGCGATCAAGCCTCTGGCAACCAGCTCATCATATAATTGCATTTGGTATTCCTCCTAATGATATTTTTGAAAAACAAAAAGTCCTCTGTCCTTTCGGACAGAGGACGCAAAGCGCGTGGTACCACCTCTGATTCGGCAAAGTCTCACAACATTGCCCTCAGGCCGTCTGACAACGGCTCTCGCTGTATCGGGCGAACCCGTCTTCCCCTACTATTATTTCAGGCAAGCCGCTCCGGGAGGTATTTGGGTGCGCTGTGCTGCTGCCTTGCACCAACCGGCAGTTCTCTGTAGAACAGTAAGCACTTACTTCTTCCCATCTGTGCGTTCGTATGAAGCTGACAGTATCCTAACAAAATGCCAGGTATTTGTCAAGCATAAACGCGAAAGTATTTTTCAGAAAACAACATTCGTACTTTTCATAATTACATCGTTCCTCAGTTTACACGCAGCATCTCTCCTGCGCTCTTGAGGGTTGTTTCCGTAATATTTGTACCACCGATAATTCGGGCCAGTTCCTGTTTCCGGCCTTCCAGATCCAACGGCGTAACCGTTGTGAAAGTACGCCCACTCCGTTCTGCTTTCGCAATCAGCAGATGAGTTGTTGCCAGCGCTGCCAGCTGCGGCAGGTGCGTTACACACAAAACCTGCTTGGACTTGGCAACACTGCGCAGCTTTTCAGCTACTTTCTGCGCGGCTCTTCCAGAAACACCGGTGTCAACTTCGTCGAAAATCAGCGTCGCTACCTTGTCCTGCTCTGCCAGTACATTCTTCATAGCCAGCATAATGCGGGCCAATTCACCACCGGAAGCAACCTTGCTCAAGGGTTTCAGCGCCTCACCTGCATTGGCAGACATATAAAATGCCACAGCATCAGCGCCGTTACTACTGAGGGGAATTTCTGCGAATTCACAGGAAAACTGTACCCGAGGCATATCCAGCTGCGCCAGTTCCTGCAGGATTCTGGTCTGCAGCGTTTGCGCCGTGGTCTTTCTGTTCTCCCGCAGAAGTTTCGCTGCCTCCCATGCGGTTTGCTCCGCTTTCTGCAGTTTCTTTTTCAGCCGCTCCAAATGATCATCGGCAAACTCGATTTCGTCCAGTTCCCGCTTTGCGTTCTCCAGGTATTCCAAAATATCAATGCAAGTTACACCATACTTGCGCCGCAGCCGATGGATGACATCCAGTCTGTCTTCGATTCTTTCCAATTCTTCCGCGGAGTAAGATAAACCGTCTCTGGCATCGCGTACCGTTTCCGCCGCATCCTGAACCTGATACATCAAATCCGCAACCTGCGCGTGAATCTGCGTAAACGCATCTGTGTATTTGGCAAGCCGGGCAAGTTCCCGTTCCGCCTGGGCCAGAAGTGTTGCCGCACCGTCAGAGTCATCACCACCGTACAGGCACTCCACAGCGGCGTCCATGCCATCGGACAGCTTTTCAGCATTCTGCAGAATCTTTCGTCTTTCTTCCAGCTGTTCATCCTCGCCGGGTTCCAGAGCTGCTTTGGAAATCTCTTCAATCTGATAGCGGAGCGTTTCCATCCGACGGAGCTTTTCACTCTCGTCCATGGTCATTCTCCGGATCTCACGGCGCAGCGCATCAACCGCTTCATATTTGTAAAGATAATCTTCCCGTAATGCCTGGTTTGAAGCAAAATCATCCAAGAACTGCAGATGATTGTTTTCATCAAACAAGGATGCACTGTCGTGCTGGCCATGAATATTGATGAGCTGAATTCCAAGTTTTCTCAGAATTGTGACGGAAACCAGACTTCCGTTAACACGGCAAATATTCTTTCCATCCAGGTGAATATCTCTTTGAATGACAGTCTCCGGATCATATTCCACACCATTGTCTTCAAACCACTGCAGCTTCGGAACATCCGTAAAAACTGCCCGCACCGAGGCTTTGTCTGTGCCGGTTCGAATCATATCACGGTAGGCACGCTCGCCCAAAATTGCAGAAATTGCGTCGATCACAATGGATTTACCTGCGCCGGTCTCACCGGTGAGGATATTGAATCCACTGTCAAAAGAAATGTCGCAGCATTCAATAACCGCGATATTCTCAATATGCAGCAAGCTCAGCACAAGCAAACCTCCTTTATCTGTTGATCAGATTCTTAATCTCGCCGCAGAATGCAGCTGCGGCATTATTGTCACGCATAACCACCATGACCGTATCATCACCGGCCAGGCAGCCAACAACCAGATGCATATTCATCGCGTCAATGGCGGAACCCGCAGCAGAAGCCAATCCCGGCAAAGTCCGGATGATGATGATATTCTGTGCATAGTCAAAACCGGTGACACACTCCCGGAAAATCGCATTCAGGCGGGAAGAAAAAGACCCTGAAGGCTCACTCCCTGCCGCTGTATAGCGGTAAGTTCCCAGACTGGTAAGTTCCTTGACGATTCTGAGTTCTTTAATATCACGGGAAATGGTTGCCTGCGTTCCACGAAAGCCTTCTGCCTGCAGCAGTGTCAGCAGCTGCTCCTGTGTTTCCACATTCTGGCCGGAAATGATCTCCATAATTTTTGCCTGTCGTTGTGTTTTCATGCATCTCACCTCATCCATTCTTGAATTTCATATTCACCACATCGTAAAAGCTGCGGTCTTTCAGGCGAATCAATTTTGTAACCAGGTTGGATCTGCGAATCGTAGCTACATCGCCTATATTCAGTCTTTGTGCCTTTCCTCCGTCTACAGACAGATAGGCATTCCTGTTGGGGTTCTTTATCAATTCCACGGTAACGACTCGATTCTGGGAAGCCACTACACAGCGGCTCAACATATCATGGGGACAAATGGGGGTGATCAGCATATTCTGGGCTTCCGGTTCCACAATCGGGCCGCCGGCGCTCAGACTGTATGCGGTAGAACCGGTCGGCGTGGCAATAATCACACCGTCACCGCTGCATTCCATTGCCGGAACGCCATCGCATTTGACACCCAGGTGCACCACTCTGGCAATTGCACCTTTTGTAATCACAGCATCATTCAAACCAATGTCATGGAAAATAATGTCCCGGTCCCGATGCACGGTAACATCCAGCATCATACGCTTGTCCAGCGTATATTCATGATTGGCCAGCTTGGATAGCATATGCAGTTCCGTACTTTCCAGTTCTGCCATAAAGCCCATCGTGCCAATGTTTACACCCAGTACGGGGACGCCGTGGCGGGTTGCGGCTTTTGCCATGTGCAGAATTGTTCCGTCGCCGCCGAAGCAAACAACGCCGGCTGCGCCGGGTAATTCCCGATCCAAACGATGCATTCTCAGATCACGGGGCAGCTGAAAACTGCGGTCCACTTCAAAAGGCAAGCAAATTTTGGGTTCCAAACCGGCACTGCGCAAAATCTCTGCCGCTTCACGGACAGTCTGGAATTCCTTATCCCGGTAAGGATTGGGGGTCAGTATGATTTTTTTCACAGTTTCACCCCTTTAGTGTATGATGTGCTTGCTCTACCACAAGCGCAGTATCCGGTGTAATTCCCGGCCGATTATCCAGGGTCAGATGTCCCAGAAATTCGATATTTCCTTCCGGACCTTTTACAGGAGAAAATGTAAGACCAAGAATCTTAAATTCCAGTTCGTTGGCCAAGGCAACGAAATTATCAAGCACCTCTTTATGGGTTTCCGGGTCACGCACAACGCCCTTCTTTCCCACTTTTTCCTTGCCTGCCTCGAACTGGGGTTTAATCAGGCAAAGCACCTGACCGGTTTCTTTCAGGAATGTCTTAATTACGGGCAGGACGATCTTCAGGGAAATAAAGCTAACATCCACAACGGAAAGATCCAGGGGTTCTCCCAGCTGCTCCGGGGTAACATAGCGCACATTGGTGCGTTCCATTACCACAACTCTGGGGTCGCTGCGGATTTTCCAGTCCAGCTGACCGTAACCCACATCAATCGCAAAAACCTTCTTGGCTCCCTGCTGCAGCAGACAGTCTGTAAATCCGCCGGTAGACGCGCCGGAATCGCTGCAAACAAATCCGGTAGGGTCAACGCCAAAATCCCGCAGAGCTTTTTCCAGTTTCAGGCCGCCCCGGCTGACATAGGGACATGCACCGGTTCTCACTTCAATATCCACACTCTCTTCATAGGAGACACCGGGCTTATCCGCCTTCTGGCCGTTTACATAGACAAGTCCGCTCATAATAATAGCCTGTGCTTTTGTTCTGTTGTCCGCGTGACCACGCTCTGTCAGCAGGACATCCAGGCGCTTTTTAATTTTCATTATGAACTACCCCCAAAATGTAATCACATATGGATTGCGCATCCAAGCCGAAATGCTGATACAGCGTATTCACATCGCCGTGCGGCACAAATCTGTGGCCAAGGTCAATTCCTTCCACAGTAATATCAGGATGTTCTTTATGGATGGCCCATGCCATGGCCTCACGGATACCCGATCCTGCACAAATTTCCTCCAGAATCAGCACATTGGATGCCAATGGCATACCAACTGCAAGCGCCTCCAGAGATGCATTGGAAAGTTCCATGAGCCGCAAAACCGTTATTTCCACACCCTGTTCGGCCAAAAGTTCAGCTGCCGTTAAGGCGTGATTAATCAGTTTTCCATAGGTGATGATTGTAAAGGCTGTTCCCCTGCGGTGGCACACCACACTGCCGGCTGCGGGGTTCCAGTCAGAGCCGGAATATCCCCCATCACCGCCTCTTGGATAACGGATGGCAACAGGTCCATCAAATTCTGCAGCTGCCCAGGTCAGCATATCGGAAAGCTCTGCGCAGCTGGCAGGGCACAAAATCTTCATTCCGGGAACCTGACGCAAAAAGCCCAAGTCATACACGCCATGGTGGGTTTCTCCGTCTTCTCCCACCAGGCCTGCCCTATCCACTGCAAAGATAACATGCAGCCTCAGCATGGCAATATCCTGAAAGACCATATCGTAAGATCTTTGCAGGAATGTGGAATACAGGGCCACCACGGGAACCATTCCCTGCTTGGCTAAACCACCTGCCATAGACACAGCATGTTCTTCTGCGATACCCACATCAAACAGCCGCTTCGGATAAGAGGCTTTAAAGGGCAAGAGGCCAGTACCGGCCGGCATGGCAGCGGTAATGGCACACAGCTTGGGGTTCTCCTCCGCGATGGTGCACATGGTTTTTCCAAAAGCCTCAGAAAAGCTTTTGCCGTTTCCAATGGGCAAGCTGCCGGTTTCCGGATCAAATCTTCCCACACCATGAAAACGCGAGGGGCTGCGTTCTGCCGGGATATAGCCACGCCCTTTTTGGGTCATCACATGCAGCAGCACCGGACGGTTCATATCCCGTGCTGTGCGCAGCAAGAAAATCAGGTTATTCACATCATGACCGTCCACCGGGCCAAGATAGGTCATACCCATATTCTCAAAAATGGTGGTGGGAATCAACGCTCTGCGAAGCCAGTCTTTCACTTTGTGCGTCACCTTATAGACTGCTTCACCGCCGGGAATTTTCTTAAGCAGTGTACGATATTTCTGTTTCAATCCCAAATAGTATTCCTTCGTACGAAGCCTGGACAAATGTGATGCCATGCCACCCACATTTCTGTCGATGGACATAGCATTATCATTCAGAATCACGATCATCGGTTCGCCGCTGACCGCAGCATCATTAAGACCTTCATAGGCCATTCCGCCGGTGGCAGCGCCATCGCCAATCAAAGTAATCACATGATATTGCTGATTCTGCAGCGTTCTCGCTCTCGCCATGCCCAAGGCAATGGACACGGAGCTGGATGCATGTCCGGCTACAAATGCGTCTGCGTCACTTTCACCGGGCTTAGGAAAGCCGGAAATACCACCAAACTGGCGTAAAGTAGAAAAATCCGCCCGGCGTCCTGTCAGCACCTTGTGCACATAAGCCTGATGCCCAACATCGAAAACCAAGCGGTCTTTCATAGTATCAAAAACGGTTTCGATGGCCACAGACAACTCTACAACGCCCAAATTGGAGGCCAAATGTCCTCCCGTTTGGGATACGCTGGCTACTAAAAACTGTCTGATTTCTCCACACAGTTGAATTCTCTGTGCATCAGAGAGCAAAGCCAGGTCTTCATGTCCGTGAATCGTTTCCAGTAGATTCAAAATTACACAACCTAACGATTTATTTTTTCTTTTTCTTGAAATCAAATATGTGCCGCAGCTGGTACAGCACGCTTCCTACCAGCGTTACAATTTTCGTGCAGGAACCAATGGCAAAGGTTTTGCCAATTGCTTTACCGGCCACAGTTAATCCGGCAACCAGGGCAGACATCATCAAAGATACAACCTGGGGCCAGGAAAAATCAAAGTTTTGCAAAATCTGCAGTGCAATGGTAGCAGAAGCACTGCCGGAAACAACGCCGCAAATATCGCCCACCACATCGTTGCAGATGGAGCTGACACGCTCTGCGTTTCTCAGCAGCTTAATGGAGTCCATGGCACCCGGAACTTTACGGGAAGCCATGGAATGAAAGGGTTTTTCATCCGCAGAAGTTACCGCAACACCAATGATATCAAAAATAATACCAATCAGCACAATCAGCAACAGGATCAGGAATGCAACAAACATAGAACTTCCTGCCATTAATGCATCCGAAACCAGTGTAATTGTGCCGGAAACAAACATAGTTACAAAGAAGATTGTTACCACCCAGCGGATGGTCTTGTTTCTCTCGCGTTTTGACGCAGCCGGGTCAGACTTGGACACGACAAAATACCCCTTTAATCTTTTTAATAAAAACGGTGGCAGGCAGGATAAATCTTACGGCTTAGGTCGGGTTGATTTTCTCCAGACAGAACCTGCCGTTGCCGCGCAGGCAGTTTCCTTTTGATCCGTCCGCTCAAACGTTGCCAAAATGAGTACCCGATTGCCACTCAGACCGTACTGTAATCCCCTGCCTGCCCTTTCACGACAGCCTAGGTGTTTTCCACAGCAAAACCCACCGAAACCTTAGCCTCTTTTGCAAGGATGGTTTCCAGAAGCGATAACGCCAGTAGTCTGGCCACAACATACCAGGCGTTTGTCCTCTTTCCCCGCATACTCACTCAAGGCAGGCTACACTGCACACAGCACACGATTCTGCGCACCGCTTTGCAGGTTCATACCAGGCTCGTACGCGAAGCGGCTTCCATACGGAGTTCTCAACTTCGTCGCACAACACCAGGTCTCCACGGAAGTCGGGTCGTATGCTCCATGCCATTGGAGCGCGCCCGGAATCCTTAACCCCCAGCACCCACCCTAAACTGGGCGTAAAAAGCAGGCACCAGGGACTTCATCGATATGCCCTTCATAGGATTTTTAGGCCCTACCTGGGAATCGGCGGTTCTGACTAGGATACTGCACCGTCGATGCATATCATAGCACATTTTCTCTGTATATACAAGTGAATTTACTAAAAATTATTAAAATATTCATTCTAATATACATTTTAACAAGCAATGCTTTTTTCCTCAGAACAGACTTGACTTTTCCCGGAAACTGCGTTATATGTGAGATATCAAAATAAGGAGGGCATGTCTATGCGTGTAGGTATCGGCGGTTTTCGTCATGAAACCAATTCGTTTTCCAATGTTGTTACAACTATCGATCGTTTCCAGGATCTGAATTATGAGTTCGGCCAGGAACTCATCGATCACAACACCGGTGGTGTCCGTACGCCCCTGGGCGGTTTCATCGATGAGGCCGCTGTCCTTGGAATTGAATTGGCTCCCACTTTCTATGCAAACGCAACCCCCTCCGGTCATATCACACCGGAAACATTAAAAATCTTAACCTCCAACCTTGTTGACAATATGTGGTGGCAGCATACACGCTCCCCTTTGGATGCCATCGCTCTGACACTGCATGGTGCCGGTGTTTCCGACCTGAGTGACGACATTGAGGGCTACCTCCTGGAGGCCCTGCGTGAGCGCTTCGGCAATGCCATTCCCATTGGTGTGACCCTTGATCTGCACGCCAATGTCACAAAGAAAATGGTCGCTTTGTCCGATGTTCTGATGGGTGTGAAATGCTACCCCCATGTGGATGAGTATGAAAACGCAAGAGCCCTGCTGCATCATCTGTATGACCATGTTGTAAACAATGTTCCGGTATATCAGTCTCATGTTCCGCTGCCCTGGCTGCTGGCACCGGGCGCCGGTGTTACCCTCAGCGGCCCTGCACATGATGTTCAGCAGCTCACCATCCGCCTGGAAGCGGAAAATCCGGAATTGCTGCAGGCTACTTTCTTCCATGGTTTCCCTTATGCCGATATTTCCCAGGCCTGTGTCACCGTGGTAACCGTAGCAAAAACCCAGGAAGCTGCCGATGCAGTAGCATCGGAAATCGCGCAGTATGCTTGGGGCCGCAGAGAGGCATTTATGCCTGTTTGTCTTTCCCCCGCTGAAGCCGTAGACAAGGCGCTTGAATTTGCAAAAGGCCCCATTGTCATCAATGAATCTTCCGATAACCCCGGCGGCGGTGCTCCCGGTGACGGCACACATTTGCTCCGTGAGCTGTTGGAGAGAAACCTTCCCGACACTGCTTTCGGTGGCTTCTGGGATCCCGCCGTGGTGCAGCAGGCTATCGAAGCCGGTGTTGGCAGCAAGATTACCTGCAATCTGGGCGCAAAGGCAGACAATCTCCATGGCGAACCCATTTTGTTGAAGGATGCTTATGTGAAGACCATTTCTGACGGCACTTATGTTACTAAGTCCCCCATGGGCGCCGGTAAGTTCACTACCCTCGGCCCCTCAGTATTGCTTCAGGCAGGTAATGTCAAAATCGGTGTCAGCACCTCTCGCCGCCAGACCCTGGACTGCAACGCTTTCGAGATTCTGGGTGTTGACTACAGAGATATGCATATTCTGGGACTCAAGTCCTCCCAGCACTTTAAAGCCTGGTGGACAGACAGAGCGGAGATTGTATCCTGCGATCCTCCCGGAATCCACTGCAGCAACCTTTCCGTTTTCGAATTTAAAAACGCCAACACATCCTACTTCCCCCTGCAGGATGCACAGTGGAATATTTAAAATCAAGCAGCACTGCCGCAGATTCTCTGCGGCAGTGCTTTATTCACGGAAACTTCAAAACTTTTCCTGTATAAAGATATTGCTTTTTTCATAATTATGACCTATTATATAGAATGTAATTTTATGTAACAATTAAGGAGGCGATGGAGTTGTCTGATCCAAAACTGATCTCTCCCTTGTTGGATAACTTCACTATGGGCGGTCCCTTCAGCAATCGTCATGGTATCTGCTGTTGCCCCGCTTTGGAGCTGAACTCAGATAAACGATATATCGTTAAAATAATTTCCGTTCCGGCATCTCAGGTTCAGCTGGATGCGCTGCTCTTGACCGGTGTGTATCATTCCCGTGAAGATGCTTTGCTCTACTATAAAGAGGTTTCCGAGGAAATTCTTTCTGAAGTAGATATCTTGAAGAAGCTTTCTGCTTTGGAAGGATTTTTGCCTTATGAAGGCGCACAGATTGTCCCCATGGAAGATAATGCAGGTTACTATGTATATCTTCTGAGCCCGTACAGAAAGAGTCTTGCACGGCATTTCCGAAAGTACTCCATGACACATCTGCAGGCGGTTAATCTCGGTCTGGATCTGTGTGCGTCTCTGGCGGTTTGCCGTCAGGCAGGGTATCTCTATATCGATTTGAAGCCGGAGAATATCTTCATCTCTGAAGATAATGAGTATCGGATCGGAGATCTTGGTTTTGTTAAAACCGCAAGTCTTGCCTATGCATCCGTGCCGGATAAGTACTGCAGTCAATACACCGCGCCGGAGATTTCCGGCCCTATGTCCAGTATCAACCAGACAATCGATATCTATGCCGTCGGCATAATCCTGTATCAGGCATACAACGGCGGTACACTTCCCTTTAGCGGTCAGGCAGCTGACAACGAGCCTCTTGATCCGCCTATGTATGCGGACTATGAAATGGCCGAAATCATTCTTAAAGCCATTGATCCCAATCCCGAAAACCGGTGGCAGGACCCCATTACTATGGGCCAGGCTCTGGTAGCTTACATGCAGCGCAATGAAATCAACAATACCCCCATTGTTCCTCTGGTAACGCTTCCTGACGAAGATGTTGAAGCGGCAGAAGCCACAGCTTCTGAATCTGATGAAGCACCTGCAGAGCCCTATGAGAATCAAATCGCAATTGCCGATTGCTTTGACTTGCAGGAACAGCCGTTGGACGCATCTGATACAACATCTGAAACCTTGCCATCTGAATTTGATGGTGATGATGACGAAGAAATTAACCTGTCTTTTCTGGGCGACTTGGAAATTGATGATCCTACGCAGGACACACAGCACCTTGGTGATGGCCTTTACGCAGGTCTTTCTGATGATCTGAGCGGCATTCTCGAGCATGTTGATGAGTTGATTGCCCATGAAACGCCGGAAGGTGTTATTCAGCCCGAACCCATCAATATCCCCATCCCGGAATTGATTATTTCCACAGACGATCTTGACGAAGAAATGCAGGGCGAGGCCACAGTCGTAGTCGCAATGCCATCTGATGTCGCCGATCCGGATGATTTCGATGATGATGACGATTACTATGATGAGGACGAAACCGATGGGAACATCGGCAAGAAACTCTTCACTGTTTTCCTGGTTCTGGTACTCTTAGCCGGCATTTGCATTGGTGGTTACACACTGTATAAAGAGTACTATCTGCAGCCTGTTTCTGAGCTCCGGCTTGAAGGCAGTGAGGACAATCTTCTGGTCTATGTGGTCTCTGAAATTGAGGAAAGCCGCCTGACTGTTATTTGCTCTGATACCCATGGTACTTCTCAAACCGCACCTGTGCAAAACGGCGTTGCTTCTTTTACAGGTTTGAATCCCAACACCCTATACACCGTCAAGGTCGAGGTTTCTGGTTTTGGTAAGCCTGTTGGTGAATTGTCTGACAATTACACGACCCCTGTTCAAACAAACATTGTAAGTTTCCAGGGTGTTACCGGCACGGAAGATGGTTCTGTGATTCTGAGTTTCACTGTGGAAGGTCAGGATACAGATAGTTGGACCATGACTTATCAGGCCGAAGGAGAAGAGGCTAAGTCGGAGACATTTACCGGTCACTCTGTAACAATTCGTGGGCTGACCATTGGCAAAGACTATACGTTCACGCTGTCCTCTGATTCGGATCTCTACATTGTTGGCAACAGCACCCTGAAATATACTGCTGTCAATCATGTAAAAGCGCAGAATCTGGCAATTACCGGATGCGCCAATGAGTCCCTGACTGCAAGCTGGGAAGCTCCGGAAGGCAGCAACATTACCCAGTGGACCATCAGATGCTATAGTGAAACCGGTTATGACCAGATATTGGTTACAGACAAAACCAGTATCACCTTTACCGGCGTAGTCTGTACGGATGCACACACCGTGGAAGTTACTGCAGCCGGCATGAGTGAAGCCAGCCGCTGCTATATGACCGCCAATGCTGTAACCGTTTCGGATATTGTTGTTTCTCAGGTGGATGCAACTTCTCTGAAGCTTACCTGGAATACAGGGGATACCCAGCCTCTCACCGGTTGGCTGGTGCTCTACTCCATCGACGGTTCCGCTGCAAAGGGTATCGTTCGTTCCGATACCAATTCTGTAACCATCACGCCTATTGTTCCCGGCGCTACTTATGACTTCTCCATACAGCAGGAAGATGCCTGTACCGTCTTTGGTGGTACTGCAGTATATACAACTGCGGAAGCCGCGGAGTTCTCCGGCTACGATGTGAGCGCATCTACCATGCAGATCAGCATGTGCAAGGCTCCTGCTGCCAGCGGATGGACATATAAGGATCTGGAAGATGAAGACTATCGTATCAATTTCAAAAACGGAGAAACTGCCGGTTTTGTGCTGATCATGATGAAAAAGTACAACATCTCCAACGATGAAATTGTTGCTACATATGTCATTCGCGACGCAAACGGCATTCCTGTCAGCTGGGATTACAATACACGGGCCTGGGTTGACATGTGGAACAAAAACTACTGTCATCTGACTGTTCCCGCACTGCCCACCACTGCCGGCAATTATACCATCGAGATCTATTTCAATGGTCAGTCTTTGTGTGATACATCTTTCACCGTAACAGAATAATTTCAAGGAGGCGACTGCACAGCAGTTGCCTCCTTCTTGTTTTCCCCAAGTTGATTCTTCTTGCAATTTCTTGCGGTAAATGCTATACTTAGTATGATTTGAAAGAGATTTCCATATTTCTCTGTACTTTTTTACGCCGCACGACAATCTCGTGCGGCGCATCTGTTGAAGATTTTGCTTGATTTATCTTTCTGTGAGGCATCCATGGATATCACTATTTTTCCCAAGCCGCTCAGCGGTATTGTGTCTGCCATTCCTTCCAAATCGCTGATCCACCGCTATCTGATTTGTGCAGCCTTTGCCAACCGCCCCACCGAGATCCTCTGCCCAGATGCAAGTCAGGACATTGAAGCCACTGTAGCATGTCTCATCTGCCTGGGTGCGCAAATTATCAGAAATGACCTCGGGTATTATGTGACACCGGTTCGGAAGCCTGCAAATAACATAGCGTTACCCTGCCAGGAAAGTGGGTCCACACTGCGTTTTTTATTACCGGTTATAGGTGCTTTAGGAATCCAGGCTACTTTTAATATGAGAGGGCGGCTGGCTCAGCGTCCTTTGGCACCGCTGCTGCAAGAAATGTGCCGAATGGGGTGCTGTATCCGCTGGCTTGACGAAAATACGCTTTCCTGCCGTGGTCAGTTAAAGCCCGGAGAATACTGCATCCCAGGAAATATTTCCAGTCAGTTTGTCTCCGGATTACTCTTTGCCTGCGCATTACTGGGTCGCGGCAGCCATGTGTCCGTCATTGGCACCCTGGAATCCAAGCCATATGTGGATATGACTGTTTATACCCTATCCCAATTTGGAATTGATGCAACAAAGCCCATTCTGTCAGAAAGCAAATTCCTTTCCCCTGGGATCATTGCTGCAGACGGTGACTGGAGCAACAGTGCATATTACCTTGCAGCGAATACCATCGGTTCGGCTGTGCATGTCACCGGTCTGAACCCAAATTCGCCCCAAGGTGACCGCGTAATTACAGATCTTCTTCCGCAAATGAATCTGCATCCCACTATTGACCTGGCTGATAATCCGGATCTATTCCCCATCCTTGCGATTATTGCTGCAGCAAAAAACGGCGCTGCATTTTATCATGTCAGCAGATTGCGTCACAAAGAATCCGATCGTATCCATTCCGTAATTGCCATGTTACATGCTATGGGCTGCCATGCGACTGTATCGGAAGACTGCATTACTGTAGACCCGGGCCGAATTCGTTCCGGAACGGTAGATGCCTGTCATGACCACAGAATTGCTATGGCTGCAGCGATTGCCGCAACATGCGCAGACGGCCCTGTTACGATTCGAAATGCAGAATCTGTCCAGAAATCCTATCCCCATTTTTGGGAAGACTACCGAAATCTAGGAGGTCTTTATGAGCAGCATATACGGTGAGAATTTAAAGCTCTCTATCTTCGGACAGTCTCACGGGGCTGCCATCGGTATGACACTGGATGGCATTCCGGCTGGTCTTCCGGTCTGCGAAAGCACGCTGCAGTTCTTTATGGATCGCCGTGCACCCGGCAACAATCAGTGGTCTACTACCAGGAAAGAACCGGACAAGCCTGTTTTTCTTTCCGGTATTGCAGATGGATATACCTGCGGCGCGCCAATCACCGCTGTCATCTATAATCAAAATGCAAAGACGCAGGCTTATCGGCAATTGCAGGATTGTCCCCGGCCAGGTCATGCAGATTATACCGCTGATGTAAAATACGGCGGCTATCAGGACGCTGCCGGCGGTGGACATTTCTCCGGTCGGCTCACAGCACCATTATGCATAGCCGGTGGACTTTGCCTGCAATGGTTGAACAGCATGGGCATTCATGTCGGTGCCCATATTCGCCAGATTGGGCCGCACCAGGATACTGCTTTTGATCCGCTGTTCCCCCAGTTAAATCAAATCGGCACCGGCTTCCCCACACTTTCTGAGAGCGCAGGTCTGTCCATGCAAAAACTCATTGCCGAAGTGAAAGCAGATGGTGACAGCATCGGTGGCGCAATTGAATGCGCGGTTACCGGCCTTCCTGCAGGTGTAGGCGAACCAATCTTTGGCGGTGTGGAAAGCAGGATCGCACAGATCATATATGGCATTCCCGGTGTAAAAGCATTATCCTTTGGCCTGGGCGAAGCCTGCAAAACAGCATACGGAAGCCAGTGTAATGATCCGTTTTACTGGAATGACGGTAAGGTTATGCTGCAGTCCAACAATTGTGGCGGTATTCTGGGGGGTATTACAGCAGGAACACCGGTGATCTTCTCCGTAACCGTAAAACCTACGCCGTCTATTGCAAAAGCACAAAACACGGTGAACCTGTCCACCGGGGAAGCTGCCACTGTTTCTGTAACAGGCAGGCATGATCCCTGCATTGTTCCCAGAGCAGTTCCGGTAGTGGAAGCTGCCGCTGCAATTGCTGTGTATGATATGATTCTGGGCAATACCCAAACAAACCGGAGGAAATAATCATGGATTTGAGCCAATACCGCGGGGAAATCGACAGCATTGATGATGCACTTCTGGAGCTTTTCTTCCGCCGCATGGAAATTTCAGCATCCATTGCTGAATATAAGAAGCAGCACAATCTCCCCATCTACATGCCGGAGCGGGAGCAGGAAAAGCTGCTGTCAGTTGCGAAAAAGGCCGGGCCGGAAATGGAAGCCTATGCCCGTGAATTATTCGCTTGCTTGTTTACCTTAAGCAAGCAATATCAGGAATCCACTTAATATAGCTTCAGCAGCAAGCAACTATCTCTCCTGGCTGAAGCGGAGGTATTGTATGATCTTTGGTCTGTTGGGCCGACACCTGCCCCATAGCTATTCCCTGGCAATTCATGCCTGCTTCGGCAACTACCCCTATTCCCTGTTTGAAATCGAACCGTCTCAACTGGAAGACTTTCTTACAAATCATTCTTTTGACGGTCTGAATGTAACTATCCCCTACAAAAAAGATGTCATATCTTATTTGTCCGCCCTTTCACCGGAGGCTGAGAGGCTGGGTGCCGTTAATACAATCATCCGGAAAAACGGCATGCTGATCGGTCACAACACAGATTATTTTGGATTTCAATCCATGCTGCAGCAGGCAGATTTCCATGTTGCCGGAAAGAAAATCCTGGTACTTGGCAGCGGCGGCGCTTCCAACACGGTTGTTGCAGTTCTCCGGGAGCAGGGCGCAAATCCGGTTGTTATTTCCCGAAACGGACAAAATCACTATGGCAATCTTCATATCCATCGTGACGCATCGGGTATTGTCAACACTACGCCTGTAGGAATGTATCCTGACACCCTTGTGTCCCCCGTTAATTTGGATATCTTTCCTGCGTTGGAAGCAGTTCTCGATGTGATCTATAATCCAGCCAGGACCAAGCTTTTGTTGGATGCCGAATCCCGAGGCATTCGTACCGAGAATGGACTCTGGATGCTGCTGGCGCAAGCCAAAGAGAGTTCCGAATGGTTTACAGGCAGAAGCATCCGTGATTCTCTCCTGGCGGAAACCTATGAGAAACTTCGCCGCAAAACAGAAAACATTGTTTTGATCGGAATGCCAGGCTGCGGAAAGACTACCACAGCCACACATCTGGCTAAAGCCCTGAACCGGAAAATGGTAGATCTGGACGAAGAAGTTATCCGAATGGCCGGCTGCAGCATCCCGGAGATTTTTGCAAACCAGGGAGAAGCGGTATTTCGAAGTCTGGAAACCGCAGTTCTCTCTCAATACGGAAAAGAGTCCGGGCTGGTAATTGCTACCGGTGGCGGCAGCGTGACACGACCGGAAAACTATGCCCATATCCATCAGAACGGTACCGTTTTTTGGCTGACACGGGATCTTACCAAGTTACCCACTGAGGGGCGACCTCTTTCCCAACCCGGGAAGTTGGAAGCGATGTACGCTGCCAGAAAGCCCTTATACGATACATTTTCCGATCATATTATCAGCAATGACGGCAGCATTGAACAAACCGTTTCCGAAATTTTGTCGTATTACACAGTCTAACAGAAGGTTTAGGAACACTTTATGAAAATCTTGGTATTAAATGGCCCCAACATCAATATGTTGGGAATTCGCGAGCCTGATATTTACGGCAAGCAAACTTATCATAACCTGCTGCAGTTGATTCAGGATACCGCAAAGCAGGAATCTCTGGAAATCGAGCATTATCAGTCCAATCACGAGGGTGCGCTGGTGGATAAAATTCAGGATGCCTACGGAAAATTCGACGGCATTGTAATTAACCCCGCAGCATATACACACACCAGCATTGCCATTCTGGATGCCCTGAAAGCAGTATCCATTCCGGCTGTGGAGATTCATATCTCCGATGTTTCCAAGCGTGAAGCATTTCGGCAAGTGTCGTACGCCGGTTTAGCCTGTGAAAAAAGCATTATAGGTCAGGGTATAGACGGTTACCGGCAGGCAATTCTCTATTTGAAAGAAAAATATGCGAAAAAATAAAGGCTGTGCATTTGCACGGCCTTTATTTTTTGATTCATTCAGAAGCCAAGGTCTTCGCCCACCAGAACAAACTGTATTCTTCCTACAGGACGGCTGTGGCGGGTTATGACGATGTGATTGCAAATACAATCCTCATGCTTGCAGTCGTAGCACACGCCAGTCTTTGCACAGGGTGTCTCTTTCTGAAGGCGCTGCACATTGATCGGCGCTGCCACTGTTCTGGCTCGCTGCACTGCAGCTTCCAAGGTGTCCATCACCTTATTCATGCCCGCAATCACCACTACGGTCTTGGGTCCATAGATGATCGCACTGACGCGGTTACCAAGTCCGTCAATATTTACCATCTGTCCATCAAGGCTCAATCCATTGGCACCGGTAATAAAAACATCCACGCCGCCATCGGTATTTCTGCCGACAGCATTCCAGTTCCCGGCTTCCAGCGCATCCAGAAGACCGATTTCCTGCGCAGACATAGCACCGCCCCAACCAACTTTACTTCCCTCAGGAATCAGGCTCAGCGCCTTTTGCAGCGCCTCTTCCTTGGTCGCGCAGTAGCAAGCGCCAAAATGTCGGGCGGTCAAATTCTTGATCAACACTTCAGCACGCTTGGCATGGAACATTTCCTTTGGTGTTGCCATAGTTCTCTCCCCCATTCAGATGTTCAGCATTTTTTCCAGCGCGGCAACTTTCAGGCAAGTGCAGAACACATCCATTGCCTGTTCCAGCTCCGCTACAGGCGGCAGGCTGGGAGCGATACGGATATTGGAGTCCTGAGGATCCTTACTGTACGGGAATGTCGCACCGGCGTCTGTCATAGTCACACCGGCTTCTTTGCACAGTGCCAGTGTCCGCTTGGCCGTACCGGGCATGGCATTCAGGCTAACAAAGTAGCCACCCTTAGGATCATTCCAGCTGGCAATCTGCAGCGGCGCGATCTCACGATCCAGCCAATCTGTAACCGCCGCAAATTTAGGAGACATGATTTCCGCATGGCGCTTCATAATCTCCAGGGTGTGTGCCTTATCTTTCAGGAAACGCACATGACGCAGCTGATTGAGCTTATCATAAGAAATAGTCTGATTTCCCAGCAGCTTCAGCATATACTGAATATTCGCCTCGGAAGCCGCCATAACACTGATACCGCCTCCGGCAACCGTGATTTTAGAAGTGGAAGCAAATTCAAATACCATATCCGGATTTCCTGCTTCCTCACACACAGAGATAATATCTGCAAAAGGAATAAATTCTCCATCAAATTCGTGGACGCAATAGGCATTGTCCCACATCAGCAGGAAGTCAGGTGCAGCCGCTTTCAGCCCGGCAAGGCGACGAATTGTCTTATCGCTGTAGATGATGCCATCAGGATTGGAGTACTTGGGCACGCACCAAATACCCTTCACGCTGCTGTCTTCCACCAGCTTCTCCACCAGATCCATATCAGGACCTTCTTCCGTCATAGGTACGGTAATCAGTTCTGCGCCAAAGAATTCCGTGATTCGGAAATGGCGATCATAGCCAGGGCTGGGGCACAGGAATTTTACGGTTTCCTCTTTGCACCAGGGTCTGGGACTGTGGAGAAGGCCGTGAGAGTAGGCCCGCGCAATCACATCAAACATCAAATTGAGGCTAGCACTGCCGCCAACAACTGTCTGCTGGGGCTTACATCCAAGAACATCAGCCCAGTAAGCTCTTGCACAGGGCAGGCCAGCCAGTTCACCATAATTTCTGGCATCGATCTCACCGTCAAAGCAGTCTTCCGGTTTCTGAATCACAGTAAGTAACTCCGCGGCAATATCAAGCTGCACTTTGGAAGGCTTACCACGGGCCATATTCAGCTTAAGGCTTTTGCTTTTGCAGGCCTCAAACTTTTCTTTTGCTGCAGCATATTCCGCCTGAAGCATTTCGGTTGTCATTTCAGCATAGGGTATCATAGTCATTACCTCCTTTTCCAGTATTATACTGGCTGGTATCTATAATTTCAATATTGCAATATATTTTTTTATAAAAAAGAGAGGCTGCACGCAGGCAGCCTCTCTTTGAAATGTTACTGAATATTCTGAAGCGGCTTGATATACTGCTCACGGCGGCGATTCTTTTCCGCGGTATAAGTAGCATCGTTGCCTGCGTGGATATTGCGCAGATATTCATGGTGATCTACCAAAATCTCAGCATCATCTCTGGCCAGCATCTTAACTGCGATAGAAGAACACTGGTCGGAAGCTCTTTCCAAATAGGTGAGGCATTCCATAAAGATCAGGCCAGTTTCCACGGTGCACTCGCCCTTCTTCAGGCGCTTTGTATGACGATCCTGCAGCAGCATAACCATATCGTCAATAACCTCTTCCAGAGGCTCCACAGCCTTGGCAGCAGCGTTATTGTCGTTACTGAATGCATCCGCGGTGATAGTCAGAATTTCATTCAGTGCATCACCGATCAGCGTCAGCTCCTGCTTGGCCTTTTCAGAGAATTCCATACTGGAATCCCGGAGCTTCTGTGCCATCTCCACAAAGTTTGTAGCGTAGTCGCCGATTCTCTCAAAGTTCGGCACAGACTGCATCAGCATATCCAACTGGCGGTCATCGGCTTCGCTTTCAATATTCTTGGACAAGCCAATCAGGAAACGGTCAGCCAGATCCGCAAACTGATCCAGATACTCTTCATCGGCATCAACCTGCGCTGCTTCTTGCTCGTTGTAACTAATCAACTGCCGGAAGCCCAGAGAAAAGTTTTTCTTAGCCAGAGCGCCCATGGCACCAACAGCCTTGGTTGCCTCGTAGAGTGCAACCGCAGGAGAAATGTAAAGATTCTCAGTAAGGGTAAGCAGCTCGGGATGTGCGTGAGGCTTCTCAGGCTCGTCCTTAACCGCCAGTACAGAAAGCTTGACCAGCAGATTGGTGAACGGCAACAGTATAATTGCTGTAATAATATTAAACAGAGACTGGAAGGTTGCAATCACAGTACTGTTTACAGTCTGCGTCCAGAACGCCGCGCCAAACACCGCATAATGCTGCATAACGCTCATCACGATCATAAAGATAACCGTACCAATGGTATTAAACACTACATGCACAACGCCGGTGCGCTTGGAGTCCTTAGGAGAATTGCCGATGAAGCAATAGAACGCCGTGACAATGCAAGTACCGATGTTGATACCCATAATAATGGGATATACGCCGGAGAAATCCATCGCACCGGTAGCAGACAGAGACTGCAGCATTGCAACTGTGGCAGAGGAGCTCTGCACGATCACAGTCAGCACCAAGCCGGCAAAAATGCCCAAAATGGGAGAATCAGAGAACTTCGCCAGCATTTCCATAAATACAGGATTGCTTGCAAAGCCCTTCACAGCGCCGGTCATATTCATCAAGCCCACAAACAGAATACCGAAGCCGATGCAGATATCACCAATGGTCTTCGTCTTGGCAGTTTTGATAAACATGATCAAAACAATACCAATAAACAGCGCGATGGGTGCCAGGGTATCTGTATCAAACAGCCACAGCAGCCAGTTGTCACCGGACTCGATGAAAGCCAGTGTTGTAATCCAGGCAGTGATGGTCGTGCCGATATTGGCACCCAGCACAATGGATACAGCCTGCTTCAGCGTCAGCACACCTGCACCGATCAAAGCAACAGCCAGAACAATTGTTGCTGTAGAACTCTGAATAACTGCAGTGACCATAGCACCGGTCAGCACGCCCATGACTACATTGCCGGTAACCTTTTCCAGCACGCGCTTCAAAGCAGCGCCGGAGCTGTTTTTCAAGCCGTCGCCCATGACCTCAATACCGTACAGGAACATGGCAAGGCCGCCCAGCATCTGAACAATTGCACTTACAATTTCCATAGTAACCTCCCTAACTTTCATGCACAAATTTGCATGATATCATTATATGGCATATTTCAGCAAATGTATAGTGTAAAAACTGCCAAATATTTGTTTTTCCTTACTTACCGGTAGAGCCAAATCCACCGCTTCCCCGCTGTGTATCGGAAAGCTCCGTCACCTCTGTGAATCCGGGGGTAAACACCGGGACGATCAGAAGCTGCGCAATCCGTTCTCCATGGCTGATTTCCTGTGGCTGTTTCCCGTGGTTGTGCAGCGCCACAAAGAATTCGCCGCGATAGTCAGAATCAATCACACCAACTTTGTTGGCTGGTGCCAGCCCGCGCTTGGCACCCAGACTGCTGCGGGCAAACACCAGACCGGCACAGCCTTTGGGCACTTCCATAGCAAGACCTGTAGGCACAAAAACAGTTTCTCCGGGTGCTACAACGATAGTTTCTTCCAAGCAGGCGTAGAGATCCGCGCCGGCTGCTTCTGCAGAACCGTATGTGGGGATCACGGCGTTCTCTCTAAGTTTCTTAACAGCAATTTTCTCCATACTTTTTCTCCCATTATTTCTTGTTTCCCATGTTAGCAAAGAACCGGAAAGTCAGTGGCCAAACCAGGCCGGCGGTGATCACAATCAAAAAATAGCGTACAGCTCTTGCTGCCAGATGCCCGGCAAAGAGTAATTCCAGAGGACTCCGCAGCCCCTCCTTTACCGCCAGTACAGCCAATAATCCCAGCGCAATCTTCAAAAGCTGCGCCCACCAAACTGCTTTTTCCGAATACTTAATATATCGCTTTTCCACCGGATAAACAATCAGCAATGCCGCGCTGCACCCAATAAGGGTATAGGCGTTTTTCATTGCAGACGCATAATTGTGCGGATCAACATCCACAGGGAATGCTGTAAGCTCCATGTAGAGCAAATACGCGATGCTTAACACCGCAAGGATCGCCAAGCCAAAATAGGTTCTGTCTTTTTTACCAAGCATCAGCGGATAAAATGCGGCAATCAGCACTGCAGACAGCAGTGCGCCCACCAGTACATCTGCCGGAGTATGCACACCAATATACATTCTGGAAAAACCCACCAGTATTGCCAACACCACACATATGACTGCAATCCATTTTTTCCGTGTGAAAACCGCAACGGAGCCAAATGTACCCACAGCCGTCTGGGTGTGTCCACTGGGGAAGCTGTAACCCCCTGCCGCTTCACGGGCGGCTTCCAGAATTGTAAAATTACTGTCCCGCACCCACGGTCTGGGAACTCTGCAAACAATCTTCATTAGCTGACTGGCAACCGTACCCGCAAGGCCAACTGTCATTAAATAATAGCCCTGCCGCTTACCGACACACCAAAATACAATAAGTCCTATGGTTAAGAATGCAGTTTCTTCACCAAGCGCTGTAATCGCCAACAAAAACTCATTCAAAACCGGCACACGGATTTTTTCAAGCAAATATAAAAATTCCATTGTCCTACCTCCTTATTGTTTTTCACTATAGCACTTTTTGTCGAATTTGTAAAGTTTTCTCCCATTCGCCCCGGAACCCTTGCCAAGCACTTTGAGAAAGGTTATAATGCAAAAAAGAAATGTGAAAAGGGGTTAGACTATGATCTCACATGAACCACGGTGCATCTATGATACAAACCCGCTTGCCGAGGTAATCTGTCAGCTTCGTTTTCCGGAAATTCTATCCATTCAGGCTAATATACCTGCAGATTTTCAGGAAGCGATTCGCCATATCTTTCCAAAATACGCTGTGCGCCCAGAAGCGCTTCCCGGCAAAAACCCGCCCGCCAATAACTACCAATTTGTAACCGCTGACGGTATGTGGCGAATCAACCTGACCAGCAAGTTCATTTCTCTTTCCTGCGGAAAATACACTTGCTGGGAAGATTTCGCCAACATGCTGGATAAACCCCTTGCTGCCTTCATTCAGATCTATAAACCTGCCTATTTTGAACGCGTCGGGCTGCGGTATGTAAATTTCATTTCCAGGGAGCGTTTGAATCTTTCTGAGGTTCCTTTCCGAGAGCTCATGGAAGCCAGCTATCTGGGTATACTGGCTGATGAAGATGTTTCTGAGTCTGCCACGCTCCGTTGCTCTGTGGATGTGGAGACTGCACTGCGGGGAGGTTGCCGTGTAAAAATTCATGCGGGCCCCGGCAAAGTCAACCGCAACGGAAAGATTGATCCAGAAGTGAAATTCATCTTCGATCAGGACTTGTTCATGGCAGGCAACATTCCCGTTAACACTTCAGCAGGCACTCTGCAAACACTCCACAGCCAAAGCTACGGCATCTTCCGGGGTGCCATCACCGATATGCTCCATAACGCCATGGGGCCTAACTGAGAAAGGAATTGCTATGTATTTCGATTGGACTTATATTGTGCTGGTTATGCCTTGTGTGTTGTTCTCCCTATGGGCAAGCAGCTCTGTAAACAGCACTTTTAAAAAGTATTCATCTCAAATGTCACGGCGCGGTATTACCGGAGCCCAGGCAGCTGAACGGGTTCTGCGCTCCAACGGTGTAAGCGGCGTCCGCATTGAGCGCGTCAACGGAAATCTGACAGATCATTATGATCCCCGTACAAATGTTATCCGGCTGTCTGACTCGGTTTATGGCAACACTTCCACTGCCGCAATCGGCGTTGCCTGCCATGAAGCCGGTCATGCAGTACAGTACGCCCAAAGCTATGCACCCATCAAGTTTCGGGCCGCAATCATCCCAATCACCAATATCGGTTCCAAGCTGGCTATGCCCTTGATTCTGATCGGTTTGCTCTTTGCAGTCTTTGAGAATCTCTCCTACACCTTTGTTTATCTGGGAATTGTCTGTTTCGGTTTGTCTCTGGTATTTCAGTTGGTCACGCTCCCTGTAGAGTTTAACGCCAGCCGCCGTGCATTGGCAGCTATAGAAACCGGAGAACTTTTGACAGAAGAAGAACAAAAAGGCGCCAGAAAAACCTTGCGTGCAGCTGCTATGACTTATGTTGCTGCCACTGCCGTGGCATTGGCACAGCTGCTCCGGCTAATTTTGATTTTTGGAAGACGCCGCCGGGACTAACAGCAAAAAACCTCTCTGAAAAGAGAGGTTTTTTGCTTCAATGACTTGACATCATTTTTCTGATGTACTATACTTTGCAGGTATGAAAAGTATGAAAAATAGGAAAGGAGCTGTGCCATGGCGGCTGGTAAGCATATCCTGGCTAAAGCAAAGGGAAAACGCGTTTTCGGAACCGCAAAAGTTGGCGACCGTGGGCAAATCGTGATACCCAAAGAAGCCCGTGAACTTTTTAATATCAAACCCGGAGATACGCTTTTAATCCTGGGCGAAGAAGACACCGGCCTGATTGTATCTCGTCCGGATGTTTTAAGCAGCATTGCAAACCAACTATTTAACAGTGTAGCGAAAGAGGAATAAAATGGAAAGACTAATTGAATTCTATCAGGAAATGGGCGTGTCTCCTGCTGTTTACCATTACGGCGAAGCTGCCCTGGATCGTCTGAAAGACCGCTTTGACGAAATCGATAAAATCGCAGAATACAACCAGGCAAAGGTTCTTTCTGCCATGCAGAAGAACCGTGTCAGCGCCGCCTGTTTTGCCGCAACTACCGGCTACGGTTATGACGATATCGGCCGTGACAACCTGGAACGGGTCTATGCCGATGTGTTTCATACAGAGGCGGCTTTGGTTCGTCCCCAAATTACCTGCGGAACCCATGCACTGACCGTAGCACTCAGCGCCAATCTTCTGCCCGGCGATGAGCTGCTCTCTCCTGTGGGTATTCCCTACGATACCCTGCAGGAAGTCATTGGTATCCGCCCCAGCCCCTGCTCTCTGGCTGAATACGGTGTTACCTACCGGCAGGCTGACCTGAAAGAAGACGGCAGTTTTGATTACGATGCCATCCGGGAGGCCATTAACGAAAAGACCAAGCTCATTACCATCCAGCGCTCCAAAGGTTATGCCACCCGTCCCACTTTCTCTGTGGCACAGATCGGTGAGCTGATCGCTTTCTGCAAAAACATTAAGCCCGATGTGCTGATTATGGTAGATAACTGCTATGGCGAATTTGTAGAAACCATTGAGCCATCTGATGTAGGTGCCGATATGGTTGTGGGTTCTCTGATCAAGAATCCCGGCGGCGGCCTTGCTCCTATCGGCGGCTATATCTGCGGCACCAAAACCTGCGTCGAGCGCTGCGCATATCGGCTCTCCGCGCCCGGTCTCGGCCAGGAAGTGGGTGCAAACCTGGGTCTGATGCTCAGCCTGTATCAGGGTTTCTTCATGGCCCCCACCGTGGTCGCAGGCGCAGAAAAAGGTGCTATCTTTGCTGCTAATCTCTACGAGCCCCTTGGCTTCCGCTGTGTTCCCAACGCAACCGAGAGCCGCCATGACATCATTCAGGCTGTTGAGTTGGGTAGCGAAGAAGCCATGATCGCATTCTGTAAGGGTATTCAGGGCGCAGCCCCTGTGGATAGTTTTGCCACTCCCCTCCCCTGGGATATGCCCGGCTACAATGACAAGGTAATTATGGCAGCCGGTGCCTTTATCCAGGGTTCCTCCATTGAGCTTTCCGCAGACGGACCCATCCGTGATCCCTACGCCGTTTACTTCCAGGGTGGTTTGACCTGGTACCATGCTAAGCTGGGCATTCTCAAGAGCTTGCAGGAAATGGTCAACGCCGGCCTGGCTGCCATTTAACATTTAGAAAGAAGGTTTTTTATGGGTTGGTTTGTTTTCTCTATTATCACATTGCTGTGCTGGTCCGGCTCCGACTTTTTCTCCAAGATCGGCTGCCGTGATGCCAGTGACAAGTACAGCCATCTGAAGATGGTTATGGCTGTCGGTATTGTCATGGGTCTGCATGCTGCCTACGAAGTCTTCGTCGGCGGTGTTGTCATCACCTGGGATGTTATCCTTACCTATCTCCCTGTATCTCTGCTTTACATCCTGTCTATGGCAATGGGCTACATCGGCCTGCGCTACATTGAGCTTTCCATCTCCAGCCCCATCTGCAACGCTTCCGGTGCGCTGGTTGCCATCATCGCCATTGTTTCCGGTATTGCGGATCCTATGGAATGGCCGCAGTACCTGGCCATCGCCCTGGCTGCTGCCGGTGTCATCGGTCTTGGCTTTGTAGAAGCCCACGAAGACGACGAACTGCGTGCTGCCCGTCAGGAAGCCGGTAATTTCAAATATGCCAAGAGCTGGCTGGCTCTGGCACTGCCCATCGCCTACTGCATTCTGGACGCAGCCGGCACCTTTGCCGATGATCTGGTTCTGGAAACACTGAATGAAGACAGCGCCAATGTTGCTTACGAGCTTACTTTCCTGGCTGCAGGCCTCGTAAGTTTTGTGATCCTTCTTTTGAAAAAGCAGAAGTTCCTGCCCAAGCAGGAAGGCCCCAAGTATGTGGGTGCGATCTTTGAAACTGCTGGTCAATTTGCCTACATCTATGCCCTGGCCAGCGGCGAATCTGCACTGGCTGCTCCCATTATCTCCTCCTACTGTGTTGCTTCTGTTCTGTGGAGCCGTATTTTCCTGAAAGAAAAGCTCAGCTGGAAGCACTATGCCTGTATTCTCACGACTGTCCTCGGCATCATTATCATGGGTGTATACGACATGTAACGCCAAACAATTAACCCCTCCGGTTTTCACCGGAGGGGTTTCTTTCATTTACTGTTGCGTTTCAGCAGGCCATACTTGATGTCCCAAAGCTTCTGGGACAGATCCACATAATAATTATGAGGATTATCAAAACGCTTCACTTCGTCCCAAAGGCTGTCCACCTGCTGCAGGCAATACGTACGGATCTGCTCCAGCTTGGGCAGCTCATACACCAGTTCACCGTTCTTGAAGATGGGAACCTGCAGCTCTTTGGCTGTAAAATTATATACTGTCTTGGTCTTCCAGGTTGCCTCAGGATCAAAAATTTCCAAATCTTTGCTGTCATCCACAGTCTCATCATAGACGCACAGATAGTCTGCAATCGCTTTTCCAGTGTCATTACCAAAGAAACGGTAGAGCTTCTTATAGTGCGGGTTGGTAATCTTACCCACATTTTCAGAAATTTTGATCTTGGGCTCCACCACACCGCCTTCTTTTTCCACGGCAACCAGCTTGTAAACGCCGCCAAACACAGGCTCGGATTTTGCTGTAATCAGCCGCTCGCCAACACCAAAGACATCAATCTGGGCGCCCTGGCGGAGAATGTCCTGGATAATATGCTCATCCAGCGAATTGGACACAGAGATCTTGCACTCGGTCCAGCCTGCTTCATCCAGCATCTGCCGTGCCTTTTTGGAGAGGTAAGTCATATCACCGGAGTCAAGCCGAATTCCGCATTTGGTCAGGCCCTTGGGCTTCAGCACCTCATTAAATACACGGATAGCATTGGGAATACCGGATTTCAGAGTATTGTAGGTATCCACCAGCAGTGTGGGGTTTTCGGGATAGATTTCGCAATAAGTTTTAAATGCCTCATACTCTGTATCAAACATCTGCACCCAGGCATGGGCCATGGTTCCACCGGCCTTAACGCCAAAGAGCTGATCAGAAATAGTACAGGCTGTGCCATGGCAGCCGCCAATATAGGCAGCTCTGGCACCCAGAATAGCCGCGTCGGCGCCCTGTGCGCGGCGGGAACCGAATTCCAGAACCGTACGGCCCTGAGCAGCCCGTACTACACGATTGGCCTTTGTCGCGATCAGGCTCTGATGGTTGATACAAAGCAGAATATAGGTTTCGATCAACTGTGCCTGAATTGCGGGTGCGCGAACCGTAATGATAGGCTCCTTGGGGAAAATGGGAGTTCCTTCGGGAACTGCCCAAATGTCGCCGGTAAACTTAAACTCAGCCAGGTAGCTGAGGAAATCTTCGCCAAAGATACCACGCCCGCGCAGATATTCAATATCCTCGGAGGAGAAGTGCAGATCCTGAACATAGTGAACGATCTGCTCCAGACCGGCTGCAATGGCAAAGCCGCCTCCATCGGGACACTGACGGTAGAAGACATCAAAATAGCAAATCCTGTCCTTGTAGCCGTTTTTAAAATAACCGTTGGACATTGTAAGTTCGTAGAAATCGCAAAGCATAGTTAAATTTAGTTTATCCTGAGAAACCATAAAATACACCTCACAAAATGTTGTTGCGTCAATGATGCTTTTATTATAATGCAGACTTTGCAAAAATGCAATGGTCCTGTTGACATGTGCTGTTTTTTTCGATATATTGAAAACAGATACTGAAGAATATGGGGGTTCATCATGGAAATTTCTGTTGGTTTGACAGCCGAGGTAGGAACACTGGTGGAAGTGGAAGATACAGCGCTTTCCGTTGGTTCCGGTGCGCTTCGCGTATATGCCACACCGTGCATGGCCGCATTGATGGAAGGTGCAGCCTGTGAGGCGCTGGAAGGCTGTTTGGGCGGCGAACAAACCACCGTAGGCACGGAGCTTAGTATCTCCCACTTATCTGCCACACCTGTCGGCATGGAGGTCACAGCAAAAGCTACCGTCACTGCTGTAGAAGGCAAAGTCATTACTTTTGCTCTGGAAGCATATGATGAGGCGGGAAAAATCGGAGAAGGCACGCACAAACGCGTAATTGTCAGTTCCCAGCGTTTTCTGGACAAAACATATTCCAAACTGTAAGGAGGTTTCATATGGAAAACTACAGCGCCATGATCCGGGCAACCTTTGAAATGGGAAGCATCCGTGATGCCGAATCCCTGTTTGAAGCGTGTGTTAAAAACGCGTTCCCCACCAATGATTTCCGCCGCCTTGAATTAATCCGTTTCACCAAAGAACCTCAATTCATGGAAGGCCGCAGTTGGAACCATGTATTTGAGATGGCACAACTGGAGATAGACGGACACCTTGTTTGGGATGTACGCTGCCGCAGAGTCTCTTCCGGCACATCCCCTGAAAAGCATGTGTATGTAGATTATATCAGCCTTGGCTTCCTGAAATATGCCCAGTAAAAAAACCGGTACTGATCATTCATCAGTACCGGTTTCATTATATTTCCTGTCTGCCTTCCAGCGCTCTGGAAAGGGTCACCTCATCGGCATATTCCAGCTGAGAGCCTACAGGCACACCATAGGCCAGCCGTGTCACTTTGATCTCCATCGGCCGCAAAAGCCTGGAAATATACATTGCCGTGGCTTCGCCTTCTGTATCCGGGTTTGTCGCCATAATAACCTCCCGGATACCGCCTTTTGCCACACGCATAAGTAATTCCCGGATCCGGATATCATCCTGCGTAATATGATTCAGCGGAGAAATAACACCGTGCAATACATGGTAAGTACCATTAAACTCCCGGCTTCTCTCCATAGCGATCACATCTTTGGGCTCAGCCACAACACAGATCACACTTTGATCACGGGCATCATTGCTGCAGATGGGACACAGTTCTCTATCTGTCAGGTTCTGACAGCATCCGCATGTGTGTATCTCCCGTTTTGCCGCAAGAATCGCCTCAGCAAATTCCTGTGCATCTTCCAAAGGCAACTCCAGAACATGGAATGCCAGTCTTTGCGCAGTCTTTCCGCCGATACCGGGAAGACGGGCAAATTGGTCGGTCAAATTCTGCAGTGCTGCAGGAAAATACTGCATGCTCCTTACCTCAGAACAAACCGCCCAGGTTCAGGCCGCCGGTCAGCCTGGACATATTGTTTGCTGCATCATTGTCAGCCGTGCGCATAGCCTCATTGACAGCAGCAATGATCATGTCCTGCAGCATATCCACATCATCGGGATCCACAGCTTCTTCCTTAATCGTCAAATTAACCAGCTGATGCTTGCCGGAAACTTCTGCCGTAACCATACCGCCGCCTGCTGCCGCAGTATAGGTTTTGTTCTCCATTTCCTCCTGCATGCGCAGCATTTCCTGCTGCATCTTCTGGGCCTGCTTCATCATAGCAGCCTGATTCATTCCACCGGGCATACCCCGGAATCCACCCTTTGCCATTATTCCTTCTCCTTTATAGTGAATTGTGCTGTCATACGGCAGTGCCAAGGCAGCATAAATAATCAACCGTTATTTCTTATTTTAATAATGTCTGCGTGGGCTCTGCCAAAATCCAAAAGCTGATCCAAATTCTTATTGGAAGCTGGCTTTGCTGTTTTGTCAGTCAAAACAACCCGCACATTTTTTCCAAGTTTTGCGCCTGCTTTCTGAGAAATCATTCCCAGAATTTCCGGCTTATTCACCACATCCACAGTAAATCTGTTGGCACAGCACAGCTCCAGCACATCGCCTTTCAAAACACCCTGAACCGGTGCATTGGGTGTTACAACAAAGAACCCATTTACCGGAGGCTTCAGTTCTCTGCGAACTTCCGCAACAAGATCCGTCCAGAAGCCCACAGGTGCTTCGTCTGCCACAGTCTCCTCACGCATCTCATTCAGCACAGGCGGCGCGTCTGCGTCATCCGGAAAAGGCGGATATTCATCGTTCTGCGGCGGCGCTTCCGTCTGCTTGACCGTCTGCACCGGGACACCGCTTTTCAGCATATCCTCTACTCTTCCCAATCTGGCATTGATGCTTTGCATATCCAAACGAAGCTGCGGCTGGCACAAATTGACCAGGCATATCTCCGTGTCCATACGGCGGCTGGCACTTTTTGTAAACGCACTCACCGTTTTCTGGATCGTATTCATCATATAAACCAGTTCCGGGAAGCTGAAGCGATCCAGAAGGTGCTTGACATCCAGATCAGAAGCAACACCGGACAGGAGCGCAATTCCCTCCTTCGGTGCCGACTGCATCACCATCAAGTCCCGGGTCAAACAGGCGAGTTCATCCAGCAGGGCTCCCATGTCTTTCCCCTGTGCATAGGATTCATTAAGAATAGACAGAACCTTTTTTGTATCCTGGTCTGCTATGGCATTCATAATCTTGGAACATTCCTGAACACCGGCAATACCCAGGCAGCTATAAACTTTATCTGCCGTCAGTTCTCCGGCAGTAGCCGAAGCACATTGATCCAGCAGGCTTAAGCCATCTCGCATGCCGCCATCTGCCAAACGAGCCAGAACTCTTGCGGCGCTGTCATCCAGGTCAATGTTTTCCTTATAGGCTACATATTGCAGCCGTGCCGCAATATCTTCCTGACTGATGCGCCTGAAGGAAAAGCGCTGGCAGCGGGACAGAATCGTAGCCGGGACCTTATGCAGTTCTGTTGTTGCCAAAATAAACAGCAAATGCTCCGGGGGTTCTTCAATAATTTTCAGCAATGCGTTAAATGCTGAAATTGAGAGCATGTGCACCTCGTCGATGATATATACGCGTTTACGAACCTGAGAGGGGGTATAGATCGCATCATCACGCAAATCCCGGACATTATCCACGCCATTGTTGGAAGCAGCGTCGATTTCCAGCACATCCATGCAGGCACCGGAATCTATGGCTCTGCAGGCAGCACACACACCACAAGGATTTCCATCCAAAGGACTCTCGCAGTTTACTGCCTTAGCCAGAATTTTGGCAGAACTTGTTTTACCTGTTCCCCGCGATCCCGTAAAGAGGTATGCGTGGCTCAGTCGACCGGTTTGCAGCTGTTGCTTCAAGGTCTGTGTAACCGCTTGCTGGCCCACCACATCATCAAAAGTCTGCGGCCGATATTTCCGATACAGCGCCTGATAAGCCGACATGGTTACACCCCCTACACAGTCAAATAATAAAACATCCGGCTCATAACAAGATCGCACACCCACATTTGAGCAGGCGCAATACCCGGTATCCGCACAGCCAGCTCAGGATCGGCAGCCTCGCGGCACACGAAAAGCTCCGCTTAATGCTGCTTGGTTCCCCACCTGACATGGTTCACGGTTTTCCGTTGCGCAAGACCAATCCATCAACACCGCTTACGCGGGCCAGACGGTACTGCGACCAGCCCGGGTGTGGGAATTCATCCCTGCTATAGCGGATTGCAGGCATAGGGCACCGCTATCTCCCCGACTAGTGCGACCTTGTTACGAGCCGGTGGCCGAAACAAGGAAATTATTCGTTTTAGATACTTAGTTCAGCTTGGACTCAATAAATGCAGCCAGTTCGCCAAAGGTGGCAATCTGCTGATCTTCCATTTCCAGCTCAACACCCAGCTCAGTTTCCAGATCCATGATCATCTCAACGATGTCCAGGGAATCAATACCAAGACTTTCAAAGGTGCTTTCGGGAGTGATCTCATCAATGTCCAGCTCCAGCTGCTGTGCAGCGTACTTGACCAACTTTTCGTACATAGGTATTCCTCCATAGTAGGTATTATGAATTACCGCTAGTTATTTTATTACAGGATTCATCATTTGTCAATGATGGTTTTTATACGGCCTTCGGTTCCCTGTGCGGCAGCATAGGCAGTAGCCCACGCGATTTGCAGGTTGAACCCGCCGGTATAGGCATCGCAGTCTATAATCTCACCCGCAAAGAACAATCCCGGAACAAGCTTTGATTCCATGGTTTTGGGGTTGATCTGAGACACTTTAACGCCACCTGATGTAATGATGGCCTCTGCCACAGGTCTCTTCCCTTTGATCTCCACCGTAAAGTTTTTCAAAAGCGCCACCAGTTCCTGACGCTGCTGCTTTTTTAGAGAATTGGCCTGAAGCGCAGGGTCAATCCCCAGTCTGCGCAAAACTACAGGAATCATACTTCTGGGGAGCAAATCCGTCAGCGCATTTTCCATGGCGCGGTTACGGTAGATATCCAGATCCCGCAGAATTCTGTCGTTGAGTTTTCCCTCATCCAGTGCAGGTTTCAAATCAATGTGTAAAGAGCAACTGCCTTTTAAATGTGCAGAAGCAGATAACACCGTGGGGCCGGAAACGCCAAAATGGGTGAAAAGCAATTCACCAAAATCTTTATAAATTACCTTTCCTTTTTCATTTACAAGCTTCACAGCTACATTGCGAAGAGAAAGCCCCTGCATATCCTGGCAGTCCGTCCCTTCAGTTTCCAGAGGAACCAGGCTTCCTTCACACGGTACAATGCTGTGTCCCAACGCTTCTGCCATAGCATAGCCATCGCCGGTGGAGCCCGTAGTAGGATAACTCAATCCACCGGTAGCCAGAATAACCCAGGCACAGTCAATAGTCTGCGCATCTGTGCGCACGCCTGTCACACCATCCTCAGATGTCAATATCTCCCGAACTGTTGCCGTCCGTACTGTCACTGCATGATTTTTGCAAGCAGCTTTCAGGGCATCCAATATGCTTTGGGATTTATCAGACACCGGAAAAACCCGGTCACCGCGTTCTGTTTTCAGCTGGCATCCCATATTTTCAAAAAACTGCATCACATCCCTGGGCGGATGGTTTTCCATTGCGGAAAACAGGAATCTTCCATTGCGGGGAATGTTTTGCAGCACCTGCTGCGCTGCACAGTTGTTAGTTACATTGCAGCGTCCCTTACCTGTAATCAGCAGTTTTTTACCAAGCCTGTCGTTCTTTTCCAGCAGTAGCACCCGCTGTCCTAACTCGGCAGCTCTGGCTGCAGCGTATAGTCCGGCAGCGCCGCCGCCGATCACAATGCCATCATATCTCACAGTTCCACCTGCTTTTCGTAGACATTGTACTTCTCCCATACTTTCTCCAGTTCTTCAAACTTCTTTTCCAGAGAACGCTCGCACCGTGCCGCAATGGCTACAATCAAGGCATTCACAATGCTCATAGGTGCAGTCAGAGAGTCTACCAGCGAGATCATATCACTTTTCGCCAGCAGCACATGCTCACAGTTGCGTCCCAAGGGTGAAGTGATGGAATCCGTAATACCAATCACTTTTGCGCCTTTGCCACGGCAGTACTGGGCACCTTGTGCTGTGGATGTGGAATATCTGGGAAAACTGAAGGCAATTACCGCATCCTGTTCGTCCACACCAATGATTTGTTCAAACACGGCACTGGTGCCGGATGTAGTTACAACATGGACAGAGTCCAGCATTTGTCTGAGATAATACCCGAGGAAATTAGCCAGCGGCGCTGTAGAACGCACGCCAAGAATATAGACCCGTCTGGCATTGAGAATGGCATCCACTGCTGCCATAAAGTCCTGTCTGCTTACCATTTCCGCCGTTTGCCGCAGCTTTTCGATGTCTGCCTGAATCACCATGGACAGAACATCCTGATTGCCGATGCGGTCGTTGGCGACCTCAATTCTCTGGGAAGCTGTCAGACGGTTCATCACCATCTCCTGCATAGCCTTCTGCATAGCGGGATAGCCATTAAAACCCAGTTCCATGGCGAAGCGTACTACGGTAGATTCAGAAACGCCCACAGCGGTACCCAAGCGGCTGGCTGTCATAAATGCAGCTTTATCGTAGCTGCTGATAATGTAATTGGCAATGGCACGCTGGCCTTTGGAAAACCGATATGCGTTTTCCTGCAGCAATGAGAGAATATCATTTTGCATAGCGTCACCTCAAAGGAATGTTTTCCCTTATGTTAGCAGAGAATCTGGCATTTTGCAAGTCCCGCAAGCATTAATTGCAGGATTGTATGCATGCTGAGAGTAATCAATCTTCCCGCAATTTTTTAACTTCTTCCTCTCGAAGGTATCTCCAATGGCCCTTTTTTAATGTTCCCAGCTCCACTGCACCCTCTCTTATGCGAATCAGCCGCTCCACTTTCATACCTGCCATGTTGCACATTCTGCGAACCTGACGATTTCTTCCTTCATGAATGGTTACCAACACAGAGGCGGAATCCGCATTGCCCTTTTCAAAAATAACATCCGGTTTACGAATTTGGTAGCCATCCAGTACAACAGGGCGCTTCAATTTATCCAGCGCATCCTCAGTACATCCGCTGACAATGACCCGGTATGTTTTATTCACCTCATGTCTGGGATGCATAAGTGTATTGGCAAATTCTCCGTCATTGGTAAACAGCAGCAAGCCTTCAGAATCCATATCCAGCCTGCCGATTGGGTAGACTCTGCAGCCGCAATTTACTAACTGTGCAGCATTTTTGCGTCCCTTTTCATCAGACAAAGTTGTTACAAACCCTCTGGGCTTATGCAGCATGATATACACCGGCTTTTCCGCAGCCGGCAATGCAACGCCATCCACCGTAATGAAATCCGTCTCAGCGTCCGCTGTGTCACCCAAGGCGCAAATCCTTCCGTTGCAGGACACACGGCCTTCCTGAATCCATTCCTCGGCCTTTCTGCGGGATGCAACACCCCTGGCAGATATAATCTTCTGTATGCGTTCTTTCATACTGCTGCACCTTCCACCATTTCCGGTTCACCGGCTGAATAATCGCCGCCAAAAGCTCTTCTGTGTTTCTTGCGGCTGTTCTACAGTCATCTGATACACGATACCGATTTTTCCAACCGGATTTCCGTCAATTAAAATATGCGCTGTTCCGGCATCTTCGCCTTCCGCAACCGGAGCGTAAACAAAACCTGCTTCCGACAATTCCAATGTCACTTTTTCTCCGTCCGCCATGGGATACAGAAAGCTCTCCGCAGCTTCCACCGCTACCTGCTTTTCCGCACCGCCCAGAACTTGTACGCTGCCCAGCACCTGACCGGCATGAATCAATTCCGTCATTGTGTAGCGCGTAAAGCCTTGTTCCAAAAGATGCACATGGTCATTCCAATCATCCGGGGCATCAATCGTCACGCAAAGCAGCTGTCTGCCCTGTCTTTTGGCCCCGGAAACCAGAATCCGTCCCGCAGCCTTTGTATAGCCTGTTTTGATCCCATTGGCACCCTCCAGTCTCCACAAAAGCTTATTGTGGTTACGAAGGTATCTGGAACCTACCGTAACGGATTTTGTGCTGACCGTCATCGCAAATATCGGGTTGTGCATAGCATATGATGCCAGAATTGCCAGATCTTTGGCAGTGGAATAATGGTTCGGGGCATCCAGACCATGCGGGTTTGCAAAGTGAGAGTCATTCATGCCCAATTCCCGGGCCTTGTCATTCATAAGCTCCGCAAACCCTTCCACAGTACCCCCGCAGTAGATGGCAAGCGCGGTAGCCGCGTCATTTCCGCTGTGAAGCATCATTCCATACAGCAGTTCCTGAATGGTCAGAACTTCACCGGTCCGCAAATACATGGACGAGCCTTCGATGCCAACAGCTTCCTCAGGAATACGCATTCTGTCCAGAACATTGCACTGTTCGCATACCACCAGGGCCGTCATCATCTTTGTCGTACTGGCAATCAAGCTGCGGCTGTTCGCGTCTTTTTCATATAGCACACGGCCCGTAGTACCATCGAGTACAATGGCTTTTCTGGCTGAAACCGCGGAAACCTTCACAGGAAAAATACAGGCGGCGGCCAGTAGCACAGCCGCCGCCATAGCAAATACTCGTTTCATTTCCTCACCCCGGAATAGTTTTTCCAAGGGATCGTGATTTATTCCGCTTCTTATGCTTCGTTGTGCTTGGTATGGCTGTCAATAAAGCTGGAAACCTTGTCCAGAACATCAGGCACCATTTCCACCAAGCGGTCAGCAGTGGTATTGGCGGGAGCTGCCACAGGAAGCATCCGTACGGAGCCATCCTTAACAATCAGAAATGCAATGGGTGTGATTTTCACGCCGCCGCCTGCACCGCCGCCAAAGGGATTCTCCTGCTTGTTGGCATTTTTCGAAACGAAGTCAGAACCGCCGCCGCCAAAGCCCACACTGACTTTGGACACAGGAATGATTGTCACGCCGTCAGGGGTTGTAATGGGTTCCCCCACAACGGAATTTACATCCACCATATCGCGAATCTTTGCAATGGTGTTCTCCAACATATTGGGAAGGGAATTGCTCATATTGCTGCACCGCCTTTTCTTTTGTCGGTAATTTTCATATATTGTCTCAACGCACGAATGCCGTAGCACACCAGGAGGGACATGAGTCTGCCAAGGGTTATGGAAATATCCACTCTGGCTGTAACAAGCGTTTGCGTTCCTTCAAAATCGCATTGTACCTCTACATCCCGTTTCCGGATCACAAACACTTCTTCCAGGCGCGGCCAGAGATTTCCTAACGCGGTCCATGCCTTGCCATAGTTGACAGCCAAATCGCAGGGATCATCACCGGCCAACACAATCCGCAGTTCCATTCGGTTTATCCGAAGTTTTCTGGTAAATGTCCCCAGAAACTCCAGTGCCAACCGCACCAGCGGCATGAAATCCATCGCACTGCCGCCCTTTTTGACTGTGCTTTCTTCAGCAGCCTCTTTCTTTTGGGCTTTGGTTTGTTTAACCGCTTTTTTCTCCGTTGCACCGGATTTCGTATTCTTTTCCTTCTTATCTTTTTTCCCGGATTTGCTTTTAGATGGTACCACCTGTATCCGCAGGAAGCCGGCAATCACCTTTACCAGAACGCCTGCGCTATCATAGCATACGCTGATGCCCAGAGGCATTCCTGCAAGCAGAGCCAGGATACCCAGCGTAATAAGCCAGCCCATCAGTCTCCCTCCTGAATCACTTCCTGTACCATTTCCTCTGTCGGCTCTCCAAAACTTACCTTTTCAATTTCAGGGAGTTCCTCCAATGTTTTCAGGCCGAATGTACGCAGGAAACCAGGCGTTGTCCTATAAAGGATCGGTCTGCCGGGCACATCCAGACGCCCGGATTCTTCAATCAGCTTTTTATTCAACAGCGCGCCAACAGAATACGAAGAATCTACACCGCGGATTTTTTCAACCATCGCCTTGGTAGCCGGCTGATAATACGCAATAATGGTAAGGGTCTCCAGTTGAGAAGAGGAAAGCTTCGGTGGCTTCCGGGTTTCCAGCGTTTTTGTTACATAGTCTGCCATTTCACCGGAAGAGACCATCTGGTAAGCATCTTCCAGCTTTACGATTCGTATACCTCTGCGCTGAAATGCCCACTGGTCGGCCATGGCATCCGCAGCCAAGCAAATTTCATTCTCATCCGTTTCCAGCGTTGCAGCCATACGGGCTGCCTCTACAGGCTCACCTGCTGCAAAGAGGATCGCTTCAATCGCCCGCTGTAATTCAGTTTGCTCCATAGCTCTCCTCCTCATCAGGTGTTCGAATCAGACGCACATTGGGATTATCTCCGTTAATATCATCTTCCAGTGACGCAGAGCCTGTCTTACAAAGCTCCAAAATTGCGATAAACGTTGCCACAATCTCCGATCTGCTTCGGTTTCCTTTAAACAAATTCTTCAACCGTTCAACACCGCGCATAATCAGCATGCGCACCAGATATCTGGCTTTTTTTGTAACAGGATACGGCTCTTTGCCAACAATACCCTGGAAATTCACCGCAGGCGGCGGCAATTGGCGCTGATTGCGCTGCGCGATATCATCCAAAGCCCGAAGCAGATCCTCCGGCGTGTGACGGTATTGATATGTTCGATCCCGTTTCAGCGGTTCTGGCTGCTTTGTGAATATGCATCTGCCAATTTCGTTGCGCGGTTCCAAATAACTAACTGCTACACGAATCTGCTCAATCGCTTCTTTCTGCTGGCGCTCCAACAGGCTTTTACGCAGGACATCCAGTTCAGACTGTGCTTCCTGCCGTTCGGCTTCAGACAAGAGCATCTTTGTCTTGATCAGCATCAGGTGGCTTGCCATTGTAATGAATTCGCTGGCGATTTCCATATCCAGGCGTTTCATCGTATCCAGGTAGTTCAGATACTGCTCTAGAATAGCCGTAATGGACACATCCTGGATTTCAATTTTATTCTTGCTTAGTAACAGGAAAATAACATCCAGAGGCCCCTCAAAATCTTCCACTCCCGCATCCCGGGTGCGGACAATACCCTCCAGATGATATCTGGGTTCCGACATAATCATTCTCCAAACATTTTAGACCATATTTTGGTTGATTATAACATGCTCAGGTGAAAGATGCAAGCATGGAATCCTTTACCCTTCTGACTGTTCGAAAACACGGTACCATCGGGATATCTCCCGCGTCTTCAGAAATCCCAGTCTTTCATACAGGGATACCGCTTTTTCATTTGCAGAAGCAACCTGCAGCGTTACGCGTGTATCTTCAATGGCGTGAGCAAGTGTCCGAACAACTGTACTGCCCGCGCCTTTTTGCACAGATGCAACAAAAGCAATTTCGCTGCCCCGCACAATGCCGATACCCAGGCACGCGCCTGCCCTGTGGACAAAATATCCTTCCCCTGCGTCCACGATTCTCTTTGCTTCTTTCTCCGTCATCCAGGCAGCGTTGGGAACATCCTGGATTTTTTGATTATAGCAGTTTCGAAAAGTATCCAGCGTTTCATGCTGCACCGGCCACAGAAAGGCATCTGTATCTTCCAGGGAATCTTTCAGGCACGCCATTTCCCATATTGCAGTATACAGCGGCTTGCTTTCCAGAACTTCATTTCCCGTTGCATAAATTCGGGTCGCGCCGACCATTGTGCAAAAAGCTATACACTCAGCCAGCAACTGTTCCGGCGACAATGTAGCCTGGAGCCGAATGTACGCGCATCCTTGTGCGGGAATCTCCTGCAGAATCAGGCTGGCAACACCGTTCTGCGTTGTAAACACTGGAATGTCCTTCATGCCAATCACCTCTGCTCTTTAGTATAGCACAGACTTTTTCTTCACGCAATCACAGAAAACATTGGTATTTCACTTGTAAATTATGGAAAAGTCTTGACATTTTCAGTCATATGTGTATAATAGCGTAGTTCGCATTTTCTGGAAAGGAGGTACATCCGATGAAGAAGATCATCTGCAAAAAGGAGTACGATACCGAAACCGCTACCCTGATCAAGAAGTTTGTTTCCGGTTATTTCGGTGATCCCGCCGGCTATGAAGAAACTCTGTACCAGACTCCCGGCGGTCTGTACTTTGTCTATGTGTGCGGTGGTGAAGCATCCCAGTATCCCAATGAGGATATTCAGCGTCTGGCAAAGACCAAGGTCAACGCTTGGTTGGAAACGCACTAATAAACGGTACATCTTTGGCGGCTGCAATTTGCAGCCGCTTTTTCTTGACATTCTATGATATGATATATATGTGGTATTCTGCCCACCATCTCTTTTCACTAGAAACCTATGGAAGTGACCCATGAAACACCTGGCTTTTTTTCTTATATTTATATTGCTGATCAGCTGGCTCTCCGGCTGTACTCCCGATCATTCCGCGGATCTTGTGGCAACAACGCTGCCTGTATATGAATTTACATCGCGGCTTTGTCAGGGAACCAATCTTACCGTTACCCGTTTGATCACAGAGAGCGTATCCTGCCTGCATGACTATACCCTTCAGGTCAATCAAATGCTGGCAATTGAAAACGCACAGGCTGTTGTGATATCCGGTGCAGGCCTGGAAGACTTTCTGGATGATGCCTTGGCAGGTGCCAAAAACATTATCGATGCATCACAGGGTGTTTCACTTCTCCACGCGGAGCATCACCACCATGATCACCACCATGATCACCACCACGAACATACGGACGCGGGAGACCCACACATCTGGCTGTCTCCCAAATACGCAAAGACCATGGCTGAAAATATCTGTCGCAGTCTTACGCAACTGTATCCGGAGTATACCGCACACTTTGATACCAATCTGGTTGCGCTTCTTGCCGAGCTGGATTCTTTGCAATCCTACGGAGAAGAAGCCTTGCAGGATCTCCATTGCCGTCAGCTGATAACATTCCATGACGGATTTTCTTATCTGGCTGACAGCTTCGACTTGCATATTCTGGAGGCTGTGGAAGAAGAATCCGGCAGTGAGGCCTCTGCCGCACAATTGAAGCATTTGATTCAGCTGGCACAAACCCACAGCCTTCCCGCAATCTTTACGGAACGCAGCGGGTCAGCATCGGCTGCCAATATCATTACAGCCGAAACCGGCTTGCCTGCATATTCGCTGGATATGGCTATGTCCGGTGACAGTTATTTTGCTGCCATGTATCACAACATCAACACATTACGGGAGGCGCTTCAATGAGTCCAATTCCTCACGGCAAAGGCTGCAATAGCGCATGCTGTCTGCGCCTGCAAAATGTAAGTGTAAAAGCAGGCAATGACTATATTGTTTCAGATATCACCATGCATGTCCACTGCGGTGAGATGGTTGCTTTGATTGGCCCCAACGGTGCCGGCAAAAGCACCGTTTTAAAGGCAATCTTAGGCCAGCGGGAATATGACGGTGTCATCGCTTTTTCTGCTCCCGGTATCCGGCACAGAAGAGCACCCCGAATCGGCTATGTGCCCCAAAGTCCCGCATTTGATCCCAGCGATCCGGTTAGTGTTGCTGACTTGTTTGCCTGCTGCATGTCCAAACGGCCTGCTTTTCTTGGTTTAGGGAAGGCCATGCGGCAGAAAGTCCTGGAGTGCCTTGCACGGGTGCATGGCACAGATCTCATTGATAAGCGCATTGGTACTTTATCCGGTGGTGAGTTGCAGCGGGTACTTCTGGCTTTGGCGCTGGAACCGATGCCGAATATTCTGATCCTTGACGAACCCCTGTCCGGTGTTGATACCACAGGCAACACAGAGCTTATGGATATGCTGGATGAAATCCGTCATACCTATGACCTTTCTATTTTAATGACCACACACGATTTCGGTCTGCTTTCCCGTTATGCTGACCAGGTTGTTTTGATCGACGGCTGTGTTATTGATCAGGGAACGCCGGAAGCCGTTCTCTCCGGAGACGCATTTTTCAGAATCTTCTATCGGAAAGGAGCACAGCAATGATGGAACTGTGGTATTCTCTGCTTGATGAGCTTCCATTTTCCATATTTCACTGGAAGTTTATGGCAAATGCGCTTTTGGCTATCATCTTAATGTCGCCGCTGTTCGGCCTCTGTTCTACCATGATTGTTACTGGCAGAATGAGTTTCTTCTCCGATGCACTGGGGCACAGCGCCTTTACAGGCATCGCTATCGGATGCATCTGCGGCGTTGCAGCACCTACATGGGTGGCTGTTCTGTTTGCGCTGGCTTTTTCCGTTTTATTTAGTTATGTGCGCAGCCGTTCCAACCAGACTGCGGATACCATCATCGGCGTCTTTTCCAGCACTGCTGTGGCCGTTGGCATTTTCATTGCAACCCTTGGCGGCGGCAGCTTTGCAAAATACAATCGCTACCTCATCGGCGATGTTCTTTCCATCACACCCGCACAGATCGGTCTGCTGGGGATTACCCTTCTGGCCATTGTTATATTCTGGTGCTTTGCCGGAAACCGACTGATTCTTTCAGCTATTCATCCGCAGTTAGCTTCCTCCCGTGGTATTCCCGTTGCACTGGCCCAAGGTGTTTTTACCGCGGTTATTGCCGTTGTTGTCACATTATCAATTTCCTGGGTAGGTTTGCTGATTCTGAATTCCCTGCTGGTTCTCCCCGGTGCTGCAGCAAGAAATGTTGCGAAAAATCAGATGCAATATCATGGTTTATGTGTTCTGTTTGCACTGTTCGGTGGAATCGGTGGACTGATTCTTTCTTATTATCTGGGTGCATCTTCGGGTGCCTCAATTTGCCTGGTGCTTGCTGCTGAATTTGGAATCAGTTTCCTTTGCAGAAAGGTGCGTGGTTAACATGCAGGATGTTCAGATCCAGGTAATCGCCAGAATGAAGAGCGATTTCCCAACAAAATTTGGTATTCCCCGACAAAGCAGCCTTGTGGAGCAGCTTCATTCTACCATTGTGTTTGAGCCGGAATTCCGGAATCCGGATGCCCTGCGGGGCATCGAAGATTTCAGTCATCTTTGGCTGATCTGGCAATTTTCCGAGGCTGTACGCAGCGGATGGTCTCCCACCGTGCGGCCTCCCAGACTGGGGGGCAATACACGCCTTGGTGTATTCGCCACCCGCTCCCCTTTCCGTCCCAACAATCTGGGTCTGTCCAGTGTGAAATTGCTGCAGGTAGAGCACACCAAATCCTTCGGAACGGTATTGCATGTGGCCGGTGCTGACCTGATGGACGGCACACCCATCTTTGATATCAAGCCGTATATCCCCTATTCTGACTGCCGCACAGATGCCACAGGCGGCTTTACGGACAGCGCTGCAGATTTCATTCTGGATGTGGACTTCCCGGCAGAGCTTCTGATCCGCATCCCCGAAGGCAAGCGGGATGCCGCCATTGCCGTTCTTTCTCACGACCCCAGACCCTCCTATCAGCGTTCTCCGGACAGAATCTATGGATTAGCCTTTGCCGGTGCGGATATTCGCTTCCGCGTGGAAGGTAAAACACTGCATGTAATCGAGGTAAACGACCTCTGAATCTATACTATATACAGGAGACGATGCTATGAATATTCTGATTTGCAATGTTGGCAGTACCTCTTTGAAATATCAGCTATTTGATATGGATGCCGGTGAGCAGGTTCTCGCATCCGGCGGAGCAGAACGGGTGGGTGCCGCCAAAAGCCTTAGCTATCATAAAAATCATCTGACCGGTGAAAGTCTCCGGGAGGATGCTGTTTTTCCCACCCATAGGGAAGCCATCAGTGCCATGTTGGAGCATCTTCTGAACGGATGTATTCGGGATCTGAGGGAAATTTCCTGCGTTGGCTTTAAGGTTGTGCACGCAAAGGGCGTCACCGGTGTTCAATATTTGACTGAAGATGTGCTGCAGGCTATGGCTGATTTCAATTCTGTAGCCCCCGCCCACAATCCTCCTTATATTGCCGCCATCCGGCAGTTTGCGGCACTTATGCCCAACACGCCGCTGATCGGCTCCTTTGAAACTGCTTTCCATGCCAATATGCCTGCGGAAGCCTACCTGTATCCCATTCCCCTGGAGTTGAGCAAGCAGCACGCAATCCGCCGTTATGGATTCCACGGTGCTTCCTTGGAGTATCTCTCCACCTGGACCGCAAAAACCATGGGGCGTGAAGATCTGAAGCTGGTCTGTTGTCACTTAGGCGGCAGCGGCAGCCTTTGCGCAGTCAAGAATGGCATCAGCATCGACACTACTATGGGCATGAGCCTGCAGTGCGGTGTTCTGCAGAACAACCGCATCGGCGATATGGATCCTTATGTGATCTTCTATCTTGTGGAAGAATGCGGCATGGATCTGGCGGAAGTGAAGACTATGCTGCAAACCAAGAGCGGTCTGTATGGCATGTCCGGCGGTATTTCCAATGACCTTCGGGATATTCAGGAAGCTGCCGATCAGGGTAACGAGGACTGCCTGAACGCCGTGAAAGCCTATGCCTATGGCATTAAGAAATACATTGGCGCCTATACTGCCGCAATGGGCGGCGTGGATGCCATTGTATTCGGCGGAGGTATCGGCCGCAACAGTGCAGATGTTCGTGCCAAGTCTCTGGAAGGTCTGGAATGCCTGGGTGTCAAGTTGGATCTGCAAAAGAACGCCCACGCCAAAGGCGGCGATGATATCTCTGCTGCCGACAGCGCTGTGCGTGTCTACATTGTAGACACCAACGAAGAGATCATCGTAGCAAGAAAAGCACGGGCTCTTCTTACTGCTCAGTAAACCTGTCCGACATTTTCCATAAGGAGATTTGTGAGGTTATATTATGAAGCGGATGAGTCGGTTTAATCAAAGCATGCTGCACGGGCCTTTGTTCCCCAGCATTATTTCCTACACCATTCCCATCATTCTGACCAGTCTGCTGCAGCTGCTGTTTAACGCTGCAGACCTGGTAATTGTAGGCCGCTATCGCGGCAGCCTTTCTGTGGCAGCAGTGAGCGCCACAGGTGCGCTGATCAATTTGATTATTAACCTGTTCATTGGCCTTTCCATAGGCTCCGGTGTCTCTGTAGCCCACGCTTTGGGTGGCAAGCAGCACGAGGAAGCCCAGCGTATCGTACATACCGCACTTCCCACAGCCATCGTTGGTGGTCTGATCGTAACCGTTGTTGGTGTTTGCTTCTCTGAGCCGCTGCTGCGTATGATGGGCACACCGGAGACTGTCCTTCCTCTTTCCTCATTGTATATGAAGATCTATTTTGGCGGCATGATCTTCACAATGGTCTATAATTTCTGCGCATCTATTCTCAGAGCTGCCGGTGATTCCAAAAGCCCGCTGATTTTCCTGGCCTTTTCCGGTGTTGTTAATGTGGTATTGAACATCTTCTTTGTCACTGCATTTCACATGAATGTAGAGGGTGTTGCATTAGCAACTGTTGCATCTCAGGCAGTCTCTGCTGTGCTGGTGGTCCGGGCGCTGATGCGGCGCACGGATTCCTGTCACCTGGAATTAAAAGCAATTCGCTTCTACAAGCCGCAGCTGCTGAAGATGATCCGAATCGGCCTGCCCGCGGGTATCCAGAGTTCCCTCTTCTCCATTTCCAATGTCATCATCCAGTCTTCCATCAATTCTTTCGGCGATATTTTGATGTCCGGCAATGGTGCCGCAGCTAGCATTGAGGGCTTTCTGTATGTGATATTTAACGCGTTCCAGCAAACCTCTGTGAATTTCATTGGCCAGAATGCCGGTGCCAAACAGTATAAGCGGGCTAAAAATGTTCTGTTGATTTGCCTTGCCTGTGCCATTACGGTTACAATAACCCTCAGCGCCTTAATTTACGCCTTTGGTCCGCAACTGCTCTCCATCTACATCACAGATTCCCAGGAAGCCATTCAATACGGTATGATCCGGTTTGCCTATGTTACATTACCGTATTTCCTTTGTGCTTTGATGGATGTAACTACCGGCGGTCTACGGGGTCTTGGCGCATCCATTACACCCATGTTGATCTCAGTCCTGGGTGTATGCGGCATCCGTCTTGTGTGGATCTTTACCATTTTCCAGATTCCCGCCTACCACACCCCTCAGTCACTCTTTTTCTCCTATCCGATCTCCTGGATATTTACCTTCCTGTGTCAGCTGACCGCTTTTATGATTATTTACAAGAAGCGCAGCAAGAGTATTGCCCAAGCCTAATACGCACATGAAAGAGAGCCTGTACCACATTCGGTACAGGCTCTCTTCCTGTTGTTTTTACTTGAAATACTTCACAGCAGCCTCGAACATACGGATGTCGTAGTTGCCGGGGACATTGCGGTACAGACCGGCGCTGATACGCTCGCTATGACCCATCTTACCGAATACTCTGCCATCGGGAGAGGTAATGCCTTCAATAGCAAACAGGGAGCCGTTGGGATTGAAAGCGGCATCCATGGTGGGCTTGCCTTCCAGATCCACATACTGGGTAGCAATCTGACCGTTGGCAGCCAGCTGCAGTGCCAATTCTTCGCTTGCGAAGAAGCGGCCCTCGCCGTGGGAAATAGGCACATGCACGATATCACCCACATTCATCAGGCTCAGCCAGGGGCTCTTGTTGGAAGCAATCCGGGTCTGCACGATCCGGCTCTGGTGACGGCCGATGGTGTTATAGGTCAGAGTGGGGCAATTGGCATCGGTGTCGATGATCTTGCCGTAGGGCACCAGACCCAGCTTGATCAGCGCCTGGAAGCCGTTGCAGATACCACACATCAGGCCATCCCGCTGCTCCAGCAGCTCGGTCACCTGCTCCTTAATGGCAGGATTGCGGAAGAATGCGGTGATGAACTTTGCGGAACCGTCAGGCTCGTCACCGCCGGAGAAGCCGCCGGGGATAAAGATCATCTGGCTTTCCTCGATCTTGGCAGCAACTTTTTCCACGCTTGCAGCAACATCTTCGGCAGTCAGGTTGCGAATCACAACGATCTCGGCATCGCCGCCGGCTGCCATCACAGCACGGGCAGAGTCATACTCACAGTTGGTGCCGGGGAAGACAGGAATCAGAACCTTGGGCTTGGCAACCTTTACGGCAGGTGCTGCCACAATGTTGCTGCTATACGCAAAGGCCGGAATCTCCTTCTCGGTCTCAACCGTCTTGGTGGGATAAACCTTTTCCAAAACAGCGGTGTTCAGCTTGTAGAGTTCTTCAATGGAAACAGACTCAGAACCATAGGTTACCATGCCGTCATTGGTGGTCCAACCAATCAGCTCAGCGCCTTCGACTTCTTCAGACAGCTCGGCGATAATCTGACCGTAGGCAGCACCGTACTGCAGTCCGGCATCAGGCGCAGACTTAAATCCGATGCCATTACCGAAGGCCATCTTCATAACACCCTCAGCAATACCGCCGGCATCCACTGCCCAAGCCGCGCAGACCTTGCCTGCCTGACACAGGGCATGATACTGCTCCCAGGCAGCCTTCAGCTGGGTGTAGTCTGTCATGCTGGTGTTGCCGAACTTGTAAACGGGGTGACCGGCTGCTTTAAACTCATTGGAAATAACTTCGCCGATCTTTACGGGTGCAATCGCAAAGGAAATAACCGTGGGAGGTACATCCTTATCCAGGAAGGTACCGGACATGGAGTCTTTACCGCCGATGGCAGCAGCGTTCAGGCCCAGCTGTGCCTGCAGTGCACCAAGCAGCGCCTGGAAAGGCTTGCCCCAGCGGGTGGGTTCAGTGCGCAGTCTCTCAAAGAACTCCTGCAGAGTCAGGTAGACCTTCTTGTAATCGGCACCTGCTGCTACGATTTTGGCAACAGAGGAAATGATGCTGGCCTGTGCACCAATATAAGGATCAGCAGACAGCAGGTCAGGATCGCAGCCCCAGCCAAAGAGACTGCCCATATCGGTTTCCTGGTCAGGCAGAACGGGCAGCTTGGCTGCCATTGCCTGGGTGGGGGTGGACTGATTCTTGCCGCCAAAAGGCATCAGCACAGAGCTTGCACCGATGGTGGCGTCGAAACGCTCCACCAGGCCTCTCTGGGAAGCAAACTTCAGGCTGGAAGCAATGCTGCGCAGGTCGGATTCCACGATGAAATCGTTGGGTGCCTTGCGGTCAGCCACTTCCACGCCAGCATGCTTCACCGCACCGTTGGTGTTCAGGAACTCACGGGACAGGTTGGCAATTTCGTTGCCCTTCCAGGTCATGACCATCCGGGCTTCCTCGGTGACCACAGCCACGCGGTAAGCTTCCAGGTTTTCCTGCTCTGCAGCTGCGATGAAGGTATCCACATCCTCAGGTGCCACCACAACGGCCATACGCTCCTGGGATTCGGAAATGGCAATTTCCGTACCATCCAGGCCTTCGTACTTCTTGCGGACAGCATCCAGATCAATCCGCAGGCCGTCAGCCAGCTCGCCGATAGCAACGGAAACACCACCTGCACCAAAGTCGTTGCAGCGCTTAATCAGCCGGGTAACCTTGGGATCACGGAACAGACGCTGGATTTTACGCTCTTCGGGGGCATTGCCCTTCTGAACTTCGGAAGCCATGGTAGTCAGGGACTTCATGTTGTGGCTCTTGGAGGAGCCGGTAGCGCCACCGATACCGTCACGGCCGGTACGGCCGCCCAGCAGGACGATTACATCACCGGGTGCGGGGCACTCGCGGCGGACATTCACAGCAGGAGCAGCAGCAACCACAGCGCCGCACTCCAGGCGCTTTGCCACATAGCCATCATGGTACAGCTCTGCCACATGGCCGGTTGCCAGGCCGATCTGGTTGCCATAGGAAGAGTAGCCTGCAGCAGCAGTCTGGCACAGCTTACGCTGAGGCAGCTTACCTGCCAGAGTTTCCTTCAGGGATTTCCGGGGGTCACCGGCACCGGTAACGCGCATAGCCTGATGGACATAAGCACGGCCGGACAGGGGGTCACGGATACAGCCGCCGATACAGGTGGCTGCGCCACCGAAAGGCTCGATCTCAGTGGGATGGTTGTGGGTCTCATTCTTGAACATCAGCAGCCAGTCCTGATCCTCGCCGTTGACTTTGGCGTTGACATGGATGGAGCAGGCGTTGATTTCTTCGCTTTCGTCCAGCTCAGGCAGCAGGCCGCGCTTTTTCAGCACCTTTGCACCGATGGTAGCAATGTCCATCAGGGTCTGAGGACGCTGCGCAGCCTTTTCCTCGCCGTAGACTTCCACTCTGCCTGCCAGGTAGCTCTCATAGGCAGCCTGCACAGCGGGATCGTCGATCTTCACATTCTCCAGATGGGTAGAGAAAGTGGTATGGCGGCAGTGGTCAGACCAGTAGGTATCCACCACGCGGATTTCGGTAATGGTGGGATCTCTGTGTTCTGCATCCCGGAAGTAGCCCTGCAGGAACTTCAGATCATCCAGATCCATAGCCAGACCCAGCTTGTCAAGCAGTTCGGCCAGGCCTGCATCGTCCAGGCCGATAAAGCCTTCCACAGTGGCAACAGTCTCAGGAGCTGCATGCTTCACAGTCAGCGTCTCGGGCAGCTCCAGCGAAGCCTCGCGGCTTTCCACAGCGTTGATCACATGCTTCTTAATGGCTGCAATATTCTCCTGAGTCAGCTCGCCTGCCAGGACATAGACCTTGGCAGTGCGGATGATGGGGCGGTTGCCCTGAGAAATGATCTGGATACACTGCGCGGCAGAGTCTGCCCGCTGATCGTACTGACCGGGCAGGGGCTCCACAGCAAACACGATCTGGCCCTGGGGCACTTCATAGGTCACATCATCCACCTGAGGCTCAGAGAAAACAGTATTCACTGCATAGCAGAACAGCTTCTCATCAATATTTTCTGCATCATAACGGTTCAGAACACGCACAGAAGTCAGGCCATCGATCTGCAGGAAATCACGGATTTCACGCAGCAGGCCGTCGGCTTCATGGGTCTGACCGGCTTTCTTTTCAACATAAACGCGATAAACCATGGTTGGGCCTCCTTACTGTTTTGCGGCCAGCGCCCGCTGACCAATATCGCTTCTGCGGTATGCGTTCTCAAACTGCACACCGTCAGCCAGGCGGTAAGCCTCACGGATTGCATCCTCCAGGGAGTCTGCAATGGCGGTGGTGCCGGTAACGCGGCCACCGGCTGTTACCAGTACGCCGTCCTTGTCAGCAGCACCGGCAACATAGGTGTGAGCCTTTGCTTCTTCCGTCATGGCAATGGGATAACCCTTGCCATAGGAAGCAGGATAACCGGCAGATGCGGTAATGACGCAGCAGGCATGCTTGGATGCAAAACACACATCCACATCCTTCAACGTGCCGTTGGTGGTAGCCTGCATCACAGTCAGCAGGTCACTTTCCAGCAGGGGCAGCACAACCTGGGTTTCGGGATCGCCGAAACGGCAGTTATATTCAATAACCTTGGGGCCGTTGGGTGTGAGCATCAGGCCGAAATACAGGCAGCCCTTAAAGGTACGGCCTTCGGCATTCATAGCACCCACGGTGGGCAGGAAAATCTTTTCCATGCACTCTGCCGCAACAGCATCGGTATAATAAGGGTTGGGTGCCACGGTACCCATGCCGCCGGTGTTCAGGCCGGTATCATTATCCCCTGCCCGCTTATGGTCCATAGAGGAAACCATAGGAACCAGGGATTCGCCATCGGTAAAGGCCAGAACGCTGACCTCGGGACCGGTGAGGAACTCTTCAATGACAATATTGTCGCCGCTGGTGCCGAACATCTTATCTTCCATCATGGAACGCACAGCAGCCTTGGCTTCCTCACGGGTCTGGGCAATAATCACACCCTTGCCCAGAGCCAGACCATCTGCCTTGATAACGGTGGGAATCGGCGCATTATCCAGATACGCCAGCGCAGCAGTCATGTCGCTGAACACTTCATAGGCAGCGGTGGGAATGCCGTACTTCTTCATCAGATTCTTGGAGAACACCTTGCTGCCCTCAATAATTGCAGCGTTGGCTCTGGGACCGAAGCAAGGAATCCCCTTCTCTTCCAGCGCATCCACGCAGCCCAGAACCAGAGGATCGTCCGGTGCTACTACAGCATAATCTATCTTGTTTGCCACTGCAAATTCCACAATGGCAGGAATATCCTTTGCGCCGATATTGACACAGGTGGCATCATCAGCCATACCTGCGTTGCCGGGCAGTGCAAAAATATCTTCAACCGCAGGGTTCTTTCTCAGGGCGCGGATAATGGCATGCTCACGGCCACCGCCGCCCACGACCAGTAATTTCATGTTGACCTCCTGAATTTATCTTTTTCGGGGGTGCCTAAAACGCACCGACAGGGACAGCCCGAACAGGCTGTCCCTGGGGGAATTTTTAGTGGTGGAACAGACGCATGCCGGTGAACGCCATAACCATGCCATTCTTGTTGCACTCTTCGATAACCAGATCGTCGCGAATAGAGCCGCCGGGTTCCGCAATGTACTTAACGCCGGATGCAGCGCCACGCTTGACAGAATCGGGGAACGGGAAGAATGCATCGGAACCCAGTGCTACCGCATCACGGGAATCCAGCCATGCACGCTTTTCCTCAGCAGTCAGGGGCTCAGGACGGCAGGTAAAGTAATTCTGCCAGATACCTTCTGCGCAGACATCTTCCTCATTGCCGTTGATATAGCCGTCGATAACATTGTCACGGCCGGGGCGACCCAGGTCAGGACGGAAAGGCAGCGCCAGGGTCTTGGGATGCTGACGCAGGAACCAGGTGTCAGCCTTGCCGCCGGCAAGACGGACGCAATGAACGCGGCTCTGCTGACCGGCGCCCACGCCGATGGCCTGTCCATCGTATGCAAAGCACACAGAGTTGGACTGGGTGTACTTCAGGGTGATCAGAGAAACAATCAGGTCGATCTTGGCAGACTCAGGCAATTCCTTGTTGTCTGTAACAATGTTCTCCAACAGGTGACGGCCAATTTTGAAGTTGTTGCGGCCCTGCTGGAAGGTGATACCGAAGATCTGCTTGTTTTCCACCTCGGTGGGAACATAGTCAGGATCAATGGCAACCACATTATAGCCGCCCTTGCGCTTGGCCTTCAGAATAGCCAGGGCCTCCTCAGTATAGCCGGGAGCGATAACACCATCAGAAACCTCAGGCGCGATCAGCTTGGCGGTCAGTTCGTCGCAGACATCAGACAGAGCTACCCAGTCGCCAAAGGAGCAGAGACGGTCTGCACCACGGGCGCGGACATAGGCACAGGCCAGAGGATTCTCATCCAGGCCTTCCACATTTTCTACAAAGCAAGCCTTCTTCAGCTCCAGAGGCAGGGGCTTGCCTACAGCGGCACAGGTGGGAGAAACATGCTTAAAGGAAGTGGCACAAGCCATGCCGGTAGCTTCCTTCAGTTCCTTGACCAACTGCCAGGAGTTCAGGGCATCCATAAAGTTGATATAGCCGGGACGGCCATTCAGAATGGTGATGGGCAGTTCGCTGCCATCATGCATATACAGCTTCGCAGGCTTCTGATTGGGGTTGCAGCCATACTTCAGTTCAAATTCCTTCATGATCTCTCTCCTTTATACATGCTTGTTCAGAATCCGCTGCTCTACCTCGCCGGTCTGCAGATCGGTATAGCGAACAAACAGGGAAATCTTATTATCGGGGTTCAGGTTCTCCCACAGCATAGCGGTGAAAGCTTCCATATCATTGTCCATAGCCACCCGCTCAGGCTCGCCCTGGAAAGTGGGGATCACGGGATTTCCGTCGCAGACATAAGTATGGAGGAAATGGCCCAGTCCGGCAATGGCGGGATATTCCCAGAAGAATCTGGTGCAGGCGCTGCCTTCAGCATCGGCAGCCTTCAGGATGGACATCTTGTAGCTGCCGTCGCCGGCCAGCAGACCGGAAATACGGGGTGTCCAGTTGGGGCCGTCATCTTCAAACATGCGGGTACGCAGGGCAGCTTCCCAGCTTTCGCCTCTGGCCAGATACTCCCAAATGGTATCTGTCTGGTCGCCGTTGGTAACGATCAGGCCGCAGCCTGCTTCGCGAACGGGATGATAGATGATCAGGTGGGGATCCTTCATCAGGCTGGGATCGTGGGCCTCGGTACGGATGCCGTCAGGCTCAAGCTGGAATACACGGTTGCGGGAATTCACGCTGCGGCCCATGATGAAATAGGCAGCAACAGACTTCTTGCCATCAGGGGTAATGCCCAGAATGATACCGCGGCCGGGATAGGCGTTGGTGGAAAGCTTTTCTTTCAGACAGCCGATTTCATAGACATTCATATTACACGCTCTCCTCTTTAATAATCACATTTCTGCCTTCAACGGACAGTCTTTCCTGGCAGAACAGCGAAACAGCTTCCGGCAGAAGCTTCCATTCCGCCTCCTCCATAATCCGCTTTTGCAGCGTTTCCGGGGTGTCCCCATGGCGCACTGCCACAGACTTCTGGGCAATGATGGGGCCGCCATCACATTCCGCACTGACAAAATGCACCGTTGCGCCGGAAAGTTTCACACCGTAACGCAGCGCTTCCTCATGGACATGCAGGCCATAATAGCCAGGGCCGCAGAAAGACGGAATCAGCGCAGGATGCACATTCATAATCGCATTGGGATAGGCATCCACCAGTTCCTGGGTAAAGATGATCATACATCCTGCCAGGACTACCAGATCAATGTCCAGCTTTTTCAGCATTTCTACCAATGCAACCGTCATAGCCTGGTTGGAATCAAATTCCTTCCGGGGAAGTACATAACCGGCAATCCCGGCATTCCTGGCACGCTCCAGTGCATAGGCACCGGCTTTGGAAGAAATGACAGCAACAATCTCGCCGCCGCCCAATTCGCCTCTGCTTTGGGCATCGATCAAGGCCTGAAGATTGGTGCCGCCGCCGGAAACCAGAACGGCTATTCTCTTATTCGCCATAAGCAACCGCCTTTCAAACAGGACGAACCGCCTGTACCCGTGATCGGCACAGGCAGTCCGACAATATTTTAGATAATCTCGATCTTCTCGTCGCCTTCCACGATGGTACCGATCAGGTAGGCATCCTCGCCGTGGGCCTTCAGAATCTCGATGGCCTTCTCTGCTTCAGCAGCAGGCACCACAATGCTCATGCCGACACCCATGTTGTAGGTATTGAACATATCCCGCTCAGACACATTGCCTTCCTTGGCAATCAGATCGAAGATGGGCAGCACCTTCACAGCGGAGCGCTCAATTCTTGCGCACAGGCCGTTGGGCACGCTGCGGGGAATATTCTCATAGAAGCCGCCGCCGGTAATATGGCTGATACCCTTCACATCCACCTGCTCCAGCAGTGCAAGAACACTCTTCACATAGATGCGGGTGGGAGTCAGCAGGGTTTCGGCTACGGTAGCGCCGTCTAGGGCCTCACAGGGCACATACAGCTTGGGATCATTGTTATCAATATTGAATACCTTGCGGCACAGGCTGAAGCCGTTGGAGTGAATGCCGCTGGAAGCCAGGGCAATCACCACATCGCCGGCAGCCATGCGGGTATTGTCCAGAATCTTCTTCTTATCCACGATACCCACAGCAAAACCTGCCAGGTCATACTCTTCCACAGGCATCATGCCGGGATGCTCAGCAGTTTCACCGCCGATCAGCGCAGCACCGGACTGAACACAGCCCTCGGCAACACCGGCAACGATCGCAGCAATCTTCTCAGGAATATTCTTGCCGCAGGCAATATAATCCAGGAAGAACAGGGGCTTTGCACCCACACAGATGATATCATTGACACACATAGCCACAGCATCAATGCCGATGGTATCATGCTTGTCCATCAGGATGGCCATCTTCACCTTGGTGCCGCAGCCATCGGTTCCGGACACCAGAACAGGCTCTTCCATACCTGCCACGGGCAGGCCAAAGCAGCCGCCAAAGCCGCCCACATCGTCCAGGCAGCCTGCATTTCTGGTGCGGGCAACATGCTTCTTCATCAGCTCGACAGCCTTGTAGCCGGCAGTGATATCCACACCGGCAGCGGCGTAAGCTTCAGATTTAGAATTCTTATGATCCATTTCTTATTCCTTTCCGTTCCAGCAATAGGTACACAGCTTACAGGGCTCAATACCAATGGCATTTACCACACCGTCAATAGTCTGAAAGCCCAGAGAAGCAAACTTAAACTTTTCACAGATGCACTTACGCATCTTCTTTCCGCGTTCGCTGTTGCCATCGGCATATTCTTCAATGTGCTTCAGGCCTTCCTCACCTTCCAGCTCCACAATGGTCTGACGGGTAATCAGATCCATATCGCTGGTAGAGCGGGAGAAGTTGAGATACTTGCAGCCATACATAATCGGCGGACATGCAGAGCGCATGTGAACCGACTTCGCACCGTTCTCATAGAGGAATTCCACAGTTTCCCGAAGCTGCGTACCTCTGACAATGGAATCATCCACAAACAGCAGGTTCTTTCCCACGATCAGCTCATGCACAGGAATCTGCTTCATCTTGGCAATCTTATTCCGGTCAGACTGACGGGCAGGGGTAAAGCTTCTGGACCAGGTGGGGGTATACTTGATAAACGCTCTGGCAAAAGGTCTGCCGGTGCGGTTCGCATAGCCGATGGCGTGAGGGGTACCGGAATCCGGCACACCGCCGACATAGTCCAGCTCCATGCTTCTGCCCTGGGCCATGTCGCGCTCGGCAATGGCTGCGCCGTTGCGGTAGCGCATGGCTTCCACATTGACGCCTTCATAAGTAGAGGTGGGATAGCCGTAATAGCTCCACAGGAATGCACACATCCGCATTTCCTTACCGGGGGCGACCAGCTGAGTCATACCATCGCTGGTGATTTCCACAACTTCACCGGGTCCCAGTTCCTTTACAGGTTCATAGCCCAGCTTGGTAAAGGCAAATTCCTCAAAAGAAGCGCAGTAGCCATTTTCATTCTTACCGATCTGAACAGGGATACGGCCCATGCGGTCTCTGGCCGCAATCAGGTGGCCTTCCTGGGTCAGGATCAGAATATTGGCAGTGCCTTCAATGACACTCTGGGCAAACTGCACGCCTTCAGCGAAGCTGCTCTTCTGATTGATCAGGGCAGCGCAAAGCTCAGTCGAGTTTACCCTGCCGCCGGTCATGGCATCAAAGTGACCGCCGCTGAAAGACAGATACTGCTCAATCAGCGCATCAGAATTGTTGATAATGCCAACAGTAGAAATGGCGTAAGTACCCAGTCGGCTGCGGATCAGCAGCGGCTGAGGATCCGTGTCACTGATGCAACCGATTACGGAAGTACCCTGCATTTCATCAAAAATGCGTTCAAACTTGGTGCGGAAGGGAGAGTTCTCGATATTGTGAATGACTCTCTGCAAACCGCGAACCGGGTCATACGCGGCCATGCCGCCTCTGCGGGTACCAAGATGGGTGTGGTAGTCAACGCCGAAAAACACATCCACCATGGCATCCTGCTTGGATGCGATTCCAAAAAATCCTCCCATTGGATTCTCCTTTTGCGAAAAACAGTTGATCAGGCAAAGAACAGCTTGTTCAGAGTCATGGGGTCCACATACTCGCCGTCCTTGTAGACGCGCATATTACCGGAAGCGATCTCGTCGATCAGCATCACTTCGCCCTTATCGTTGTAGCCGAACTCGAACTTGATGTCGTACATATCCAGGCCCTTTTCCTTCAGATCGTCAGCAACGATCTTGGTGATAGCCTGGGTCATAGCCTTCAGATCATCGTACTGCTGAGCAGTCATGACGCCCAGATCCACCAGGCCGTCCTTGGTGACCAGGGGATCGCCCTTTGCGTCATTCTTGAAGGTGGTTTCCACATAAGCGGGCAGATCCTGGCCTTCGGTGCAGTAGTCAGAATAGCGGCGGAAGAAGCTGCCAACAGCCTTATAGCGGCAGATAACTTCCAGGCCCTTGCCGAACACCTTACCGGGCAGAACCTCCATGGTGGTGTTCTCCAGATCGGCGCTGACATAGTGGGTCAGAATGCCCGCAGCATTGATCTTCTCAAAGAAATAAATAGACATGCGCAGATTCACATCGCCAACGCCTTCAATGGTCAGGCCGACGCTGTTCTCGCCGGGATCAAACACACCGTCCTTGCCGGTGCAGTCGTCCTTAAACTTCAGCAGATAGTTGCCATTCTCCAGAGCAAAAACGTCCTTGGTCTTACCGGTGTAAACAAGCTTCTTTTCCATAATATTTTATCTCCTTTTCGGTAGAAATTTACAGTTTTTCCATCACAGCGGCGTCCTTTGCCAGGACTGCGGCTGCATCATTTGCACGCTTGGCATCCAGCTTGGCAGCCAGGTCTGCATCGGACACGGCCAGAATCTGCAGAGCCAGCAGTGCAGCATTGGCGCCGCCATTTACAGCAACAGTTGCTACGGGAATACCGGTAGGCATCTGCACAGTGGAAAGCAGCGCGTCCAGGCCATCCAGCACAGGACCCTTGCAGGGAATGCCGATCACAGGCAGCGTGGTGTTGGCGGCAATGGCACCGGCCAGGTGAGCTGCCATACCGGCTGCAGCAATCAAAACGCCGAAGCCATTGTCTCTTGCGGAAAGTGCAAAATCCCTAGCTTCGACGGGGGTCCGGTGAGCGGAATAGATATGAACCTCATAGGGCGCGCCAAAAGACTTCAGCACGTCCACGGCCTTTTGAATGATAGGCAGATCGCTGTCGCTGCCCATGATGATACCGATTTTTTTCACAGCAGTTCCTCCTTTAACGCAAAAAGAGCGCACTCAGCCATAGCAGCTAAATGCGCCCAGACGGTCGGCAAAAAAACTCTCTGTTCCCCTGTGGTCATCCACAAATCCGTCAGTCGCAGAAAGCAGTATCAAAAGTACAACGCTATTCTAACATGGGGAAATATCCATGTCAAGAAATAGAAAAATAGCATCGACATTTTTTACCATTTTAATACGAAATCCCCCGGCGGCAATCGCTTTTTTGTGTAAGTTTTCGCAGATTGCGCCGGGGGTATTTTCCATCAGTTCAGGTGCTTCTTTGCTTCGCAGTAAATGCAGCGGTAAACGCCTTCCTCACCTTCGGCTTTCTTGAAAACATGCTCCAGTTCCTGCTCGCAGGAGGTGATGCAGCGGGGATTCTCACAGCGGAGCTTGCCCACCAGCACATCTGTCTGCTCAGGCATCTGCAAGCCCTGTTCAGCTTCAGCCAGAAGCTTTAGGATCAGCGCCATGCGCATGTATTTGCCGTTCAGAGCCTGGCGGAAATAAGCCGCTCTGGGATCCTCGTCCACCTTGACGCTGATCTCATTGACTCTGGGCAGCGGATGCAGAATCCGCATGGACTCCTTTGCGGTAACCAGCTTCTCGGGGGTAAGAATATAGCTGTCCTTCAGCCGCTCATATACAGCGATATCGTCAAAGCGTTCACGCTGAATGCGGGTCATATACAGCACATCCAGGGAAGGCATGGCCTCTTCCAGAGAAGTTGTCTCCACATAGGTCATGTTGTTCTTATCCAGAACCTCTTCCTTGATATAGTCAGGCAGCTTCAGTTCTTCGGGAGAGATCAGCACAATCTTCACATTCTGATAGCGGCTCATGGCAGAAATCAGGGAATGCACGGTACGGCCGTACTTCAGGTCACCGCAGCAGCCGATGGTCAGGCCGTCGAAGTGGCCGTGCTCTCTGTAGATGGTCAGCAGATCGGCCAGGGTCTGGGTGGGATGGCAGTGACCGCCGTCACCGGCATTGATCACAGGGATCGTTGCAGCCTTGGCAGCAACATAAGGTGCGCCCTCCTTGGGGTGACGCATGGCCATGATGTCCGCATAGCAGGAGATCATCTTGGCGGTATCCGCCACGCTTTCGCCCTTAGCGGCGGAAGAAGAACTGGCCTCACTGAAGCCGATGACGCTGCCGCCCAGTTCCCACATAGCAGCCTCAAAGCTCAGGCGGGTGCGGGTGGAAGGCTCGAAGAAGAGGGTTGCCAGCTTCTTGCGCTTGCAGGACTCAGCGTACTTATCGGGATTGGCGATAATGTCGCAGGCAGTATCCAGCAGCTGCTGCAGCTCTTCCACGGAAAAATCAACAATATCGATCAGACTTCTCATCACTTTGCTCCGTTCACAGCCAGATAGTTCTTAATGCGGGTCACATTCTCTTCGTTGGCAGGGTCTTCTTCCAGGTACTCGATGATATCATACACATCCACAACGCTGTATACAGGGAAGCCGAACTGCTCTTCGATCTCCTGCATGGCGCCCTTCTCGGTCTGGCCCTTCTCCTTGCGGTCAACCATAATGAAGGTGGCAACGACCTTGGTGCCTTCCAGGTGCTTCAGGATCTCCATACTTTCCCGGATGGCGGTACCGGCAGTGATCACATCCTCGATAATAACGATCTCTTCACCGGCCTGGGGCACATAACCCACGAAGGTGCCGCCTTCGCCGTGATCCTTCACTTCCTTGCGGTTGAAGAAGAAGGGCACATTCAGGCCGTTCTTGCTCAGAGCAACCGCAGCGGAAATGGACAGAGAAATACCCTTGTAGGCGGGACCGTACAGAACAGCCTGCTTCTTGCCCAGCTTGTCAAAATAAGCCTTGGCATAGAATTCACCCATCTTGGTGATCTGGTCACCGGTCTTGATCATGCCGGCATTGACAAAGTAAGGAATCTTGCGGCCGGACTTTGCGGTGAAATCACCGAACTTCAAAACGCCTGCACCCTGCAGGAATTCAATAAACTCTCTCTTATAAGCTTCCATGATGTATCTCCTCTCAGTCGCAGAATTCAGCCACGCAGCGCGCATAGGCGGCAACGGGATCAGCGGCAGCGGTAATGGGACGGCCCACCACGATATAGTCGGAGCCGATTTCCTTTGCGGCAGCGGGGGTCATGACGCGCTTCTGGTCACCCACATCGCCGTCGGCAAAGCGGACACCGGGGGTAACAGTCAGGAAATTCTTGCCGCAGGTATCGTGTACCTTACCTGCCTCCAGAGGAGAGCAGACGATACCATCCAGACCGGCTTCCTCAGCGCACTTGGCATAGTGCATAACCACTTCATCAATGGGAGCGTGGATCATCAGATCGTTCTCCATACTTTCCTGATCGGTGGAGGTCAGCTGGGTCACGGCGATCAGCAGAGGACGGGTGCCGTCTTCACGGGTCAGGCCTTCCAGGGCTGCGCGCATCATGTTCTTGGTGCCGGCAGCGTGGAGGTTGGTGATATCCACATCCAGATTCCGCAGAACGGCCATAGCCTTCTTAACGGTGTTGGGAATGTCGTGGAGTTTCAGATCCAGGAAGATCTTGTGGCCACGGGCCTTGATCTCCTTAACGATAGCGGGGCCTTCTGCGTAGTACAGCTCCATGCCGATCTTCAGAAAAGGCTTCCGCTCACAGCCGGCAAACTTATCCAGGAATGCGAAGGTTGCTTCAGCAGAAGCAAAGTCACATGCAACAATTACGTCCTTACCCATTATTTTGCGCCTCCTATAATTTCACTTAATGTATTGATTCTATACTTATCCATAACTTCAGGGAGCCTTTCCACAATATCGCGGCAGACATAGGGATTCACCAGATTGGCAGCGCCCACTTCCACAGCGGCAGCACCTGCCAGCATCATTTCAATCACATCTTCTGCGCAGCTGACACCGCCCATGCCCACCACAGGCACCTTCACGGCGTTGGCAACCTGATAGACCATCCGGACTGCCACCGGGAAGATAGCGCTGCCGGAGAAGCCACCCATCTTATTGGCAATGACAGGCTTTCTGCGGTTCAGATCGATACGCATACCCAGCAAGGTGTTGATCAGACTGATGCCATCAGCACCGGCATCTTCACAAGCCTTTGCAATGGATACGATATCGGTAACATTGGGAGAAAGCTTCAGGATCACGGGCTTGGTGGTGACCTTTTTCACAGCTGCGGTAACTTCCGCGGCAGCCTTAGGGTCAGTGCCAAAGCTCATGCCGCCGCCATGGACATTGGGGCAGCTGATATTCACTTCCAGCCAGCCCACCTGCTCCTCTTTATCCAGCTTTTCACAGGTGTAGGCATAGTCCTCCACGCTGAAGCCGGAAACATTGGCCATCACCGGCTTGTGGAATACCTCCTTCAGTTTGGGCAGCTCGTGAGAAATCACCTTTTCCACGCCGGGATTCTGCAGGCCCACGGCATTGATCATACCGGCAGTGCACTCGGCAATTCTGGGGGTGGGGTTACCAAAGCGGGAATCTTTGGTGGTTCCCTTAAAGGAGAATGTACCCAGGCAGTTAATATCATACAGCTCTGCAAATTCATAGCCGTAGCCAAAAGTACCGGAAGCGGGAATCACCGGATTATCCAGTTCGATTCCGCACAGATTCACATTCAGTCTGCCCATTTGATCTCCTCCTTCCGCATTACGGGGCCATCCTTGCAGATGCGCTTATAGCCGGTCAGGGTTTCGCAGGAGCAGCCCACGCAGGCACCGAAACCGCAGCCCATACGCTCTTCAAAGCTCATCTGGCCGGAGGTGGTGCTGGCCCGGTAAACGGCCTTCAGCATAGGCTCAGGGCCGCAGGTGAAGAAGTGGGTATACGCCACTTCCCGCAGTGCATCGGTGACAAAGCCCTTGATACCGTAAGAACCATCTACGGTGGTCACATAAACCTTGCAGCCCAGGGCCTTGAATTCTTCTTCGTAGAAGATTTCTTCCTGCTTGTTAAAGCCCAGAATAACGGTGGGCACCTTGCCCGCTTCCACCAGCTTCTTTGCCAGCAGGTACATGGGGGGTACGCCAACACCGCCGCCCAGCAGCACGGGCTTCTCCCCTGCTGCGGACAGATCGTAGCCATTGCCCAGGCCGGTGAGGATATCCAGCTTTCCGCCTTCCATCTTGCTCATAGCCTCAGTGCCCTTGCCCACCACCTTGTAGATAATGGTCAGGACATCGCCCTGCACATCACACACGGAAATGGGACGGCGCAGGAACATTCCGTCCAGCTGAATATTAACGAACTGGCCGGGTGCGGTAATGGCAGAAGTATCGCCCTTCAGCTTCATACGGAAAACGCCCGGAACCAGCCGTACATTTTCCAGAATTTCAAAAATGCTCTGTTTCATGGCAGCTCCTTATGCGTCGATGGTGGAAATGGTCAGCGTGGTCTCTTCCAGAACATCCAGCAGGACCCGGACAGTATCCAGCGCAGTAAACAGGGAAACATTGTGCTCAGTAGCGATCTGGCGAATCTGGTGACCGTCGTTCTCGTTGGAGCCGGGGTCCTTGGTGTTGATCACGTAGGCAATGTGGCCCTGGCGCAATGCATTGGGAATTTCTTCGCTGCCGCTGCTGATTTTATCCATGGCATGGGTACGGATGCCATGCTCCTTCAGGAACCGGGCAGTACCGCGGGTAGCTTCAATATTGAAGCCCAGCTGATAGAAACGGCGGATCAGAGGCAGCGCCTCTTCCTTGTCCTTATCCGCAATGGTAGCCAGAACGGTGCCGTAGTTCTGCAGATGCATACCGGAAGCCTGCAGTGCCTTATACACAGCGCGGGTCATGGTGCGGTCATAGCCGATGGCTTCGCCGGTGGACTTCATTTCGGGGGACAGGTAAGCATCCAGGCCGCGGATCTTGTTGAAGGAGAACACAGGAGCCTTGACATAGAAGCGCTTCTTCTCTTCGGGGTAGATATCGAAGATGCCCTGCTCCTTCAGGCTCTTGCCCAGAATTACCTCGGTGGCAATATCAGCCAGCGAGTAGCCGGTAGCCTTACTCAGGAAGGGAACGGTACGGGAAGAACGGGGATTGACTTCGATGATGAACACATTGTCATCCTTGTCAACGATGAACTGGATGTTGAACAGGCCAACGATGCCGATGCCCAGGCCCAGCTTCTTGGCATACTGCAAAATGATGCCCTTGACCTTATTGGAGATGGAGAAAGAGGGGTAGACAGACACGGAGTCACCGGAGTGGACACCGGTGCGTTCCACCAGCTCCATGATACCGGGTACAAACACATCTCTGCCGTCGCAGATGGCATCGATCTCCACCTCGCGGCCCTCGATGTACTTGTCCACCAGAACAGGCTTGTCCTCGTCGATTTCAACGGCGGTCTGCAGGTAGTGGCGCAGCTGTGCATCGTTGGCGACGATCTGCATGGCGCGGCCGCCCAGAACGAAGGAGGGACGAACCAGAACGGGGTAGCCGATCTCGGCTGCGGCTGCAATGCCGTCCTCCATGTTGGTGACAGCCTTGCCCTTGGC
>JAFSEW010000065.1 GCA_017435525.1 Oscillospiraceae bacterium | reverse complement strand
GTAGCACTTGGCCAGCACATCCTTGCGCAGCGCCTTGATGGTTTCCCGGGCAATGATCTTGCCGCCGATGGCCGCCTGCACCGGGATCTCAAACTGGGCTCTGGGGATGTTCTCCTTCAGCTTCTCGCAGATCTTCCGGGCACGGGGGTAGGCGTTATCCGCGAAGAGGATGAAGCTCAGGGCGTCCACAATGTCGCCGTTGAGCAGAATATCCAGCTTCACCAGCCGGGAGGGACGGTAGCCGATGAGTTCGTAGTCCAAAGAGCCGTAGCCACGGGTCCGGGACTTCAGGGCATCGAAGAAATCGTAAATGATCTCATTCAGGGGCATTTCATAGTGCAGCTCCACACGGTTGGCGTCCAGATACACCATATCCTTGAATTCGCCACGGCGCTGCTGAGCCAGCTCCATGATGTTGCCCACATATTCCTGGGGGGCAATGAGGCTGACCTTGGCGAAGGGCTCTTCCGCCAGCTGGATCTCCATGGGATCGGGGTAATCCAGAGGGGTGTAGACCATCAGCACTTCGCCGGTGTTCTTGGTAATGCGGTACACAACATTGGGGGCGGTGGTGATCAGATCCAGATTGTATTCCCGCTCCAGACGCTCCTGGATGATCTCCATGTGCAGCAGTCCCAGGAAGCCGCAGCGGAAGCCGAAGCCCAGGGCGATGGAGCTTTCCAGCTCATAGCTCATGGAGGCGTCGTTCAGCTTCAGCTTTTCCAAAGCGTCCCGGAGATCCTGATACTTGGCACCGTCGGCGGGGTACACGCCGGAATAGACCATGGGCTGCACGGGGCGGTAGCCGGGCAGGGGTTCGGATGCGGGGTTTTCCACGCAGGTGATGGTGTCACCCACCTGGGTATCGGCCACGGTCTTAATGGAAGCGGTGATATAACCAACTTCGCCTGCGCCCAGAGCATCCTTGGGGCTGAGTCCGTAGGGGCTCATGGTGCCCACTTCCACTACCTTATATTGGGCACCGGTGGCCATCATTTTGATCTCCATGCCGGGCCGGACGGTACCTTCTTGAATGCGGGTGTAGACGATAACGCCCCGGTAGGAATCGTACTGGCTGTCAAAAATCAGCGCCTGCAGGGGGGCTTCCCGGTCGCCTGCGGGGGCGGGCACATCCCGCACGATCATTTCCAGCACATCGTGAATGTTGATGCCGTTCTTGGCGGAAATTTCGGGAGAATCCTCCGCGGGAATGCCGATGATATCTTCCACCTCGGCCTTCACTTCCGCAGGCCGGGCAGAGGGCAGGTCGATCTTATTGATCACAGGCAGCACTTCCAGACCGGCATCGATGGCCAGATAGGTGTTGGCCAGGGTCTGGGCTTCCACACCCTGGGAGGCATCCACCACCAGCACGGCACCTTCGCAGGCAGCCAGGGAGCGGCTGACTTCATAGTTGAAGTCCACATGGCCGGGGGTGTCAATCAGGTTCAGGGCGTAAGTCTGCCCATTGTCGGCGGTATAGGTCAGCTGCACGGCGGTGGCTTTGATGGTAATGCCCCGCTCACGCTCTAACTCCATGGAGTCCAGCAGCTGTTCGGCACGCTGGCGCTGATCGATGGCATCGCATTCTTCCATAAGCCGGTCCGCCAGGGTGGACTTGCCGTGGTCGATATGGGCGATGATGGAAAAGTTGCGAATCTTATTCAGGTCGGTCATAGGATACACCTCGGAATCAGGAATAAAGGTCACAATTACCTATTTTCGCCATTATACAAAATTTTACACAAAAAGTAAACTGTATGTTTTGGGGATATTCGGGGTAAAATGATACAGACCGCCGACAAAAACCGCCGAAAGCTGCAAAAAATTAAAAAATTTATAGAAAAACCCCTTGCCAAAGGAAGAAAATCGGTATATAGTCTAACAGCATGAAAGAAAAAAGGGAGTGTAACAAATGAGCGCACCGAAGAAACAACCCCCCAAGAACATGGAAGAGCTGCAGAATGCGCTGCAGGCCCTGATCGCCCAGGGTAAGAAGGACGGCATGATCCGTACCACCGAGCTGAACGCGCTGCTGGAAAAGATGGAACTTTCCACCGAGAAGATGGAAGAAATATACGAGCGGTTTGAGGCCATGAGTATTCAGCTGATTACCCCGGAGCTGGATCTGGAACTGGGCGCTGACGGCGATGTGCTGCTGGAAGGCAACCTGGACGACATGGACCTGGTGAATCTGGAAGAGGAAGAGCTGGTGGATCCTGTGGATCTGGCAGCGGAGTACAATCTGGATGACCCTGTGCGTATGTACCTGAAGGAGATCGGCCAGATCAAGCTGCTGTCCGCCGAGGAAGAAGTGGACCTGGCAAAGCGTGTTGCCGAGGGTGACCAGAAGGCCAAGAACAAGCTCACCGAGGCAAACCTGCGTCTGGTGGTTTCCATTGCCAAGAAGTATTCCGGCCGCGGCCTGCACATTCTGGATCTGATCCAGGAGGGTAACACCGGCCTGATCCGTGCCGTAGACAAGTTTGACTGGACAAAGGGAAATAAATTCTCTACATATGCTACCTGGTGGATTCGGCAGGCCATTACCCGCGCCATTGCGGATCAGGCCCGTACCATCCGCGTGCCGGTGCATATGGTGGAAGTGATCAACAAGGCTACCCGCTGTAACCGGAAGCTGGTGCAGGAGCTGGGCCGCGAGCCCACTGTGGAGGAGATCGCCAAGGAACTGAATCTGCCCGTGGAGAAGATCATCGAGGCCAACCGTACCGCTGCCGATACCCTGTCTCTGGATACCCCTGTGGGCGATGAAGAAGATACCTCCATCGGCTCCTTCGTGGAGGATGAGCGCACCCCCGGCCCCGCCGATGCCACCTCCAACGCTATGCTGGCCGAAGCCCTGAAGGAGATTCTGGATACCCTGACCGAGCGTGAAGCCGATGTGCTGCGTATGCGCTTCGGTATGTATGACGGCCGCACCCACACCCTGGAGGAAGTGGGCCAGATCTTCGGCGTTACCCGTGAGCGTATCCGCCAGATCGAGAACAAGGCCATCCGCAAGCTCCGCCATCCCAGCCGCGCAAAGCGCATCAAGGATTTCTACTGCTAAAAAAGAAAGGGTCTGTTGCAACAGACCCTTTTCAAACGCTGTAGGGGAGGGTCTTGCCCCTCCCGCAATCTGCCGGAAGAATAAGGCTTTCGGGCGGATGTGGGCATCCGCCCCTACGGGAATAGCAAAGAAACGCCTGCCGCAGAAATGCGGCAGGCGTTTATAGATGATATATTGCGTTATCTTCCCCGCAGCCGATCCAGGGGGAGGCGTTTTTGCCGGGAATTCAGGGAATCCGCGGCGCGCACCATCAGCTGCATCCATTGCTGCGCTGTCAGGTGACCGTCCATGCCGGTGGTCAGGTAGGGGCAGCTGCTGAGTTTGCGGTTGCCGAAGGCTCTGGCGAACCGCTTGTGCACACCCATTGCCAGAGCGTAGGGTGCCATGGTGTGGAAATAATCCGGGTCCATCCGCCGCAGCTGCTTGATATCTGCGGGGGTGAGCCTGCGCAGGTAGGCCCGCAGACCCAGCACCTGGGCTGCGGTGCGGCGGCCGTTGGGGGTGCGGCGTCCGCCATAGAACCAGGAAAGGCCGCACAGCAGCTGAGCACCCACCACGCAGGCGGCAATGTTCATCCGCTTGCCCATAAAGCCGAAAATCAGCCACAAAGCGCTGAAGCCCAATCCCGTCAGCAGTGCCATGGCATTGCGCAGGTGCAGACCGCTTACCCAGTTCTGGATCATCCAGCTGCTGACCGCGCCGAAAAGCGCCATAACCGCAACCAGCAGGAAGCCCAGCAGGGCGTTGCCTGCCATAGCCATACCCAGACTGACACCGCCGAACAGACCGATGCCGGCGCAGAGAATCCGGTAGATCCGGGGGTTGCCGGTGCCTCTGCGGAAATAGTCCTGCACATCTCCGGGGAATACCGCAACCTTCCGGCACAAAGCCGCGTAGTGATAGCTGCTGCCATCCACGGTGCGGCGTTTGCCGAAGAGACTGCGGAAAATATGCATTTCGTAGCTGCTGCGCTCGTTGCCCATGTCCATCCGTTTATGGAGAGTAACCCGGCCGTTGGGACCCAGGTGGATCAGAAGGTAACCCAGCTGCGCCCAGGACATGACCATCATGGTCAGGTCGGAACCCTGACCAGTGAGTACGCAGGAAAGCTCGCCTGCGGTGCAGCCTGCGGGAGGTACTGCGTAGCGGCTGCGGATCAAGGGAGCGCAGCGCAGGAAGATCAGCCAGTACAGCACAGCCAGCGCCGCCATGACTACCATGGCCGCATCGGGGATGCCCATACTCCACTGCTTGGTCACATTCTGGGGGAACACTTCCTCCGGCACATCCAGGGTCATGTGCAGCGTTTCCTGATCCTTCAGGTTGGTTTTCAGGGCGCCGGTAATGGTGGCACCGTTGACCAGGGCGTGAATGTCCTCTTCAATACTCTGCTGGAAATAGCCGCTGGTGAAAACGGGTTTGGCGTCTACGGTACCGGGCAGATGCACGGTGAAATCCATCTTGTCCACCGGCAGAGAGAACCCGGAAAGCAGCGGCAGCTGCAATTGCAGTTTGGAGGATTCTTCCAGCTGCACATATTCCACCAGATTGTTCAGGGAGTACTGCAGCCGCAGCGTCACACTGCCGGTGACACCCTTTACCAGGCCTGTGATATTGACATTGCTGGTATTTCCCAACCGGGTGACCCGGGCGGAGGAACCGTTGACGGTAATATTTCTGGCCTGCCGGGGCAGGGGGAAATACAGCTCGCTGACAGCGGAATCCAGCACAAGGCTCACATCCACCGTTACCTGGCAGCTGCCATCGGAAGAAACCGTGGCGGAAAGAGAAACGGAAGATGCGCTGGAGGCAGCCCGGGCGTTGCCGGACAGAACACACAGCAAGATCAAACACAGCGCAAAAGCGGTAATTCGGCGCATAGGCGGCCTCCTTTCGAAGTTTCAATAAAATATTCTACCATATATATGATAAAAAAGCAAGTAGAGGCCGATGCAACACCCCCGCTTAAGAATCTCCCCCGTGGCAGAATGCGGCGGCGTAAGCGCCGTTTGAAACGCCTTCAAAAATAGGTCGGCTGGGAATTTCTTTTTGGTACTTGTAGAAACAGGGAAAATGATATATAATATACTGTAACTTTTTGCGAAGGGAGGCGCGATGCCCGTGGAAATGGATGATATAAAACGCAGACGGCAGCTGCGGGAACAGCAGCGGCAGGCGCGCCAGCGGCAGCAGAGGATGCTTACCATCAAACTGCTGATTGCTTTGATTGTACTGATCGGTGTGGGCGTAACGATTCTGTCCGTTGCCGCAAGGCGGGATCAAGAGCCTGTGCGCAATCCCACCGAAACAGCTGCACCGGGGCAGACGGAATCCCAGCAGGAAGAAGTGCCTCAGGAAACCGAAAAGAAACCCCAGGAGAAAGAAGATAAAACGGTCATTACCTTTGCCGCGGCAGGTGACCTGAATATTACGGACAATGTGGTTGCCTCCGGCGGAGATGCCTTTGACTATACCAAAACCTTTATGGATGTGCTGCCTCTGCTGAGCCAGGCAGACCTGACAGCCATCAACATTGAGGGCAATTTCATCGGCGCTCCCTATGGCTCCCAGTATGCCTCCGCTCCCAACCAGCTGTTGTCCGCAATCGGGGCTATGGGCGTGGATCTGGTGCAGGTGGCCAATTCCTACACCATTAAAAACGGCGTTTCCGGCATGATCTCCACCATCAAGACCATTCGCGGTGCCGGTTTTGAAACCATGGGTGCGTATCTGGATCAGAATGATTTTGAGCAGACCGGCGGATATACCATCCGGAAGGTCAAGGGTGTAAAAGTGGCAGTGGTTGCCTTTACAAAGGGCATGGATTCCATGACCCTCCCTGCCGGTGCGGAAGGCTGCGTCAATCTGCTGTATGAGGATTACGCATCCGCCTACCAGAAGGTCAATACAGATGAAATCACCAAAATTCTCCGCTCTGTAGCCAAGGAAAAGCCGGATATTACCATTGCCATGGTGCACTGGGGCAGCGAATATAACGATATTCACAGCAAATCCCAGGAAAATATCCGCAAGCTGCTGCTCTCTGAGGGCGTGGACGCCATTATCGGCACCCATCCCCACTATGTGCAGGAGATTGATTTTGATAAAAATACCGGTACCATGGTGGCCTACTCCCTGGGCGATTTTATCAGCGACGGCACCAAGGGCGGCACGGAATACTCCATTGTGCTGGAACTGGAAATTACCAAGGATCATAAAGCGGAAAAGACCTACATCAGCGGCTACCGCTATACGCCCATCTTTACCGTAAACGACGAAGACACACTGCGGGTGGTGCGGCTGTCGGAGGCCATTGCCACCTACGAGGCAGGGCATCTGGGCAAGGTTTCCAAGGAGACCTACGATGATATGATCTACGCAAGAAAGCGTATTGCGGAACGCGTCCTGGTGAAACAGGAAGAAACAGAAGAATAAACAAGAGCGGCATGAAAAACATGCCGCTCTTGTTGTTTTTGGGGAAATCAGCCGTTATTTTCCGGGGCCTTGTTGGGTCTGCGGCGGCGGTGATAATTGGGACGCCGCTTCTTGGGGGCTTCGCCTTCCGGCTTGGGCTCCTTGGGGGCATTCTGCTCCGGATTCTTGAGGGGCTGGGGCTTCTTCTCTGCCTTGGGTGCAGGCTTCTTCTCCTGCTTCTTTTCGGGCTGGGGCTTTTTCTCCTGCTTCTTCTCAGGCTTTTTGGCTTCAGACTTCTTTTCTGCCTTGGGTTCCTGGTCAGGCTGCTTTTCGCCGGACTTGCTCCGGCGGTTTCTCCGGCGGCGGGCAGGAGCATCTTCTTCCGCGGCGGCTACTTCACCCGGCAGGGTGCTCTCGGGCTGCTCTTCCACAATGGTTTCCTCGCTGTAGCGGAAACGGATGGGGTCCAGGAACACAGGGCCGGATTCCTCCCGCTTTACCCGCTTGCCGCCTCCGGAAATGGGGGCAAGATCCGCGGGAATGGGGGGATCGGTTTTTTTGGCCTTGCCGTTGCGCAAAATGGCAATTTCGGCGTTTGCAAAGAGACCGATGGTTTCGGGCTGCTCTTCCATCCGTACCTTCACCCGCTGCCGCAGCAGATCCAGCTCCACCACAGTGCCGCGACCCTCCGGGGTATCCACAAAGGATTCCAGCTTGGGGCTGTTGCGGATCAGATCTTCGTAGGCTTCCTGCTCATATTTCAGGCAGCACATCAGTCTGCCGCAGGTGCCGGAGATCTTGGTGGGGTTCAGGCTCAGGTTCTGGGTCTTGGCCATTTTGATGGAAACCGGCTGGAAATCTTCCAGGAAGCTGGCACAGCAGAAGGGACGGCCGCAAATGCCCAGACCGCCGACCATCTTGGCCTTGTCCCGGACACCGATCTGCCGCAGCTCAATCCGGGTGTGGAACATGGATGCCAGATTTTTCACCAGTTCCCGGAAATCCACACGCTCGTCAGCGGTGAAGAAAAAGAGAATCTTGCTGCCGTCGAAGGCATATTCCGCGCTGACCAGCTGCATATCCAGCTCCAGGTCGTCGATTTTCTTCAGGCAGGCTTCAAAGGCCTTCTTTTCCTTCTGACGATTTTCTGTGAGAGTTTTCTCGTCCTGGGCGGTGGCAATGCGCAGCACACTCCGCAGGGGGGATACCACATCTTTGACGGGGATGCGGTGAATGCCGCCGGTGCACAGGCCGTATTCAGGGCCTCTGGCGGTGTCGATAATCACATGGTCACCGGCCTTGCAGGGGATGCCATTGGGATCAAAAAAGTAAATCTTCTGCCCGGGGCGGAACTGGATGTCCACCACTTCAAAAGTTTCCGGGGTCAGGATATTGGATTCTTCCATGCTATTCTCCTTGGTATATTATCTCAGGACCCATGCCAGATGGCCGCAGATAGCGGCGGGAGACACATTGCCCTGGGCGTATTCGATGGCGGTTTGCAGCGCTTCAATGGCGCACAGCAGTTCCTGGCCGCTGCGTGCAGCGGAAATTTCCTTTGCCATAGGGGTCACGGGGGCAGCGCCGCTGCGGTGCATCAGGGCGCCTTCCAGAATGGCAGCCCACTGGGTCAGGGTTTCTATCAGGGCGTCGCGCTTGTATTTTTCCATAGGCACCAGGGTCTGCACCAGACCGTAGGCGCTTCGGGCGGCGTAAGAGTGAAGAAACGCTGTGGTTTGCGAGGGCAGATCAGTGCCGGATTCCAGAAGGGTGATGGCCTGCCCCAGATAGCCGCCGCTGCGACTGATGGCAGACGAGAGCATCTCGGGAGCAGCCTGGGGAAAACGGGCGGTCAGCGCCTGCCGGAGGGTGCTTTCCGAAAGACCGGTGAGAGCCAGCTCCGTGCAGCGGGAGCGTACTGTGGGCAGCAGCTTCCGGGGGTTGTTTGTCAGCAGGATGAACACACCGTAGGACGGAGGTTCTTCCAGAATTTTCAGCAGGGCGTTCTGGCTGGCATCGAGCATATCGTGGGCCCGGGGGAAGAGATAGATTTTTCTGTCCGCCTCGTTGGGCTGGATATAGATGTCACTCCGGGCCTGGCGCACCAGATCCACGGGGACGGTTTTCTTCTCCGGATCGTCGATGGTGATAAAATCCGGATGACCGGCGCCCAGCACTTTCCTGCAGGCAGGGCAGCTGCCGCAGGGTTTATCCTGGCTCCGGCAGAGAATGGCAGCTGCCAGCAGCTTCGCCAGGGTGCGTTTGCCGGAACCTTCCGGGCCGGAGATCAGGTAGAAATGGGAGATCCGGTCCCGGTTTATGGAACTGCGAAGGTTTTCCTTCAGCCGTTCATTTCCCAAAAGACCTTCATATCCCATAGGCGCTCCTTACAGCGTGATTTCGCCGGCCAGATCGGTGGCGAAGAGATCGCGGATTTGGGCGGGATTCATATTCTGACCCAGCGCCCACATAAGCTTGGTCATGGCGGCTTCGGAAGTCATGTCCCGGCCCTGGATCACGCCCAGCTCCAGCAGCTTGTTGCCCACCTGATACACCTGCAGGTTGGCGCTGTCATACAGGCACTGGGTGGTGACCACCACATTGACACCGGCGTCCATGGCACGGCGGATACCCTGCAGACCCTGGTGCAGCACATTGACGCCGCCCAGACCGAAGGCTTCGATGACGATGCCCTTGTATCCCATGTCCACCAGGGTATCAAAGATCCGGGGAGACAGGCCGGGGGTCAGCTTCAGCAGAAACACATCTTCGCACAGCGTGTCCCAAAGCCGGGCAGGGCCGTTTTTCGGGGGCAGCGCTGCGGGATTGATCACCAGACCCAGGTTGCTCACCTGGGCAGAATAGGTAGCGTTGACACTTTCAAAGGCAGAGAAGCCGGATGCACGGACTTTCACGGCCCGGCAGCCACGCATCACCTTCCGGTCAAAGGCCAGGAATACGCCGGACACGCCGGAAGCTGCCATGGCAAAGGCAGTGCGCAGATTGTCAGGGCCGTCGGACAGCACATCTGCCAGGGGCAGCTGCGAGCCGGTGAACACCACGGGAAGATCAATGCCCGGAAGCATAAAGGTAATAGCGGAAGCAGTGTAGGCCATGGTATCAGTGCCGTGGGACACCACGATGCCGTCATAGCCGCCCCGGAGGGTGTAGATCTGCCGGGCCAGCTGTTTCCATTCCTCCGGACGGATGTTGGAGGAATCCAGGCACATCACATCTTTTATGGTGATGCGGTAGAAGGTGCGCAGCTGCTCCAGCTCCCGCTCCATGACACCGCTGCACTGAGGCTCCAGACCGTCACCGCCGGGAAGGGAGGCAATGGTGCCGCCGGTGGTGAGCAGCAGGATATGTTTCTTATGTTCCATAGAGGGCGCCTCCTGAATCCGGGTCAATAAATTTCCACTCTCTATTATAGCTCCAACTGTGGAAAATAGCAAGAAAAATTCGCAGTTTCCCATTGCATTTCCAGCGGTATTGGGGTAAAATGGAGATAGAATTATGAAAAAATGGAGGATGTCTTATGAATGTACTTGTGACCGGCGGTGCCGGCTATATTGGCTCCCATACCTGCCTGGAGCTGCTGGAGCGGGACTACGGCGTGGTGGTTATCGACAATCTGAGCAATTCCAACCCCAAGTCTCTGGACCGGGTGCAGGAGCTTACCGGCAAACAGCTAAAATTCTATGAGGGCGATGTCCGGGATGAGGCGCTGCTGCGTAAGATTTTTGCGGAAAATGAAATCGGCTGCGTGATCCACTTTGCAGGTCTGAAGGCTGTGGGCGAGAGTGTTGCCAAGCCCTGGGAATACTATGACAACAACCTGAATTCCACCCTGATGCTGACCAAGGTGATGAAGGAAGTGGGCATGAAGAATATTATCTTCTCCTCTTCTGCCACCGTCTATACTGCCACCAACGAAATGCCCCTGCGGGAGACCAGCGCCACCGGTGGCTGCACCAATCCCTATGGCTGGACCAAGTATATGACCGAGCAGATCCTCTCCGGCATTGCGTTTGCAGATAAAGCGTGGAGCGTGTGCCTGCTGCGGTATTTCAACCCCATCGGCGCCCATGAAAGCGGCCGTATCGGTGAGGACCCCAGAGGTATCCCCAATAACCTGATGCCCTACATCACCCAGGTGGCTGTGGGCCGCCGGGAAAAGCTCAGCGTTTTTGGCAATGACTATGAAACCCACGACGGCACCGGCGTGAGAGACTATATCCATGTGGTGGATCTGGCCAAGGGCCATGTGGCTGCGGTGGAATACACGGTCAATCATCCCGGCTGCGAGGTGTTCAACCTGGGTACCGGCACCGGCTACAGTGTGCTGGATATGGTACATACCTTCCGGGAAGTGAATCAGGTGGCGCTGCCCTATGTCATTACGGATCGCCGCCCCGGCGATATTGCCGTGTGCTATGCAGACCCTGCCAAGAGCGCGGAGCTTCTGGGCTGGAAGGCTGAAAAGAATCTGGCTGACATGTGCCGGGATTCCTGGAACTGGCAGAAAAATAACCCCCAGGGTTACGGAGAATAAGCAAAAAGCACCTTCGAAAGAAGGTGCTTTTTAATTGACAATTGACAATTGACAATGGACAATTGTTGGGAATTCGGGAAGGGGCACGGATACTTCGGCGCGCCTGCGGCTTGCTCAGGATGACGGAGGAATGGGGATGGCCGATTCCTTTTTCTGTCATTCTGAGCGGAGGGCGAAGCCCGGAGTCGAAGAATCCGTTTCTCCTTACTGCGGCATGGAATTCGCGGGAGGGTCAAGACCCTCCCCCACGGGGTAGTGTGTAGGGGAGGGTTTTAACCCTCCCGTGCCCGGTGTGAAAATCACACCAGGCAGCGGACGAGCGATTGATAATCCCCTACGGTGTGGGGAATTGCTTGTATCAGGAAAACAACTGGCCGATGGTTATGATATTCCTGTACCAAATCTGACGCCGCAATCATACATGGAAAGCCCGGTTTCTTTGCAAATTACAAGAAAGGCGTTTATGATGGTTTCCAGATCGGAATCTTCGTTATTTGCGCCCAGCCGGTGTAAAAGACGGCCATAGGCAGCGTGTATTTCTTCGTACATTCTGTCGCAGATAGAACCCTCCGCAAACAGATTTTCAACACCTGGAACACAGGCATCATCAGTTAGATGACCGTGTAAAGTATCATATACTTGGGCAACAAAATTATTCTGCATTGCGACACCTCCTATAGTGTCCTTATGCGAACACTATGCTGATTCTTATTTCATGGGGATAATAAGAAAAAGTCAAGTGGTTTGCAGGAGGTGTGGCCAAGATGATAAAATATGATCGCCTCTGGCAGACGATGAAAGATCGGGGCATCACACAGTATGCGCTGTATACGCATCACAATGTAAACCGGGCGCAAATCAACAGGCTGCGTCATAACGAAAATGTGGAAACCAATACCATTGATAAGCTCTGCAATATTCTGAAATGCAATGTGGAAGATATTATGGAGCATGTTCCGGATGAAAACCATTTTTAAGAAAAAGCACCTTCGAAAGAAGGTGCTTTTTTGACGAGGGAGAGCGGATCCTTCGACTTCGCTGCGTTGTATGAATTGCGGTATGCTTGCCCCCGGCAAGCATATTCATTTGAGATTCGCTGCGCGGCGCACCACGCTCAGGATGACAGAGGAAACTTGAGAGCTTTCCCCGTTTTGCATGTCATTCTGAGCGAACGGAGTGAGTCGAAGAATCTACGCACCGAATTCGTGCGAAGATCCTTCGGCGCGCCTGCGGCTTGCTCAGGATGACGGAGGAATGGGGATGGCCGATTCCTTTTTCTGTCATTCTGAGCGGAGGGCGAAGCCCGGAGTCGAAGAATCCGTAACCTTTTGGGGAAGTCGTGGGGATGCGGGTCCTTCGACGCGCTGCGCTTGCTCAGGACGACGGGGTAAAACTTGAGGGCTGGTTTTTATGCATGTCATTCTGATCACGCCGCAGGCGCGTCGAAGAATCCGTAACCCTTTTGGGGACGTCGGCGGACGTCCAATGCTCGCCCCTACGCTG
>JAFSEW010000064.1 GCA_017435525.1 Oscillospiraceae bacterium | reverse complement strand
GGCATGTTTCTTAATGGCAAAGGATAGTTGCCCTAACCGCAAAATAGGTAACGCAAACACAAAGAACCAAGCTTAGGCTTGGTTCTTTTTCTATATTCTGAGAATTAACCAGATGCCTGCAAGTGTCCACCGGACACTTGCATAAATCGAAGTATGATTGCCACCGGCAATCATAAAGATTACAGATTCGCTGCGCGGAGCACCACGGCATGACGATAGCTTGCCCTAACCGTGAAACCAGGTTACGCAAACACAGAACCTCCACAGAAATGTGGAGGTTTTTTCTTTGCCTAGTTCTGACATTTATCAGACGCCTGCAAGTGTCCACCGGACACTTCCGATGGCACATAGAAAAACAGGCACGGTATACCCAACTTTTCACTGCATATCAATACAGCCTGCACTGCTCTTTCAAGTGAGCTGTGCAGGCTGCTTTCAAATTTTCATTGGGATCTGAAATTTTGCTACCTATTTGTACTTACTGTATCCCGCATAAGTACTCTCTATATATTCGTTCCACTCCTTTACCAATTCGGCATATGTTTTAGGTAACAAATCACCGTTTCCGTAAATGGAATTGATAACTGCTTCTTCGCCATATTGTTTTACCAAATACTGGACGAACGAAGAGCCAGTTAAATAATTTGCATTGGGGTCAGTAAAGCCGAAGTAATACACAGCAACATTCTCTAATTCACAATAATCTTTTTCCATATCTATGGGTCTATTTATTGTGGCTAAATATTCGTGAATATACTTCGTTGTGGGTGTGTCAGGCGTGTTATTGTAATCTTGATTCAAAAATGGCATTCCGTAGAAATCATAATAGTAAGAAAAATATCTTGCAAATCCTTCACATTTCCAGTTTTGCATGGAAGATGTCGGCATAGTGAGAGCGTGGATATATTCGTGCATTAAGGAATCAACATTATATAGGTAAATGCGGTGAATTACACTTTGATAGAATGAGGTTTTGGATGCGTCCATTGGTTTTGTGAAAACAATATCTAAATCATGATTATAATCCTCAAGGTGAAATAAATCTTGATACTGTTTCATTTGCTTAAGGTTTGTTTCAAAAAATGCTTTCGTATCTGGATAATTGGCGTGCAGGAAATCCTCAGTTATTAACGGATTGTATTCCGCGTTCATATCAACCCAATCATTGGCAATGTAGAAAGTGCCGCAATCAGAGTAAACCAAATAATCGTATTTTTTGCCGCCATATCCATATTGAACTGCTGAGGGGGTATATGACACGCCGCTGTTTTTATAGTATGCAGCAAGCACATCTATTGCGTTGGCGTGGGAAGTTAAAAGCTGTTGGAGTGGCTGCTGGCCGTGTTGACTGATGTAGGATTCAACAAAAGCACAGGCAATTCCTTTCGCAGCAGTAATATCATCAGATGTTGCAAAGGCTTCGTCAAAGCATAAACAATTCAAGTCCATGATGTCGCCAACGGAAGGATTTGAGAATTTTCCGTCATAGCTACTCCAGTGGTAGCTCTTGGCCAAATAAGCAGCATATCCGAAAGCCGTTCCGTAATGCGCTGTTTCGCCGTATGCAACAAGTAAAACATCAGCTATATATTCAGCAGATTTCCACGCTTGGAGCGTGGAATACAGTTTATGATTGCTTATCCATTTGCAATCATATCTGTCTTGAGAAAAAATATAGATTTCGGGAATTGTATTTTCCAGGGCCTGAGCTGACAACACTTTCTCCGTTGCTTCGATACACGCCTCTCGTTCTGTAACATCAATAGTTGACTCGAAAAAATATTTGGCCAATTCAGTTTCCGTAGAGTCCATGTTAATCCTAAAACCGGTCTGTGCGTGCGGCTCGGAATAAGTGACTTCGGTGCTAACATAGTTTATGCTGATCGGTATAGTTGTAGCTTGAATGTCGGGTGTTGTGGAACATGAAGTTAGAAGTACCATGAAAGATACCATTATAACAATAAACTTTTGTTTCATTATCCTATGCCCCCTAAGCCAGACTTTGTTTTTTGCCTGTCTGCTAACATACTATCATAAAAACATATGGGGCGCAACGATGATCTCTCTGCCGAAACATGTGATTTCACTTGACCCAAGGGCGTTTGCTGCGTCAATTTCCACATATAATATGTGCTTTTGGGAATACTGTCATGGGTGATTGAAATGACGGAAAAAGAATACGGTAAGCTGATCAAGGAGCTGTCTCCCAATTCTCCTTTGGTGAAGGACTGCATCAATGCGTTCTGGATCGGCGGGTTGATTTGCACACTGGGGCAGGTTTTGACAAATTGCTATGGCGCGTTGGGGCTGGACAAAACCGATGCCGGTACGGCCACATCCATGACCTTGGTGGCCATCTCCGCCTTGCTGACTGGGTTTAGCCTGTATGACAATATCGCAAAATACGCAGGCGCCGGTACTCTGGTTCCCATCACCGGTTTTGCCAATGCTATCGCTTCTCCGGCCATCGAATTCAAAACAGAAGGCTTCATCCTGGGCGTCGGCGCGAAGATGTTCACCATCGCCGGCCCTGTGATCGTGTATGGTGTGAGTGCAAGCGTAGTTTATGGCCTTATTTATTGGATAACAACCCTGTTTTGAAAGTACACCGCAATCATTTGGGTTGCGGTGTACTTTTTCTTATGCTACAATTATTTCATAACAATATGGGAGGTGTTTTCTATGTTTGTACATTGTAGCTTGGAAACCGCCGGAAAGGTTCCGGCAAAATAAGAGTTTTACCGGAGGTTTTATGACGAGAAAAGATTTCAAAGAAGCTATGCTCCGTGGTCTTGGCAGATGCGTGATCGCTGTCAGGAAAGAACCGGAGAAATATCGTGATATTGTACTTTGGGCTTGCAAAAGAAATTTTGCTTACGATGCCCAAAGTGAGGGCACGAGGTCGTGGTATACCTATACGATGGTAAATGCCTATCCCGATAAGGAAACTTTTATTGACGCTACGGCAGATGCACTCAAACGGTATCGACCTAATGGTAGTTGGGATTTGGTGCACTTGAGTGAAATCCTGATGTTCTTTGTGATGGACGGCTATGAATCTGCCCGAAATGCCTTGGAGGAGAAGTATCAGGAAGTACTGACAGGGATGTTTGCGCGGAAACGCAGACCAAACCGTGTATTTCACGAACTGTCGGATTTAGAGCAGCTTGGTTTGGTATTGACTGTTGACAGCAAATCCTTTCTGCGAATAGCGGGGGATTTTGGTCGTCTGTATCGGGAAAAGAAATACATGTGCGATGGTGATTTTGCGTGGTTCTTTTCGTCCAAGGGCGGACAATACAGAAGAACCATGGAAGCTGCTGCCAGAAAGGATAAGAATGTCGCCTGTTTTATGCAAAGAGAGCAGTCAGATATCGACACTCAGGAGAAACTCAGACAGCAACGAACAGAGAAACCCGAGGAGAATCTGACCGGATTCCGTCTTTCCCGCTGGCTTGCGAAAAAGGCAGACAGCGAAACGGTGGAGCGCTATGCCCGCGCCTACCAGATGCAAACAGAGCCGGAAGCCAGGGTAAAAGCATTGGAAGCCTTCACCTGGTGCCCTTATCCCTGGGATCCCAGCCCTATTCTGGAGGATACCCGGTCTGCGGATGAAAAACTGAGGAGAACCGCTTGGCAGGCATTGGAAAACCTGCGTCATCCTGCTGTCCGGGACTTCGCTCATAACAATGTTACGAAAGGCGACCGGACATTCGAGAATTTTGCTCTGTTGGTGACAAACTACATCCCTGAAGATGCTATGCTGCTGGAATCTCTTTTGGGAGATCTGATTTCGCAGAAGGATTGGGACGATATCCATGCAGCCGGTATGGATATCTACCGAGCTTTTCGTGAAAGCAGCGGCATCCCACATCTGAAGCACTTGCTACCATTGTTGTACGAATACAATCCTTGCTCTTTTTGCCGGGAATCTGCGCTGGTATATATGTCCAAACACCGGATGCTGACAAAAGAAACTTTGGAAGAGTGCCAATTCGATAGCAATGACGACATTCGCCGCATGGCAGCAAAACGATTAAGATAATGAAGGAACAGGCTTGCCGATAGGTAAGCCTGTTCTGCTACTTATTCGCGATTATCTACCATTATGCGACTACATTTAGTCCTAACAGAACATGAATATATGGGTCCTGACTGGACACAAGCAGAGTGCTTCATTCTGGGTGTCGGTGCGAAGATGTTTACAATAGCAGGGACGGTTATGGTGTCCCTACGGGAAAAGGCTTGACCGAGAGGTCAAGCCTTTTTTGGTATTAACATGTTACGCGTTTTTTCTCTAACGGTATTTCAAAATTTACAAATCCAAAAGTTCCCGGAAATCGTAAATGTAAAAGTCTGCGGCAGATTTCATTTGCTCCACATAATCCGCGGAGGATTCATCGTATACACCGCAGACCTGCATACCTGCGGCTTTCGCGGTCAGATCGGCGTTCAGATTATCATCCAGGAACAAAACTTCCTCCACAGACCGGTTCAGCCTCTTTGCAGCGCGGACATAAATCTGGGGATCTGCTTTGGTGGTGTTAAAGTCGTCACAGGACCAGATATTGTCAAACAATTCCCACAGGCCCAGCCGCTTCAGGCAGGCGTCCAGGGTGATATGGGGGCTGGCGGTGAGCACATTCAGACTGGCGCCTTGTGCTTTCAGCGCCTTCAGCACTTCGGGAACATTTTTCTTTGCGGGGATGGTGTGGAAATAGGCATCCAGCATATATTCCTTCATGACGGACATCAGCTGCTCCTTAGACATGGGCACGCCCAGCTGGTTGATGTAGTATTCCGCCGTTCCGTTCAGCCCTAAGGGGGTAATGATTTTGATGACGCCGGTATCGTAGCAGATGTGGTTTTCGTCCAGAATACGAAGCATCGCGGAAACAAAGGTTGGCATGGAATCTACCAATGTTCCGTCAAAATCGAAAAGATAAGCGTTTTTCATAGTACGAAAGATCCTTTAAGTAGTAGGGTCGGGTACAGTGACAGTATCCGTTTCACACATTATAGCATACGGCGTTGCAATGTCAATGTTCTTAGCAGACCTGCTTTGCGGTGGATGCCGCAAGTTGCCACCGGCAGAGGGCTTGTATTTTCGGAGGCTGTCGTATATAATGGAAACAACGAGATTTTGCGGTGAGGTGTACGCTATGGAATTGCTGCAGCTGAAATATTTTAAAACCGTAGCGGAGCTGGGGAAAATCTCCGCGGCTGCGGAAGCGCTCTATATCTCCGCGCCTGCCTTGAGTAATTCCATTTCCCGCCTGGAAAAGGAACTGGGTGTGCAGCTGTTTGACCGTTATGCCAAGCGCATTATGCTCAATCCCCAGGGTGAGATTTTCCTTCGGTATGTCAATCAGATGTTTGATGCGCTGGAGTGCGGCAAAAAAGAGGTATTGCGCCATGCCATCCAGCAGAGAAAGCACATCTGGATCGCCACCACCACTTCCAATCTGTGGATGGATCTGATTACGGAGTTTTCTCAGGCATGCCCCCAGTATACGCTGTCGTGCACCAACCTGAATCTGGACAAACTGTCCATGGGGTTCCTTTCTGCCCAGTATGCGTTTATTCTGGCGGCAGAGGAGGATATTCCGGGTTCTTCCGCAGATGAGCTGGAAAGCATTTTGCTGTTCGAGGATCGTCCGGCGGTTATGGTGCATCCCAATCACCCCTTTGCGTCCAGAACCTCTGTGGATATCCGGGAACTGGCCCAGCAGACCCTGTTTCTGCCCATGCAGGGTACGGCCCAGTATGAGCGGTTTGTCAAACTCTTTATTGCCAATGGCGTGGCGTTTCCCAATGCCACTTCCTGCTCGTATCAGTTTTACCGGAATCTGGTGGAAGATCAGATGGGTATTGCCTTCAGCACGGAGCATACCGGCCGGAATGACCGTTCCAACATTCGTTACATTCCCATTGACAATATTTGCGCCTCCTGGAAAATGAAGCTTTACTGGCACAACCGTCCCCTGACGGAAGACGAAATGGCTTTCAGAACCTTCGCGCAGGAGTTTTATCACATGTAAATACCGGTATCTGCGGCACCCATTTTTGGGTGCCGTTTTCTAATATGCATAAAGTTTGGTGAAAGTATCCTCGACTTTTTTGTAATTCCCTGTAAGCAGGATTTTATATAAAATAGTAGCAGAAGAATCATGCATTTTCGCAGAAAGGTGTGTTGTCAATGGAAATTAAGCAGGCAGCAATTGTGGGAACGCTGGAATCCAGTGATATCCAGATCAGCATCTTTCCCAATCCCGGCAATGGCCTGGAAATCCAACTGCAAAGTGTTGTAAAAGCGCAGTACGGCGATGCCATTATTGCCACCATGACGGAGGTTCTGAATTCTTTCGGAATTACGGAGGCCCTGGTGGATGCGGCAGACAGAGGCGCGCTGGACTGGGTCATTCGTGCCCGTATGCAGGCAGCTTGCTGCCGGGCAACCGGGATCAAGTTTGACTGGAAAGGAGAGGATCAGTAATGCAAACTGCGAAACTGAAGCGTACCTCCCTCTATGCCAGCGGTGCCAACCCTGTGAATATGATCCAGGCGGCGTTTTATAACGAGGATTGCCTGGTGTATGACCTGGAGGACTCTGTTCCCGCATCGGAAAAGGACGCAGCCAGACTGCTGGTGTATAACACCGTGCGGTATCACCGTCCTGCCGGAAAATATGTGATTATCCGCATTAACGGCATTTATTCCGAATACATCGACGAAGATCTGGAAGCTGCTGTGCGGGCCCGCCCCGATGCCATCCGGATTCCCAAGGTGGAGTATCGGGAAGAAGCCGTGCGGATCTGCCAGCGGATCACAGAAATCGAGACTGCCGCCGGTATGGAAGTGGGCCAGACCGAGGTCTGGTGCAACATTGAATCCTACCTGGGCCTGATCAATGCCTATGAGATCGCCACTGCAGATCCCAGAATTGTGGCATTGGCCCTGGGCGCGGAGGACTATACTGCCAGCATGAAATCCCAGAGAACCAAGGCCGGTATGGAAATCTTCTATGCCCGCAATGCCTTGCTCACTGCATGCCGCCATGCCGGTGTGGAAGCCATCGATGCCGTGTTCTCCGACATTAACGATCTGGAAGGCCTGAAGGAGGATACTGCCCTGACCCGGAATCTGGGATTTGACGGAAAGACCTGTGTGCATCCCCGGCAGATCGATGTGGTCAATTCCTTCTTTACTCCCAGTAAGAAGGAAATCAAATATGCGCTGCGGGTGCTGGAAGCAGTGGAGCAGGGCAAATTGCAGAAGAAGGGCGCTGTTACCCTGGACGGCAGCATGATCGACAAGCCTATGGAACTGCGGGCGCGCACCACTCTGGCGCAGGCGGAAGCTGCCGGTATGAAAATCGGAGGTGACCAACTATGATCAATGCAGTCGGTCGGGAACTGCCGGAGAGAATCGGCAATTACATCGTAAAACCCTATGCCGGCCCCCAGGAAGCTATTGAAGCTGAGGCACCGGTTTGTTCCAGAAGAAAACCCGCGAAATGTGCCGCTGCCGGTACCAAGCTGCTGCCGGATCTGAAGGCTGCGATTTTGGCTTGCGGATTGAAAGACGGCATGACCATTTCCTTCCACCATAGCTTCCGTGAGGGCGACAAGATCATCGGACAGGTTCTGAGTGCCATCAAGGAACTGGGAATCCGGGGACTGTGCTTTGCCCCCAGCGCTGTGGTCAATATCAAGAATCCTTCCATTGTGGATTTTGTGAAAGACGGCACCATCAACCGCATCCAGGCCAGCGGCATCCGCGGCGAACTGGGTGACGCGGTGGTGGATGGGCTGGAACTGGCTGAGCCGGTGATCCTGCGGCCCCACGGTGCCAGACCCCATGCCATCGAAACCGGCGCTTTGTCCATTGATGTGGCGTTCATCGGCGCTTCCGCTGCGGATGAATTCGGCAACTGTACCGGTCAGATTGGCCCCAATGCCTGCGGCTCTTTGGGATATTCCTTTATCGATGCTGCCAGCGCCGAGCATGTGGTGGTCATTACGGATAATCTGGTGCCGTATCCCTGCGTGCCCATGTCCATTTCTCAGATGTATGTGGATTATGTGGTGAAGGTTGCACAAATCGGCGATCCCAAGAAGATCGGTGCCGGTGCCACCCGTATGACCAAGAATCCCCGGGATCTGCTGATTGCCCAGCGCTGCGCGGATATCATGGCTGCCAGCCGCCTGTTCAAGGACGGCTACTCCTTCCAGACCGGTGCCGGTGCCATTCCTGTGGCTTGCACCAACTATCTGGCAGACTACACCGAAAATGCCGGCATTCAGGCAAGTTTTGCTCTGGGCGGCATGACCGGCGCCATCGTGGAGATGCACAAGCGGGGGCTGCTGCGCAGTATGCTCTGCTCCCAGTCCTTTGATGTGGTGGCGGCCCGTGCCATTGCGGAGAACCCCACCATTTTGGAAATCGACAATTCCATGTATGCCAATATGTTCAATAAAAGCTGCGCCCTGGATAAATTGAACTTTGGCATTCTGGGTGCCCTGGAAGTGGATACGGATTTCAATATCAATATTCTTACCGGCTCCAGCGGTGAGATGATGGGCGGACTGGGTGGCGGCCCCGATGTGGCGGACGGCGCGGATATTTCCATTGTCACGCTGCCCATTATCCGCGGACGAATCCCTTCTGTGGTGGATAGGGTGTTTACCTGCTGCACACCCGGCTCTTCTGTGGCTGTGGTGGTGACGGAAGCCGGTATTGCCCTGAACCCCAAGCATAAGAATTATGAAATGCTGAAGGAAGACCTGGAAAAGGCCGGTGTCAAGACTGTTTCTATCCGGTATCTGCGGGACATGGCCTACTCCCTCACCGGCTTCCCCAAGCCTGTGGAGACTAGCGATAAGGTCACCTGTATCGTAGAATACCGGGATGGCACCGTAATGGATGTGATTTACCAGCGCAAAGGTGAAGTATAAATCAACCCCAATTTATATTTTTAGGAGGAAAAATTATGAATACCATGGAAGAAACCAGAAAGTTTTTGGAGTCTATCGGTCAGCCCGGCGGCGACCTGTATACCCTGCCCGACTCTGACAAGCGCTTTGACGACGGCTGCCAGTACCGCTTTGAGGTTCCCGGCATTCAGAGCCCCAATGTTATGAGAGCTCTGCTGGAAGAGATCGACCGTCTGGGCTTCTACATTCACCGCGTGACCCAGACCAAGGGTATCTGGACCCTGTCTGACAGCGATATCACTGCCATGGTGGAGCTGGCCAAGCAGTATCAGGTAGAGCTGGTTCTGGCTATCGGCCCCCGTGCTACCACCGATACCAGTGCTTCCGTCAAGAGCCCTGAGGGTGTCCGTATGGGTTACCGCCTGCGTGGTCAGGATCAGGTTGTCCGTGCCATCGAGGATGTTCGCCGTGCTGCCCGTCTGGGCACCCGCACCTTCCTGGTGTACGACGAAGGCTGTCTGTGGGCTCTGGATCAGGCTCGTAAGGCCGGTCTGCTGCCTGCGGATTGCAAGTTCAAGATGTCTGCCCATGCCGGTCATGGCAACCCCTGCTCCGCAAAGCTGATGCAGGACATCGGTGCTGACTCCTTCAATATCGTCCGCGACTATCAGCTGCAGCACCTGGCTGCTGTCCGTGCCGCCATTGACATTCCCATCGACTGCCATACCGAGAACCCCGCTTCTTCCGGCGGCTTCATCCGTCACTACGAGGTTCCTGAGATGATCCGCGTTGCTTCTCCCATCTACCTGAAGACCGGCGGTTCCGTGGCACAGACCCACAGCTGGGACTCCACCGAGGCAGATGCCAAGAAGCGTGCAAAGCAGGTTCTGCTGGTCAAGCGCGTGATCGATTCCTACTATCCCGAGGCTACCTACTCTCCCAAGGGCTCCCTGAACCACTAATCGGATAGCCAGCTTCCAACGCTGAAAACAGAAAGGGGTACTTCCCATGGAAATCAGAACAATCACAGCACCCTTTACCGATGAAGTGCTTAGCCAGCTGAAGGTAGGCGACATTGTGAATGTGTCCGGCACCATCTATGCCGGCCGCGATGCCGTGCTGCCGAAGATTGTGCAGATGATCGACGCAGGCACGCTGGAAGAGAATGATATCCACCTGCAGGGCGGCGTCATTTTCCACACCGCTGTGAGCCCTGCCGGTGTTGGCCCCACTTCCAGCAACAAGCTGGAAATCGAGGGTACCATGCCGCAGCTTACCGCTGCCGGTATCCGGATGCATCTGGGCAAGGGTGCCCTGAAGCCGGAGACCATCGCCATGTTTAAGGAGTATAATGCCGTGTACGCGGTAATTGCTCCGGTTACGGCCCTGCTGAACAGCAAGGTCACCGCCAAGCGCTGTGTGGCCCATCCGGAACTGGGTATGGAGGCATTTTATGAACTGCAGGTGGAGAAATTCCCCTGCATCATCGCCGCCGCCCACGGTGAGAGTATGTTTTAAGGAGGTAGAAACCATGTCTTTTGATTACAATGAAGTGGTGGCCAAGGTGGCCGATACCCTGGTCAGAGCAGGCTCTACCTTCCGTGAGGACAAAAAAGAGGCTTACCGCCGCGCCATCGCCTCTGAGGAGCTGACCCGGGCAAAGTGGAATCTGGAAACCATTCTGGAAAATGCCGAGGTTGCCCAGTGCAACCGCAGCCCTCTGTGCGATGATACCGGCATTCCCCATGTGTTTATTGAAATCGGCCCCAATCGCACCCTCAGCGGCAGCATGATGACCGCCATTCAGGAAGGTGTTCTGGAAGGCCTGCGTCAGCTCCCCGGCCGCCCCATGGCAATCATGGGCGACGATGCTGCCCGGATCGATATGTCCGGCGGCATCAGCCCCGATTCCGATGCTCTGGTGCCTGCACCCTTCCTGATCAAGGAAGTGGAAGAGGATGTTCTGCGGGTCCATGTACTGATGCTGGGCGGTGGCCCCGCTATCCGCGGCATTACCCACAGAGTATTCCACAAGCACAGCCTGCAGGTGGTGCTGGATGAAATCGTAAGGCGTACCAAGGACGCTACCAAGCTGCTGGGCTGCACTCCCTGCGCTGTGGCGGTTGGTGTGGGCCGCTCCCAGTATGAGGCTACGGCTCTGATGATGGAAGCCATGGTCTACGGCGATTTCAACAAGCAGAACGAGATGGAGCGCTACATCACAGAAAAGGTCAATGAAACCGATGTGGGTCCTCTGGGCCTCAACGGTAAGACCACCGTTCTGGCTACCTTTATGAAGGTTGGCCCCCAGCGTGCAAGCGGTGTCCGTGTGGTGGCTATGCGTCCCGGCTGCTGCTTTGAACCCCGTATCGCCAGCGTAGAGCTGTAACCGGATACGGATATAAGGAGGACAGGATAATGAGTAAAGAATTTAAGCCCATGAAGTTTGGCTGCGGCAGATATGTGCAGGCCCCCGGTGCTGTTGAGATTGTCGGCAGAGAAGCTGCCATGCTCAAGAGCAAGAAGGCCCTGATCGTCGGCGGCAAGCAGGCACTGGATTCTGTGGGCACCAAGATGGAAGCCAGCCTGAAGGAAGCCGGTGTAGAGCCCTATTTCTACACCATGACCTCCGACTGCACCTATGAAACCCTGGACTATCTGCGCAACACCCTGATCCCCCAGCAGAAGGTGGATCTGGTGATCGGCAGCGGCGGCGGTAAAGTGGTGGACATGGCCAAGGCCGCCGGTAAGTGCAGCGGTCTGCCCGTGATGAATGTGCCCACCTCTGTGGCAACCTTCAACTGCTGGTCCGCCATGAGCGTCATGTATACACCCGATCATAAGCCCATTGACCGGATCTGGCATCCCACCGAGATCGACGCGGTAGTCATCGACACCCAGGTGCTGGCCGATGCGCCTGTGAAGCTGTTTGCTTCCGGTATGGCCGATGCTTTTGCCAAGTACATCGAGACAGGCCTGATGGACGAGTCTTACACCGTCAACAATACCCCCGCCGGTATGTATACCTCCAAGGTCATGGCCGGTACCACCAATGAGATCATCCTCAATCGCGGCGAGAAGGCTTACCGGGATTGTGTCGCCCATCAGGTGACCGATGATTTTGATGCCTGCGTGTTTGCCAATGTGGCAACCACAGCCATTGCCGCAGCTGTGAACTACAGCAACCATTCTCTGATCCACAGCGGCAACGGTAAGGGCGCTACCTTTGCCCATGCGCTGTACTATGCTTGCAAGGCCAAGTACACAGAAGAGACGAAGGAATGGCTGCACGGTGAGATCGTGGGCCTGGGCTGCCAGGCTTCCATGTATGCCTACCAGCGCGGCGAGTATGAAACCAAGAACTTTGCCCGGTTCATGAAGGCCATCAACCAGCCCATGTCTTTGAAGGATCTGGGTCTGGACACCAGCGACAAGAGTATTAAGGAACTGGTGGACTGCATGATGGTGGTCTGGGGCAAGCGTCCTGAGGCACATTGGCCCATTATTTACGATGCACTGCAGCGGATCAAGGAGTGATCCTGCGAAAGGAGGTCTGTGTATGAATCTGACAGATACTTTTGTGCACACACTGTATACCCTGAAATCCCAGCCGCTTCCGAAAGAAGTAAAGGAAGAAGCCCGCAAATGCCTGCTGGATCAGGTAGGCGTGATGTTTGCCGGTGCCAAGTTGCTGCAAGGTCAGCTGGAAACCTATCTGGATATGTTCTCCGGGGATGAGGCAACGGCAATCGGCCTGGGCCGAAAGGCATCGCTGCAAAATGCAGCACTGGTCAACGGTATCAGCGGCCACGCTATGGACTATGATGACGGTCACCGGTTTTCTACCGTCCATTTGGGCTCTGCTGTGATTCCGGCAGTTCTGGCGGTGGCGGAGAAAGAAAATCTGTCCATGGAGGATGTGATCCGCGGCATCGTCATTGGCTACGAAGCAGCCATCCGTATGGGTAACTGCGTCCAGCCGGCACACCGCGCCCGGGGCTTCCATTCCTCCGGCACGGTTGGCACCATCGGCGCTGCCATGGGTGTGGCGGCTCTGCTGGATTTTGACAGGGAGCAGTTTGCGGCAGCCATGGCCACCGCCTGCACCAGCGCAGGCGGTATCCTGGAAATGATGGAAAACACTTCCACCTTAAAGCCGTATAACATTGGCCGGGCTACCCATGACGGCATTACCGCTGCATTTATTGCCAGAGCCGGTTTCAAGGGGCCGCAGGATACCCTGGAGGGTAAATTTGGCTTCCTGCGTACAGCCGGTGAGACTTATAAGCCGGAGGTCCTTTCTCTGGAGACGGACAGCCGCTACAATATCTGCGGCAGCTATCACAAGCCCTATGCCTCCTGCAGACATACCCACGGCGCGGTCTATGCAGCCATCAAAGCGTTCCGCGAGAACCGTTTGGACTGGCGTGAAGTGGAAAAGATTCAGGTGGATATGTATGGGCAGGGCGTTAACGGCCACGACCATACCCAGATCCCCAGCCCCGTGGCGGGCAAGATGTCCACGCCGTTCTGCATCGCTCTGGCGCTGATCACCGGTAACATTGGCCTTTCTTCCTTTACGGAGGAAGCGCTGAAGAATCCGGATATCATGGCGCTGACGGAAAAGGTTTCTGTCCGGGCGGATGCGGAAATGACTTCCTGGACACCCAAGAAGCGGGCTGCACGGGTGACCGTGACCATGAAAAACGGTGAGACCTTTGCGGTACAGGCAGACTATGCCCTGGGCGAGCCGGAACTGCCCATGTCTATGGAGGATTTCTGCGCCAAGGTAACGGAATTGGCCCAGTACGCAGGCAGAACCGAGTCTGATATCCGGCAGATTATTGATATGGTCTTGACCTTTGACGGTAAGGTTTCCGATCTGATGAAATATCTGGCATAATAGAAAGCCGACCAACGGTGCAAGCCGCACCGTTGGTCGCGAAGAATTTGGCTTGAGTGCAATCATGAAAGGTTGGTTGTTATGCTTATCAGTACAAAACCGGATTCCAAAGGCAAAGAAGCGGTGCTGTTCCGTGGTCGGCAATTAACAGAGTTTCGCTGGACCCCGCTGAGAGATATTCCCGTTTACACCAAAGCCACGGGCAAGACAAAACTTCCCGCCGGTGAGCAGCAGCAGGGAATGATCTATTCGTCAACGGAACCTACTGACAAATTTATTGGCGAAAACATCTCCTTTGAAACCTTCCTCACCGCCGTTGCAAACCCCGACAGCGCCCTGTATACCAAGGATCTCAACGGACATAACAACTCCTGGGCGTACTTTGGAATTGTGTGCAACGGCTTCGTGCGGTATGCGCTGAATATTCGGCGCAGATTTTCCACAAAGCGGTTTCTGGACATTCCGGGCATGCATAAGATCTACGATGCCGGAACCTACACCGCTGAGGAAATTGAACTTTGCGATGTGCTTCGGGCCTTTGAAAAAGGCGTAAGCCATGTGGCGCTGATCACGGATATTCTCCGGGATGAAACAGGAACCATCTGCCAGATCGAGGTTTCTGAGGGCGTTCGTCCTGTCTGCAAGCGGGCGCAGTACGACCTGGAAACCTTCTTTGAGAAATTCAAAAAGTATCAAATTTGCCGGTATGATTTTGTGGATGATGTTCCCATGCCCGATGAAGCCCAGAACCGGTGCCTGATGCAGGGCGTGCCGGGCTTGCCTGTGATCGCAGTGGATTACGGTGATAAATCCAACTACCGTACCTATGAGGATGTGGTGATCTCCGTCTTTGCCGATGGGGAAAACGAAATTGAGATCTGTCGGGATGGGGAAGTGGTAGAAAATATTACCATCACAGGCAGAGGCCAGGTTTCCCGGCGCTTCCACCGGGGCTACTATACAGCCCGGCATAAAGAAAGCGGCGAAAGCGTGGCGTTTTGCGTCACAGCCCCGGAAATCAGCCATAGCGTGGCAAACGGCATGCTCACCGTGAAGGCCGATGCCTGTGATCCGAAAAGCAAGATCGTGCATATGGAATTCCGGGAAAAATGCAAAGAGATGTATGGCAGCGGCTCCGTGCCGGATGGCGGACGCACCGATGTGTTCTACAGCAATCAGTGCGCTTCCCTGGCAAAGGTGGAAGAATTGACAGATGCGGAAAAGGAATCCGGCATGTTTACCAGAGCGATCCCGGAAGATGCAGCGCATTTTAAGGTCTATTTCGAGAATTCCTACGGCATGTGGACCCATACCATGATCAAAATCTAATATGCAGTGTGTAAAGCGGAAAGGGCAATGATGCATTCCCACTTTATTCCGGGGTAGTCCAATTTGTGAAACATAAAGGGCGTTGCGGAAATCCCTCTGCGCAACGCCCTTTTGCTTGGTTAACTTTGGTCAACCAAAATAAAAAGGACTTCTTTGAAAAGAAGTCCTTTTATATGTGCGGAAGGATTCTGCCAACAAACTCACCAATTTTACAGGAAAATATACTTCAGGATGAACAGCAGCGCCAGAATATACATCAGGGGAGTGACTTTCTTTGCTTTTCCGGTTACGGCATTCAGAATCACATAGGAGATAATGCCCAGGCTGATGCCCTCGGAGATGGAGTAAAACAGGGGCATGGCAATGATGGCAATGTAGGCAGGAATAGCTTCCCCCAGATTGTCATCATCAAACCGAATCTCGGTGACGGAGCTGACCATCAGGAAACCCACCATGATCAGTGCGGGGGCAGTGGCAAAGGAGGGGATGGCCGTAAACAGCGGCGCAAACAGGGTACTCAGCAGGAACAGCAGCGCGGCAGTCAGCGCTGCCAGACCGGTGCGTCCGCCGGAGCTGACACCGGAAGCGGATTCCACGAATGTTGTGATGGTGGAGGTGCCCAAAACAGCGCCAACAGTTGTGCCGACGGCATCTGCCATGAGCGCGGGCTTGATTCCGGGCAGGTGACCGTCTTTGTCCAGCATATTTGCTTTGGTGGCAACACCGATCAATGTGCCCAGCGTATCAAACAGATCCACGAACAGGAAAGCAAAGACCACAACAAGAAAGTCCAGAGGCTTGACCACGGAGAAATCCACGCGGAAGCACTGTCCGAAGGTTTGACCCAGGCTGGAGAAATCTGCAGAGAGGATCTTTGCGGGGATCAGGGAATAGAAACCGGCTTCGGGGGTGGGGACATAGATTCCGGCCAGCTGGCAGAGGATACCGATGATCCAGGTTGCAACGATGCCCCACAGAATGGAGCCTCTGACATTTTTGATGTGCAGAGCGGCGGTGATCATGGTGCCAATCAGAGCCAGCAGCGCGCAGATGCCATGGGTTGAGAAATTCTCGGTGAAGTTGGTAATGGTGACCAGGGTGGAGGAATCAACGGCCAGACCGGCATTCTGCAGACCGATAAACGCGATGAACAGGCCGATACCCACGGAAACACCACGCTTCAGCGTCAGGGGAATGGCATTGAAAATGGCTTCCCGCACATTTGTCAGGGAGAGGACAATGAAAATGATACCCTCAATAAATACAGCAAGCAGGGCGACCTGCCAACTGTAACCAAAGCCAACAACAACGGTGTAGGCAAGATAAGCATTCAAACCCATACCGGCAGACAGGACAAAGGGAAGATTTGCCAAGAACGCCATGCAGCATGTACCGATAAAGGATGCAATGGCGGTTGCCAGAAGGACTGCGGAAGGATTCATGCCAGCGTCGGCAAGGATGCTGGGATTAACCGCCAGAATATAGGCCATGGTCATGAATGTTGTGATACCGGCCATAACTTCCGTTTTTACGGTGGTTTTATTGGCTGAAAGCTTGAAGATTCGATCCAACATATTAAAAAGCCCCCTGTTTTGATATTTCTCTGTTATCATATCACTTCGATTCTCAAATTACAATACGCTCTATCGATTGTATTTTGAAATCCGAATATCTCGTACAATTTGATGGAATTACCGGAAAGCTTACGCGCCGTCTCCTGCTGCGATGCAGGCTTGATAAAGCTGCGCGATGCGCCGGGCGCGCTGACCGGCCATGCGAACGAATTCTTCCACAGGCAGCTGCTGATAGAGTAGATCGGCAGGATTTTTGGAATGGGAGCTGCGTTTCAGCTCGAAATTCAGGATGGCTTGCCTGGGTGCGCCGGAGAGTCTGCGAAGGGCTTCTTCCCAGCAAATATTGCCGTCATAGGGCAGCAAGTGCAGATCGTCGTTGCCGGAGGGAACGCCGTCAGGGTCCCGCAGGCCGTAATTGTCGTTGAGGTGGGTCATGATCAGCCGGTGGCCGAAACTTTTCAGGAAGTCCAGCCTGTGGGGATAGCAATGATCGTGGCCGGAGTCCCAGCAGAAGCCCACATGGGGCTGATCTGCATAGCGCTCCAGCAGGGCCAGCAGATATTCTTCTCCCTCCAGATTTTCAAAAGCAATCCGGACGCCCTGCTGCTGCGCGTGGGCCACCATGCGGTCGAAAAACCGGAAATCCAGGGATTCTGCCGAGAAGGTGTAGAACAGCCCCTGCCAGCCGTGGATGACCATGGTGGGGGTGCGATACCGGGCGCAGGCATCGATGCAGCGCAGAATATTCTCCTGAATTTCCACAGACTCCCGGGTATCCGGCTCCCATAGAAGCTGGATGCGCTTGTGGGGGGCATGGAGCGATTGGATGGTCATACCCAGCGCCTTGGTTTGGGCGTCGATGGCAGCCAGATCCAGCTCCGGCGACCACAGGGGAGACACCGCGGAAAATCCGGCTTCTTTTAATAGCTCAAGAACCTGCTCCATAGGCAGGGGGTAGTTTGCCTGCAGGGAAAAACCAATCTGACACATGGGCGTCACCTCCTCGTTTTCCTCAGTATAACACAGGATAATCCCGGTGTAAACGACGCGGGGGAATTCTGCCTTGACAAAGGGTGGCGGGCGTTATACAATGATGAAAATTTGGAAAGGAGATACGGCAATGGCAGTGTATGGCGCTATGTTCTATATGGCTACCGCACAGCAGCGCGTCGAAATCGCACAGGTTTCGCCGGGCTTGTATTGTCGTACCCAGATTTGTGAATAATTCCATTACGGATTAGAAATGATCGGATTATGACGGTGCAAGGCGAAGGATGCTTCCGCTTGCACCGTTTTTATTTTTCTCAGAAAGGAGGCAGGTATCATGCCGGAACAGCCCGTTCACCCCCAAAGGGATATGGAATCTGACCAACAAAATAAATTGATACAATGTAAAGGAGATCATCATGAAAACTATCGACAAAGCTGTTCTGGCAGGCTACAATGCCGGAATTGAAAGAGACCGTCTGAGAACCGGGATTGGCATTCTGGAATTTGAACGCACCAAGGAAATTCTGCTGGAGAAACTGCCCAAACCGCCGGCAGTCATTTATGACATCGGCGGCGCCTACGGGGAATATGCCTGGTGGCTGGCTTCCTTGGGCTATACGGTGCATTTGTTTGACCTGTCGGAAACGCATATTGCCATGAGCGCGGAGCTGGCTGCGGAATATCCCGGAACAAAACTGGCATCTGCTGTGGTCTGCGACGCCCGCTCTGTGCCCATGCCGGAGAAAAGCGCCGATGCTGTGCTGCTGATGGGGCCGTTGTATTCCATTACGGAGTATGAGGAGCGGATTCTTGCCATCAAAGAAAGCCGCCGCTTGCTTAAGGATAACGGCCTGCTGTTCTCAGCTGCCCTGACACCTTACAGCGTATTGGTTTCCCGGTTGGATGTGTATCGCGTGGACGATACGAAAAAGCGAAGAGAGCTGGAGGATCCTGCGGTGATCGCAATTATTGAGCGGGCTCTGGAGGATGGTTGCTATGAGAATCCGGAGAAGCGCATTGCCAGCGGACTGGGTTCATCCCATCTGCACACGGCAAAAGCGTTGCGGGAAGAACTGCTGCGTGGCGGATTTGACACGGATTCCGTGCATGGGGTTATGGGCGGCGCATGGCTTGCGCCCAACCTGGATGCGCTGCTGGAAAACCCGGAGACAAAGGAAGTGCTGATGAAAACCATCAGAATGCTGGATACCCACGAAGAGATTATAGGGCTATCCGGCCACATGCTGGCGGTGTCCCGGAAGAGACCGTAGGCGACTTGATTCGGCAATGCAGAGGGATACGAAAATGGGTTGCCGCAAAACCGGACAGCGGCTCCCCGGTAAGGAAGCTATGACCATCATGGATTACGAGAAAGACTGAGTAAATCAAAGCGCCCCCGGACGTTCGGGGGCGTTTCTTATGGGTAAAAAGCAGGAATAGGATTATTCTGGAATAATAAAAATATTATGCTTTACAGATATTGCAATATTAATATAATGTGCTATAGTGAAGCCAGAAAGTCATATCCGCTCCGTGTAACCGCCTTTCGGTTCCACCACGCCATAGGGATTGAACCGGGAGAAAACGCCTTCCCGTAGCTGCTCATAATCATGCAGGGGCTGGGGCTTCAGCTGATGTGCCAAGCGCATCAGCAGGTAGCCAGCGATGGCACCGTGGGAAAAGGCATATTTGGGAGACGGTGTAGCGGATGTTTCCACATGGCAGTGCAGCGCCAGGGTGGCATAGGGCAGGCAAGGGCAGGGACCCATGTCGGTAATGAGAATAATCGGCACATTCTGCTTACGCAGAATCTGGCAGATCTCCATCATGCTGTTGATATACAGGGAAAAATCATAGGCGATAACCACATCCTCCGATGTGATTTGCAGGACTTTGTCGATATGATCCCCCATATCCGGATAAATGGCTTCCGCTTTCCATCCTTGCCGCCGTAAATGCAGGCAAAACTCCTTTGCCAGCGCGGAGAAAGACCAGAAACCGATGGCATACACAGTTTTTGCCTTTGCCATCAGCTCAGCGCCTTTTGCAATGCTCATCATATTTTCGGAGCTGCTGAAGGTGGTCTGAAGACTCTCGATGAGCGGCGCTGCCAGCTCTGCCACCATAGCTGCACCACTGTTTTCAGGCAGCTGGGATGGAATGGGGGAGGATTTCTCCTGCTGGAGATCCTCCCGGACAGCCCGCTTGAAAGAGGAGAACCCCCCGAAGCCCAGGTCGGCGCAGAGATTGATAATTGTGGTATCGCTGACGCCGATCTGCTCGGCCAACTCCGTGACGGTGCTGAACTGCAGGGCGGTGTAATGATTCAAAAAGTAACTGGCTGCTGATTTTTTTGCGCTGGATAGACCGGGGTAAGCTTCCCGGATCAGCTTGATGATATCCGCCATTTGGAATCCTCCAATTTCTTTGATGGAATAGGATTATTATATTTGGAATCTTTACGAATGTAAAGCCAAAATAAAATGCTTAATGCGGCCGCATTCAGCAAAATCTTCTATGTAAGCCGATCTTTCGGCAAAGGAGGTAGCTATGACAGAAATGATGCGGGCGGCAATTCTGAAAGATGTTGCCCATTTTGAAGTGGAGCAGGTACCCAAGCCTCAAATTACCGAGCCGGATGAGGTGCTGATCAAGGTGCTGGTGTGCAGCATCTGCGGCACGGATGTGAATGTATCCGGCACCATGGCTTATGGCAGCAAGGATTTGCACGGCGAGATCCTGGGCCATGAGCTGGTGGGCGAGATCGTGGAAACCGGCAGCGCCGTTACCGGCTTGCGTGTAGGCCAGCGGGTGGTGGTGAATCCCAATTCCTATTGCTGCAAGTGTCCCTCCTGCCGGGCAGGGTATCGCAATCACTGCGAGAATATGAAGCTCATGGGCCTGACTGTGGCGGGCGGCTTCGCGGAATATGTCAAAACCAAGGAATTTCTGGCATTTCCCATTTCCCAGGATGTTCCCCTGAACCATGCAGCTTTTGCAGAGCCTCTGTCCTGTGCCATGAACGGCTTCTCCCGGCTGAATATCACCCCCGGCGATACCTGTGTGGTCTTCGGCTGCGGCCCCATCGGATTGCTGTTTGCGCAGCTGGCAAGAGCCTCCGGCGCAAGAGTTGCCTGCGTAGAGATCAAGGAAAACCGCATGGCCATTGCCAGAAAACTTGGGCTGGATGTGTATATGGCCGGGCCGGATGTGAAGGAAAAACTGATGCAAAAGTGGGGCCGCCGGGCCAACTTCTGCATCGATGCCGCAGGCGGTCAGTTGGTTACCGCCATTGATTACGCGGAATACCGGGGCACCATTTTGTGCTTCGCCGGTCCCAGAACCGCCAAAGAGGGCTGGAACTTCGGCCCCATCCAGGGCAAAGAGCTGACCATCATGGGCTCCTTTATTATCAACGATTCCATGCACCGGGCCGTCACCGTTCTGGAAAGCGGCATGCTGAATCTGGACCCTCTGGTGACCCACATTCTGCCCCTGGAAGAATTGGACAAAGGCATTGCCCTGATGAAATCCGGCGAAGGCATGGAAATCATCATGGAGATTGGAAAGTAAGAAAGGAGAAAACCTATGAAAGTTCTGCTTGTTGGCGGCACCGGTGTCATCAGCTCCGGTTCCCATGTTGAAATTCTCTCCCGCGGCTATGAGCTGTACCTGCTGAACCGCGGCAATTCCACCGCCCGGGTCACCCCCGGCGCAAAAGTCCTGGTGGCGGATTACAATGACGAAGAAGCCTGCAAGAAGGTTATCAAGGACCATGTGTTTGACACCGTGGTGGATTTCCGGATCATGAATGTGGAAGGCATTGAAAAAGCTGTGCGTATTTTCTCCGGCCATACCAAGCAGTATATCTTCATTTCCTCCGGCACGGTGTATAAGAAGCCCCTGCCCAGCTATCTCATTACAGAGGATGCGCCCCTGGGCAATATCCACAGCGCCTATGCCCGGAACAAGCTGGCCGCCGAGTATGCTCTGCGCCGCCATATTGACAAGGGCTTCCCCGGCGTCATCGTTCGCCCCTCTCTGACCTACTCCGATTTCAACCCCCTGACCTCTCTTAACAGCCGCAAGCATCCCTACACCCTGATCCATCGGATGCGTAAGGGCAAGCCCATCGTGGTCAACGGCGACGGCACTTCTCTTTGGACGATTACCCATAACACCGACTTTGCCCGGGGTATTGTGGGCCTGTTTGGAAATCCCGACACCATCGGCGAAGCCTTCCACATCACCAGCGACGAAGTGCTGGACTGGGATCGGATCTATACGTATCTGGCCCATGCCGCAGGCGTGGACGCTAACCTGATCCACATTGCCTCCGATTATCTGGGCGAATGGCGGGCGGATCTGCGGGAAAGCCTGCTGGGTGACCATTCCTGCAGCGCCGTGTTTGACAACAGCAAGATCAAGAAGTTTGTGCCCGATTTCCACTGCGAAGTTCCCTTTGAAGAGGGTGCCAAGCGGGTGGTTGCCTGGTTTGATGCTGACCCCGCCGCCAGAGCCATCGTGGACTACGAGTGGGATCAGGATATGGATGATCTGGTTGCCACCTACCGTGCAGGCCTGCCCAAGAGATAAGCATGCATATTCTGGTAAGCGGACTGGTAAACACGGAAACCACCGCAGCGGTGCGGGGATTTCCTATCCATTATTATCCCATTGACTATGCCTTTTTCGGGGTGAACACCGCCGTGTCCGGTGTGGCATTTAATCTGACCAAAGCCCTTGTAACATTGGCAGATACGGTGCGGCTGGTTTCCATGACCGGCAATGATTTTTCTGCTGCCTATATTCGCAATGATTTGGAAGCGTTAGGTGTCAGTGCGGAATTCTTGCAGCCGCGGCTGCGGCAGACACCAAGCTCCGTGGTACTATATGACCCGGAGGGGAAACGCCAGATCTACTGCGATCTGAAGGACATTCAGGAAACAGCCTGTGAATTCCCGGATGCTGTTTTGGATGGCATCGACCTGGTGGTGGCCTGCAATATCAATTTTAACCGCCCGCTGCTGCATCTGGCAAAAGCCGCAGGCAAAACCGTTGCCACGGATGTCCATGTGCTGTCGGATCTCTACGATGGCTACAATCGGGAGTTTATGGAATGTGCCGATATTCTCTTCCTCAGCGATGAAGCTGTGGGAGAGAACTGGTATGCGTTTATGATGCGCCTGGCGGATACCTATCCCTGCAAGATCATTGTCATGGGCAGAGGCGCCAAAGGCGCTGCCATGTATCAGCGGGAAACCGGAGAGATTCTGGAAATGGGCGCAGCATCAGCGGGCCCCGTGGTGAACACCGTAGGCGCCGGAGATGCACTGTTTGGCAGCTTCCTGCATTTCTATGCCAAGGGCTGTTCTCCTGTGGAAGCGCTGCGCCGGGCACAGCTGTTTGCGGCCCATAAGATTACAGTAAGCGGTGCTTCCAACGGCTTTGTGCCGGAGAGCGTGATAGAAGCACAATGAAGACAACGGGCGGTGAGTCACCGCCCGTTGCGCATGTCAGGATGTTTTGCCGGGGGGAAACTTCGCAAAAACGGAAATGGATCTTCGCTTCCTGTATGGTATGATGCACATGCAGCAAGAAAACAGAAAGGCGGTGGCCGTATGGACTACCGGGCAATCCTGCAGAAAAGCCTGGACTACATTGAGGAAAACCTGCGATCCGAGATCACAGCAGCGGAACTGGCGCAGCAGGCAGGTTTTTCTCTGTTTCACTACTATCGGCTGTTTCAGCAGGCCACCGGGCTTCCGGTGATGCAGTATGTCCTGCGCAGAAGGCTGCTCCATGGCGTGTATGCCATGAAACAGGGGCAGACGAAAATCGAAGCCGCCCTGACCTATGGCTTCGATACCTACGCCGGTTTCTACCGCGCGTTCTGCCGGGAATTTGGGGACACGCCTTCTCATTTTCTGGATTCCTGCCGGGCCAAACGGCCTTATCGAATTGATCTTACCAAGGAGGCGTATATCCCTATGACGCACAAAAAAGCAGCCCAGGTTTTGAAAAACTGGAATCTGGAAGCAGAAGCCGTTGCGGATATTTATCATGAGGGTACCGGCAACAAAAATGAAAATGCCTGCGCTGTGGGCGAACGGTATATTTTAAAATTCACGACGGATTTTGGCAAGTTGAAAAAGCATATTACGGTATCCCAGGCGCTGGAGAATGTGGGCCTGCTGGCAGCGGTGCCGATCCCTGCGGCGGACGGCGCGGCGTATATACGCGATGGAGAGGTATATTACTATCTGACCCGCCGTCTGCCGGGAAAGCCGCTGGCAGCATGCCGGTTTGACAGCGGCGACGGACGGTTTGTGGGGGAAATTCTGGGACAGCTCCACCTGGTGCTGGAAAACATGGATGGCTGCGTCAGTGAGGCAGACCTGCTGGCTACGGTGCGGGACTGGGCGCTGCCCATGGCAAAGGAAGCCCTGGGGCTTTCGGATGCTTTTTGCCGGGAATATCTGGATGTGTTTGCACAGCTGTATCCTCAGCTGCCCAGGCAGATTATCCACCGGGATCCCAATCCCGGCAATATCATTCGCAGCCGGGAGAACTGGGGATTTTTGGACTTTGAACTGGCAGAACGGAATGTGCGGATTTATGATCCGTGCTATGCCGCAACCGCTGTTCTTTCGGAGACCTTCGGGAAAGAGAATACCGGGTGGCTGGAGATCTACCGGGATCTGATCTGCGGCTATGATACTGTGGCGCACCTGACGGAATCGGAGCGCAGAGCCATTCCCTATGTGCTGCTGGCTAATCAGTTTGTGTGCGTGGCATGGTTTGCCCAGCAGGAAAAGTACGCGGAAATCTTGGAAATCAACAAAAAAATGACAGTCTGGCTCATAGAGATCTTTGACAGACTGCGGGATCTGTAAGAAAAGGCCTGTGCAGGCTACTGCACGGGCCTTCTGTATGCTCATAATCTTGCCTTAAACAGCCCGTGGCGGTTGCAGTACCAATATAAGATGCCAAGCCTGCGCAAAGGCAGTCTGGTCTGGGCATTGCCTTCGGGGTACAGCTTGATCAGCTGCAGCCGGTCGGTAGTAACAAATGCCAGGAAAGAAATATAGTGCTGCTTGGTCATGGGGTGATCCAATGTGAGAAAATGCTCGTCCTCCACGACTTCTATGTGCAGCACATGGGCGGGGTCCGCTTCTTCTGCTTCCAGAGCCGGAAGCGTAATGCCGCAGCAGCTGACCAGAGAATCTCCCGTGCTGTGGATGATATTGCCGCAGACGGGGCAGACATAGAATTTTGTTCGGCGCATATTGGCAGAAATATTCTGATTGGTAATATGCTCGCCGTTCATCAGTTCGATGACGGAGATGCCCAGGGCCTGGGCCAAGGGCTGCAGCAAAGAAATGTCCGGCAGACCCTTTGCGGTCTCCCATTTGGAGATGGTTTTGCTGCTGACACCGATTTTTTCAGCCAGCTCCGCCTGGGTCAGATTTTGTTTTTCCCGAAGCTGCCGGATGGCAGCGCTTGTTACATAGGCATTCATAAAAGCCACATCCTTTCGCATTTAGACTATCACGGCTGCGCCCAGGAAGCAACCTATGAACCGTAGACATTTGGCATTGACAAGGTACTGCGGTGGTGCTATATTTCAATTATCAATAGTCTGCACAGTCAGGCGGGAAAGGAGATTAAAAATATGATTGCACGCGAGGTCTTCACCGGCTAACTGAATATGGGTTCGAAGAAAGATAGGGGTTCAGGCCTCTGGACTTGTTGCGCCCTTTTTGAAGTGACTTTCGAATAATGGTAGCCGCAGGATGCAGCCATGAACGGGAGCTGCTTTGCTGCGGTATTTTTGCGCCCATTTCAGTTAGCAATTTATAAAAACTGAATTTGGAGGAAAACAACTTGAATATCAACGATTACGGAATCGTACCCAATACGGAAAATCTGCCGGGTATTCCCGCAAGAATTACGGCGGTGCATAAGCAGCGCTATGAGATCGTGTGTCAGCATGGCATCACCCATGCCCGGCTGAAAACCAAAGAATATTACATCGGTACGGAGCAGTTCCCCACAGCCGGTGACTTTGTCATGGTGGAGTATATCGAAAACGGCGACAGCCGGATTCTTGCCACATTGCCCCGGCGCACATGCTTTACCCGGCGGGAGCCGGGGCCTGTGCCCAGAGATCAGGCGGTGGCGGCTAATTTTGACTATGTATTTATCATGCAGTCGCTGAATCAGGACTTTAACCCCAAGCGCCTGGAGCGGTATCTGACCCTTGGCTGGCAGTCCGGTGCCACACCGGTGATTCTGCTGACCAAGGCAGATCTGGTGGAGGACTATTGGGACTATCTGACCCGGGTGGAGCGGGTGGCCCCGGGTGTCAATACCCATGTGGTCAGCGCCCATACGGGCTATGGCCTGAACCGGCTCAATGCCTATCTGCAGCCGGGAAAAACCGTGGTGTTTCTGGGATCTTCCGGCGTGGGAAAATCCAGCCTGGTCAATGCCCTGGCAGGGGAGGAAATCATGGCTGTCAGCGCCATCCGGGAAGATGACAGCAAGGGCCGCCATACCACCACCCATCGGCAGCTGATCCGCCTGAACACCGGCGTGATGATTATGGATACCCCCGGCATGCGGGAACTGGGCATGTGGGATATTTCGGAAGGTCTGGGCGATGCCTTCTCGGATGTGGAGAAGTTTTTGGGCAGATGCCGCTTTTCCGATTGCCGCCATGCGGCAGAGCCCGGCTGCGCCATTCGTGCAGCCATTGCCGCAGGAGAGCTGGATCTTGATCGCTGGGAGAGCTATCAAAAGCTGCAGGAAGAAGCGGTGGATAGAGAGGAAATGCTCCGCAGAAAGCAGGAATGGAGCAAAGGCGTAGCCAAATTTACCCGGCAGAGAAATAAGGAGATATGGTAATGAACAGAACAATCAAAGTGATGGTGCGGCCGTTGGTTCCCGGCGGTCTGGATGGCATCCATGGCCAGGTGTGCTACAGCGATTACGAATGCCTTAGATAACTGCAAAAATTGGGGCTGTCTCATTAAGGCAAAATTATCCATTATGAATCGTAGGGACACCCGTCCCCGGGTGTCCGAGACACAAAAATAGCACAAAATTTCCGTGGCTTACGCAAATTTTGTGCTATTTTTATGGGTTGGCTGCGGACACCGCAGGAGCGGTGTCCCTACGAAAGAAGATTTGAGACAACCCCAATTTCTGTCAGGGAACCAGGAATACCGTCAGATGGGGATTCTCCCGGATGGCACAGTGGAACACATACACCGCTTTGCCGGAATAATCGCCCATGCGGTACTCCGCGTGGTGCCAGTTGTTCAGGATCAGGCGGGTATCCTGGGTGATTTCCGTCAGGTAATCATACAGGGCATCCAGACTTTTGCCGGAATGGGCGGGTAGAGAAAAGGCATCCGCAAGCGCGGCGTGAAAGTCCGCCATATTTTCCACAGCGCCGCAGTCAATGGTAATTTCGTTCATAGCATCGTTCTCCATACAGGTATTTTGCAGATTCTGCTTTTATTATACCTGGAAACGGAGAAATAGCAAGCTATTTCAGCGGATATCCGTATGTGCCGCTTACAGCAGTTTGGCTTTTTGCAGCAGGGGTTTCAAGGTCAGATACAGGGGCACGGACACAACCGCGGCAATGATGCCGTTGACAGTGGATACGACACCCTTCTGGGTCACTGTGAGCCATACGGTGTTCAGGGGAACGCCCATGATGAAAGCGTCTTCCACAAAGGTTTTGCCCAGATACAAAATCACATAGGTAGCAGCGCCGATGACGGCACCCACAACGGTTTTCCAGTGTGCTTCTTTTCCGATTTTGTGGGCAATCACACCGCATACAAAGGCCATCAGGAACTTAAAGGCAAAGGTAAAGGGGGTGGACGCAATATAGGCGGGGTTCGTCAGATCAAAAAAAGCAGAGCCGATACCCGCAGCCAGACCACCGGGAACAGGACCCAGCAGCAAGCCGGACAGCAGGCACATCACATTGCCCATGTGCAGCCGGGTAGAACCGATGGCTGTGGGAATCTGAATCTGCAGGAAAGCAGAGGTAACATACACCAGCGCGGCCATAATGCCCACAAAAGCCAGTTGTTTGGCTGTGTTCTTTTTCATAATAATTCCTCCCGGAAATGGATGATAGCTGCATTATAGCATGAACTGGCAATAAATACATAGCCAAAATAAACATATAAAATAAGGCCAGATAAAGGCAAGCCGGAAATGCGCCCTATTTATGTGTTTTTAGGGTTTACAGAGGCATCGCGGATGTGATATGATATACCATACGAAAGTATGAACTCAAACGAGGTTATGTGATGAATTATATCGTTTTGGATATGGAATGGAATCAGCCCTGGCCCGGTTCCCCCTCTGCGAAGAAAGTGCTGCCGGTGCAGATCCGGGGTGAGATCATTCAGATCGGCGCCGTGCGGGTTACGGAAGATCAGCAGGTGACAGATGAATTCCAGGTAATGATCAAGCCCAAGTATTACCGCCGCTTAAACCGCAGGGTCAGTAAGCTGACAGGTATCAAAGAATCCCAGCTGCGGGAAGAAGGCGTAGCCTTCCCGGAGGCTATGGAGCAGTTCCGGCAGTGGTGCGGCCAGGACATTATTTTCCTTACCTGGGGCTTTGACGATATTACGATCCTCCGGGAAAACCTGCGGCTGTACCAGCTGGATGAAGGCTGGACGGAGCGCTGGTACAATGCCCAGATGATTTTCAACGCCCAGACTGACGGCTCCAATGCCCAGAAAGCCCTGAAAACCGCCATGGAGATTTTCGGCATTGAGGCTACCCGCCCCGCTCACGATGCTCTGGGTGATGCCTATCACACGGCGCTGATCTGCGCACGGCTGGATCTGAAGCGTGGCGCGATGGAATATGACCAGGCCCTGAAAAGCCATGAGAACGGCTTCCACGGCGCGGAGCTTCCCGGCTGCATCAGCAGAAAAGTGTTCTATGACTATGCGGACAAGCGGGCTGCCCTGGGTGCCATGACCGGGGAAGAGAACCAGTGCCCCGTCTGTGGCAGACAGATGCTGGGCTCCCGCTGGTTTGCGCAACCCGGCCACCGGTACATGGATCTGGCCACCTGCCCCGATCACGGAAAATTCCTGATTCGGGTGCGCCTGTCCGAGCAGCCCGACGGCACCATCCGTGTCAGCCGCCTTACCTATGAAGCAACCTCCGAAGCTGCGGAGGCCTATGCCCGCAGAGCGGAAAAGGCAGATCCCGAAGAGCGCAAATCCTCCAGCCGCCGCCGCAGACGCCGCAGCAAGCTGCCCACTGCAGAACCCAAAGAATAACAAATGCCGCACAGCTAGAGGCGGCCATTCATAGGGATTTATACGCTCCAAACCGGATCTTTTCCCGTAATACTGCGCAAAAAAGCCATGGCAGGCGTCAGCCTTGCCATGACTTTTTTTCTTGTCTTACAGGAAAATCTCTCGCTTTGGAGTGCTTCGCAGTTTTGAGGAAAAGCGTTCCAATGGAGAAAAGATTCCGTCAAAACCGTATAAATCCCTATGAATGGCCGCCTGGGCTGTGCGGCATTTTAGTGTGTCAAAAAAGTACCGATATATCCTAAATCGGTGGAATGCTCTGTAGGGGCGACCATTGGTCGTCCGGCAATTTTGGGAACAAAATTGCATCGTGGGCGGCGAAACGCCGCCCCAAAACAGGCCGATGTGCCTCAATCGGCCCCTACGGATAGGGAATTGGCGTTGCTGCTCAGCGTCTGACCTTCTGCTTGGCAGCCAGGTGCTTCTGATAGAGGATCTCTGTGGCGAACCCCAACTTGGTTACCACATTTTCCTGAGTCTGGGGATAGCAGGTGAAGGAATCATCCGGCACGGAGATTTCCACGCAGTCCTTGGGCTCCAGATAGCAGTAGTCGTATTCAATGTGCAGACTGTTGGATTGCAGGGGCTTCTTGCAGATCCGGAAGGGGGCACCGTTGTGGAAGCCTTCGATGGTGAAGCCGTCTTGGATGGTATGGGTCAGCTTGCCGGGGCCCAGCTTCATAAAATTCATGGCCCGGGGCTGGGAATAGATCTGCACATCATCCTGGAAAGCATAGGTGCCTGCTGCAATCTGCTTTTCCACCTGTGTCCGCTCCCAGGCAAACCAGTCCGGCACATGGGAGAATTCCGTTTCGCCGCTGAGGGCGGTGAGGGTGCCGTCCTCGTTGAGATTCCAGCGCTTGCCGCAGCTGCCGCAGAAGATTTCCGTGCCCTTGGAATCCATCTTGGATTCCGCCAGACAGTGGGGGCACTGATACAGAACCTTGTGCAGGCCTTCTGCCCGGTAAGGCTCTGTGATGCGGATGCCGGTTTCCTTCTGGTAGCGGTAATCGTCATAGGCGAAAGCCTGCCGCAGCACGGTATTGATTTCTTCCACAGACATGGCTTCAATCTGCTCCGGGGTGAGGATCTTGGTCATGGTGGTGTGCAGCGGCACCTTGCGCTTCTTCCGGAAATTCCAGAAAGGGGAATACAGGTGGTTGCCCCGATGGATGGTGACTACCACCGGCACCTTGTTCATTTTGATCAGCTTTCCCAGAGAATCCGGGAGATAAGAGGTAACGCCGCAGGGGGAGTAGCGGGCTTCGGGGTACATGCACAGTACATCGCCCCGCTGCAGCACCTTCCGGATGGATTTCACCAGATGCAGGTCTGCCACGAATTTGCGGGTGCAGATGCAGCCGATCAGTTCCATCAGCCAGGGGCGGCGGTAGTAGCCGTCGATATTGACTACATTGTTGACCCTGTGAGGAAAGGTGCCCATGGCACCCAGCATGAAATCCACGAAGTACATGTGGTTGCTCAGGATCATGTAGGGGGGCTTCAGCTCTTCCATATTGATTTTTTCAACTTTGTATTTTTTGCCGATCAGGGCGAATTTGGAAAGCACCCAGATAAGACCTGTGAAGAACAGGGGTTGGCGGATGGGATATCGGGCGGTATTATAGCGCCGGGGGTTTTTGTAATTGACCTTTTGTTCCATCGTGTCACTCCTTTTCACGGGTATTCTACAGGATAATCAGGAAAAAAGCAAGAAAAAACATGATTTTCCAAACCTATTGCCAAAAGCGGCCTGCGGTGCTACAATATTTGCTATCAATGAAAAAGGAGATGCAGACATGGTTGTTTTCTGGATTCTGCTGGCGCTGGTATTGCTGGTGCTGCTGATCAGTTATCTTTGCTTCCGCATTGCGTTCTATGCCGGCCGTAAGGAAGTGCGGCCGGAGTTTGACATTCCCGAGGGGGAGATTTATGAGCCCTTCCGGGAAAAGATGGTGGGCTGGATGAAGCAGACCAGAGCGCTGCCCCGGGAAGATATGGCCATTACCTCCTTTGACGGGCTGAAGCTCACAGGCCGGTATTATGAATTCGCGCCGGGCGCGCCCATCGAACTGATGTTCCACGGTTACCGGGGAAATGCGGACCGGGACCTCTGCGGCGGTGTGCAGCGCTGCTTTGCGTTGGGTCACAGCGCCCTGGTGGTGGATCAGCGGACCAGCGGCGGCAGCGACGGCCATGTGATCAGCTTCGGCATCAACGAGCACCGGGATTGCCACAGCTGGCTGGCATTTATGCAGCAGCGCTTCGGCCCCGATGCAAAAATTATTCTGTGCGGCATTTCCATGGGCGCTGCTACGGTGATGATGGCGGCAGGTAAAGAACTGCCGGAAAATGTCATCGGCGTGCTGGCGGATTGCGGCTACACTTCCGCCAAGGACATTATCAAAAAAGTTATTCGGTGCGATATGAAGCTGCCGCCCAACCTTTCCTACCCCTTTGTAAAGCTGGGTGCCCGGCTGTGGGGCGGCTTTGATCTGGACGAGACTTCTCCCATAGAGGGTGCGGCCCGGTGCAAGGTGCCGGTGATCTTCTTCCACGGAGAGAACGATGATTTTGTCCCCTGCGACATGAGCCGGGAAATGTATGAAGCCTGCAGCTGCACCAAGCGGCTGGTTACGATCCCCGGTGCAGGCCATGGTCTGAGCTACCCTGTGGCGCCGAAGCGCTATCTGGAAGAACTGCGTGATTTCTTTTCGTAAGAAATTTTGCAAGAAAGCTTGACGAATGCTGCATGATGTGCTATCCTGTCCCTATGAATTTTTGGGTTTTTCTAGGAGATGCCCATTTAAATTGCAGGAGGAAAGAAAAATGAATGCATATCTGGAACGCGTACTGAATCATGTGAGAGCCAAGTACGCTGCCGAGCCTGAATTCGTTCAGACTGTGGAAGAGGTTTTTGAATCTCTGGAGTTTGTCATCGATGCCCATCCCGAGTATGAGAAGGCAGATCTTCTGGGCCGTCTGGTAGAGCCCGAGAGAATGTTTACTTTCCGGGTCGTCTGGACCGATGATCAGGGCATTGCCCACACCAACACCGGTTACCGCTGCCAGTTCAACGGCGCTATCGGCCCCTACAAGGGCGGCCTGCGTTTCCGTCCCACCGTGTATCCCGGCGAGATGAAGTTCCTGGGCTTTGAGCAGACTTTCAAGAATGCCCTCACCGGCCTGCCCATCGGCGGTGCCAAGGGTGGCTCCGATTTTGACCCCACCGGCAAGTCTGATGCAGAGATTATGCGTTTCTGCCAGAGCTTCATGAGCGCTCTGTACCGCTATATCGGACCCGACATCGACGTGCCTGCCGGTGATATCGGCGTTGGCGGCCGTGAGATCGGCTACCTGTTCGGCCAGTACCGCCGCCTGAAGGGTGTGTGGGAAAACGGCGTTATCACCGGTAAGGGCTTCAGCTACGGCGGCAGCCTGATCCGCCCCGAGGCTACCGGCTACGGCGCTGTGTACTATCTGGAGAATGTGCTGAAGGACCATGGCGAGAGCATCCAGGGCAAGACCATCGCGGCTTCCGGCTTCGGCAATGTGTGCTGGGGCATCTGCAAGAAGGCTATGCAGCTGGGTGCCAAGGTTGTCACCCTCTCCGGCCCTGACGGTTACATCTACGATCCCGACGGCGTTGCCACCGAAGAGAAGGTGGAGTACCTGCTGGAAATGCGCGCATCCGGCAGAAACCGCGTGCAGGACTATGCCGATAAGTTCGGCGTTCAGTTCTTCCCCGGTGAGAAGCCCTGGGGCGTCAAGGCAGATATCGCCATGCCCGCCGCTATGCAGAACGATGTGAAGATGGATTCTGCCGAAAAACTGGTTGCCAACGGCGTTAAGTATTACATCGAGGTTGCCAACATGCCCACTACCAATGATGCACTGGCTTACCTGCGCAAGCAGGAAGGCTTCGTGGTGGCACCTTCCAAGGCTGTCAACGCCGGCGGCGTGGCAGTTTCCGCGCTGGAAATGTCCCAGAACTCCGAGCGCCTGGTTTGGAGCGCCGAGGAAGTGGACGAGAAGCTCCGGGGCATCATGAACAACATCTACCGCCAGTGCGTGGATACCGCCGCAGAGTACGGCCTGGGCTACGACCTGGTTTCCGGTGCCAACATCGCAGGCTTCAAGCGTGTAGCAGAAGCTATGATGGCACAGGGTATTTTCTAAGGAATTACATAATAAAAACAGCATGGCATAATGCCATGCTGTTTTTATGTCCGGAGAAATCATTGACAGGCTCAATACTTCGTGATACGATGTATTACACAGAAGGAGGTATAGTATGGATATTCAACTGAAGCGTGGCCTTCTGGATGTCTGCGTGTTGGCGGCGATCAAGAGCGAAGATTCCTACGGCTATAAGATCATAAAGGATATGAAGCCGTATCTGGAACTTTCCGAATCGACTTTATATACCATTCTGAAACGCTTGGAAACAGCGAATATGCTGACGGTTCGTACCACTGAACACGGCGGCAGACTGCGAAAGTATTACCATATTACCGAAGAAGGCCTGCGTCGCATCGAGGATTTCAAGGACGAGTGGAAAGAAATTTTAGCGATCTATCGATTTGTAACCAAGGAGGATACCGGAAATGCGTAAACAGGAATTTCTGGCGCGGCTGCGCAAAGGCTTGTCCGGGCTGTCGCAGGAGGATATAAAGGAACGGCTGAACTTTTACAGCGAAATGATTGAAGACCGGATGGAAGAAGGCCTTTCGGAGGAGGAAGCTGTTGCGGCGGCAGGCTCTGTGGATGCAATTGTTGCGCAAGCTGTAGCAGATCTTCCGCTTACGAAGATTGCCAAGGAAAGAATCAAACCGAAAGGAAGCCTAAGCCCAGTCGCAATCGTGCTGCTGGCGCTGGGATCTCCCATATGGCTTTCCCTGGGGATCGCCGCGCTTGCTGTTGCTTTCTCCCTGTACATTTCTTTGTGGGCTGTGATTATTTCCCTGTGGGCGGTCTTTGCTTCCTTTGCCGCTTGTTCCGTTGGTGGTGTGCTGGCATGTGCCATTTTTTTCGTAGGCGGCTATAGCGCATCGGGTGCTGCCACGCTTGCGATTGGCTTGATTTGTGCAGGGCTTTCCATCTTTGCATTCTGCGGCTGTAAGGCAGCAACCAATGGCAATTTGATCCTCACAAAGAAAGTGGCAATATGGATCAAGAAATGCTTCATCAGGAAGGAGGAAGTGTAATGGGAACGAAAACAAAAGTGTGGCTTATGATAGCAGCTTTTCTTGTGTTGATTGGATGTATTCTCTTTGCAGGCGTCATGTGGACGCTGGGATGGGATTTCACCAAACTGGCAACGGTGCAATACGAAACAAAGACTTATGAAGTCAGCGAAGCATTCGACAGCATATCTGTAAACACAGATACCGCAGATATCGTATTTGCGTTTTCAAATGATGGAAAATGCAAAGTGGTGTGTTACGAGGAAGAAAATGCAAAGCATACTGTTTCCGTGGAAGACGGCACACTAGCCGTTGCATTGATGGATGAAAGATCCGCTGCTGACTATATTCGTTATGTTGGGATCAACATTGGTGCACCACGGATAACAGTTTATCTTCCTGAAACGCAGTACACTTCGCTTCTTATCTATGGAGATACCGCAGATGCCGTAATACCTAAGGGGTTTATGTTCAAGGATGCTGCTGTCTCTTTAAGCACAGGGGATGTTGATTTCTTTGCTTCTGCGTCTGAGAAGCTGCAGATAAAAACAAGCACCGGAGATATCCGTATAGAAGAAATATATGCCGGCGAACTTGACCTTTCCGTTAGCACAGGCGAAATATACTTGACGGATGTTACCTGCAGCAGTATAGTTTCCCAGGGAAGCACAGGTGATATTTTTCTGGATCATGTGATTGCAACAGGAAAAATCTCGATGCAGAGAAGTACGGGGGATATAAGGCTCGACGGTACGGATGCTGCTGAGATTTTTGTGCAGACGGATACGGGAGATGTTACCGGCACTTTGCTTACAGAAAAGGTGTTTGCTGCAAAAACCGATACAGGCGATGTGGATGTTCCCAAAGCAGCAACCGGCGGAAAGTGTGAGATCATTACCAACACAGGCGATATTCAAATTAAAGTTGCGTGAATATAAAAACCGGCAGACCAATACGGTCTGCCGGTTTTTGGTTAGGAATATGGTTATTTTACATAGCCCAGGAGGGTGTCCACAGAGGCTTTGGCGTCGCCCAGCATCAGTAGCACATTGTCGGCTTCATACATGGGGTTGGGCACACCGGCATAGCCGGGGTTGGTGTCAAAGTTGCAGAATACCGTCATGGGGGCATCCACCACGCTCAGAACAGGCATACCGTAGATGGGGGTGCCCTCTGCGGTGTTGGCGGCGGGGTTGGTAACATCGTTGGCACCGATGACGATAGCCAGATCACAAGTGGCGAATTCTTCGTTGATGTCTTCCATCATGAAGAGCTTCTCGTAATCGATATCGGCTTCGCACAGCAGCACACTCATGTGGCCGGGCATACGGCCTGCCACGGGATGGATGGCGAACTTCACTTCCACGCCCCGTGCTTCCAGCGCGGCGGCCAGCTTTGCCACATTTTCCTGCGCCTGGGACAGAGCCATGCCATAGCCGGGGACAATGATGATCTTCTTGGCATCCTGCATGGCAGCGGCCACAGCTTCGGCGGTGAGCTTGCCGGAAGCTTCCGCGGCGGGGGCTGCCTGGGCAGTAGCGTCCAGCATGCCCTGGAGCTGACCCACGGAAGCCTTGGCGTCGCCCAGCATCAGCAGCACATTGTCTGCCTCATACATGGGGTTGGGAACGCCTGCGTAACCGGGCTTGGTGTCGAAGTTGCAGAATACCGTCATGGGAGCGTCCACCACATTCAGCACGGGCATGCCGTAGATGGGAGTACCTTCTGCGGTGTTGGCGGCGGGGTTGGTGACATCGTTGGCACCAATGACCACAGCCAGATCGCAGGAGGCGAACTCTTCGTTGATGTCCTCCATCATGAAGAGCTTATCATAATCGATGTCAGCCTCGCACAGCAGTACGCTCATGTGACCGGGCATACGGCCTGCCACAGGATGGATGGCAAACTTCACATCCACGCCGCGGCTTTCCAGAGCGGCAGCAAACTTGGCAACATCTTCCTGAGCCTGGGACAGGGCCATACCGTAGCCGGGAACGATAATGACCTTCTTGGCTTCCCGGAGAGCAGCGCCTACAGCGTCCGCGGTGACCTTGCCGGAAGAGGCGGGTGCGGCTTCTTCCGCAGGCTGCGCGGCGGCAGTGCCTTCCAGCATACCCTGGAGCTGACCCACGGAAGCCTTGGCGTCACCCAGCATCAGCAGCACATTGTCGGCTTCATACATGGGGTTGGGAACGCCTGCGTAACCGGGCTTGGTATCGAAGTTGCAGAACACGGTCATGGGAGCATCCACCACATTCAGCACGGGCATGCCGTAGATGGGTGTACCTTCCGCAGTGTTGGCAGCGGGATTGGTGACATCATTGGCACCGATGACCACAGCCAGATCGCAGGAGGCAAACTCCTCATTGATGTCTTCCATCATGAAGAGCTTGTCGTAATCGATGTCAGCCTCGCACAGCAGCACGCTCATGTGGCCGGGCATACGGCCTGCTACAGGATGGATGGCAAACTTCACATCCACACCGCGGCTTTCCAGAGCTGCGGCAAACTTGGCCACATCTTCCTGAGCCTGGGACAGGGCCATGCCGTAGCCGGGAACGATAATCACCTTCTTGGCTTCCCGGAGCTTGGCACCTACAGCTTCCACCGTGAGCTTCTCAGGCTCGGCGGGGGCTTCTTCCACAGGCTCTTCTTTCTTAACAGCCGCAGGAGCGGCAGCAGTGGTCTGGCCGGTGAGGATGGTAATCAGCTTGCGGTTCATGGCCTTGCACATATCCTGGGTCAGGATCAGGCCGGAGGCACCCACGATACCGCCGATGGCTACCAGCAGCGGCTCATTGATAGCCATACCTGCAATGCCGCCTGCCACACCGGACAGGGAATTCAGCAGGGAAATGGTAATGGGCATATCCGCACCGCCCACACGCATCACGAACACAACGCCCAGGGCCAGGGAAAGCAGCGCGTTGACAATGGCCCAGGGGCCGGAAACGGTCTGCAGCACAATGGCGACCACGCAGCCAACTGCCAGAATACCGGTGATCAGGCTGTGACGGGGGAGAAATTGGGGACGGGCGTTGAGAATCCGTGCCAGCTTACCGGCGGCGACCACACTGCCGGTGAAGGTCAGGGCGCCCACAGTCAGCGCCAGCGCTGCGGTAACGCCGTCAAATACATTGGCAGCGCCATTGACGGCGGTCACAGCGGCCACCAGGGCGGAAGCCGCGCCGCCGAAGCCGTTCAGCAGGGCGATAATCTGGGGCATATCGATCATTTTCGCCTTGGCAGCACCGTAGATGCCTGCCGCAGCGCCTGCAGCCAGGGCAAGGAGCAGCGCAATGATGATACCGGCGGGGGTGCCGCCAACTCGGGTGAAGAAGATCATGGCAATGGCCATCACCATGGCGGCCGCGGAGAGGGAGTTGCCCTGCACAGCCGTCTTCACCTTGCTCATCATGTTAATGCCCAGAAGCACCGCGCCCACACAGACCGCGCAAAGAAGGTAGTAGATCAAATCAGGCATCTTCTTTCTTCGCTCCCTTCTTTACAAAGCTGCTGAGCATCTTGTGAGTCAGAGCGAAGCCGCCAGCCACATTGATCATAGCCAGCACAGCGGCGCCCAGTGCCAGAACCAGGGCAAGGATGCCCCGGGACTGGAACGCAGCAATGATGGCACCCAGCACGGTGATGCCGGAAAGGGCATTCATGCCGGACATCAGGGGGGTGTGCAGCAGCGCGGGAACATTACGGATGATCAGATAGCCCAGCACTGCTGACACCACAAACAGAACCACCAGCAATACAGGGTTCATAATCAGCCTCCCATGGCAGCCAGGGCGCCTGCGTGGACAACCTTGCCGTCCTTGGTGGTGAGCATGCCGCTGACGATGTCGTCGCTTTCGTCCAGGTTCAGGTAGCCGTCCTTGGTCAGGTACTTCACCAGGTTATACATATTGGCAGCGTACATGAAGGTGGAGGAGGCAGCCAGCATGCCGGGGATGTTCTTGATGCCTTCCAGAACCACACCGTGCTTCACATCCCGGACGCCGGGGGTGGTGATGGCGCAGTTGCCGCCCTGGTCAATGGCAATGTCAACGATGACGGAGCCGGGCTTCATGGTCTTGACCATGTCCTCGGTGATCAGAATGGGAGCCAGACGGCCGGGAACCAGTGCGGACAGGAACACCACATCCATGTCGGGCAGAACCTTGGCAATCAGCTCACGCTCGGCAGCCAGAACATCTTCAGGCAGCTCCAGAGCGTAGCCACCCTGACCGATAGCCAGCGCGGGGTCAACACCGGATTCCACCAGCTTGGCACCCAGAGAGGTAGCCTGCTCAGCGGCGGCGGGACGGATGTCGATGGCGAAGGTCTTGGCACCCAGGCGCTTTGCGGTGGCCAGAGCCTGCAGGCCTGCCACGCCAACACCGGCGACCATCACATTACAGGGCTTGATCATACCGGCAGCGGTGGGCATCATGGGCATGAACTTGGCAAGATCGGAGGCAGCCATCAGCATGCCCTTGTAACCGGCGCAGGTACTCATGGAGGTCAGAGCGTCCATGGACTGGGCGCGGGAAATACGGGGCACGCCTTCGATAGCCATACTGATGATACCGGCAGCGGCCATGTTCTTAACCATCTGGTGGTTTACGGGAGCGGCAGGATGGATGAAGGTAATCAGGTACTGGCCTGCATGCATCATATCCACTTCGTGCTTGCCGGTGGCTTCATTGAACAGAGGTTCCTTCACCTTCAGAATCAGCTCGGCGGCATCGTAAATCTCCTGGGGGCCGTCGCACATCTGAGCACCGGCAGCGGCATAAGCTTCGTCGGAATGCAGCGCGCCAATACCGGCGCCTTTTTCTACCAGGACCTTGTGGCCGTCAGCCACATACTTCTTAACGGTGTCGGGGGTAGCGGCCACGCGGGCCTCTTCGTGCATAATTTCCTTAGGAATACCGATGATCATAATAGTTACCTCCTGAGAATAATGTTTATTTGATTTTTGGGAATACGGGGGTACCTTGCTTGATGCTCTCCAGCACCACATAAGTACGGGTGAGGGATACGCCGGGGATCTCTTTGATATGGTTCAGAACATGGGTCAGCTCTTCCGTGGAGCTGACGCAAACCCGGGCCATATAGTCGAAATCGCCGGTGATGTAGAAGCATTCCATCACGGCGCTGATGGCATGCATCTGCTGGGTAAAGCTTTGGTTGTACTTGGGATGTTCCAGTCGTACGGAGATCAGCGCCTGGGTGTCGTAGCCCGCCAACCGCTCGTCAATCACTGCCGTGTAGTTTCGGATGAGGCCGGAAGCTTCCAACTTTTTCATCCGTTCAATCACGGCGGAAACCGAGAGATTGACCCGTGCACCGATCTGAGATGCGTTCATCCGGGCATCCTCTGTCAAACAGCGCAGAATATTCACATCGATTTTGTCCATTGGGATTTCCTTTCTGGCTATTCTGCCTGCATTATAGCAGAATGGCAGTGTAATTTTCAATAGATTTGCACAAATGCCGAAAAGTTTTTTGCATATAACATTATACACCGAATAATTTACGGAATCAATAGAGAAGAGCCACGCAGAAACAAAAGAAATAAAGAGCCCCGCCGTGATTGCGGCGGGGCTGCATGTCAAATGGGAGTGAAAGTAAATTTCTGGGTCAGGCCGTCGCTGACGGCGTACACCGTCACGCCGCCGTCGGCGCGAACATCCGCGGTGATTTCCACAGCCTTCTCCTTTAAAAAGCTGCGGACATAGGCCACGGGGTCATCGGTTTCCACTTCGTCGAAAAATACATCCCGCATCTGGTTATTGCGGCACAGATTGGGGATTTCCCGTACCAATTCATATTCCCGCATAGCTGCCTCCTTACAGAGAATTCTGGGCTAAGTATGCCTGCAGCACGGCTTCCGCCAGCGCACTGTCCGGCACAAAGTCTTCCGTGTAGGCGTTGCACAGCCAGGCAAAATAATGGGTGAGAGCCTGAGCAAAGGTGCGAAGAATTTCTTCCAAAGATCGCCGGCCGGTTTTTACCGGCAGCTCAATCACGGGGATATCCGCTTCCTTCAGGAACACCGGGTAATCGGCAAACGCCACCCAATAGAATTTGTAGTCCACCCGGCCTTTGCCGGGGGCCATCAGGTAGTGCCGGTTTTTGAAATCCACCCACAATGTAATGGGCAGGGAATAGTTGTTCTCCACCCAGTAGGCGAAGCGCATCAGGGCATCCTGAGTCTCCACCGGGATTCTGGCCTCAAAGCCAATATCAAAGCCGCCCACGATTTCTTCGGAAAGCTGAAAATTCAGCGCTCCGGCTTCTTTCCAGTAATTCTTTTCCATAGGCTACTCCTTTCGTTCCACGGATTCCGGATGACAATACTATAAAGGGCAGGGGAATGGCTTGTCAAGGCAGGAGAAAGCAACTTGGTAAAGAAAGTGCTAAAAAAGTTTGTGCTGTGGCATATAATGGAAATAACCGTTGCAAATACCGCCTGTATTTGCTACAATACACAGGCGGTATTTTACTGCAAAGGGTTATTTTTACAAGATGACTGGATTCTTCCTGTAACTGCGCAGAACCCAGCCCAATGCATTAGGAGGAAATAAGCATGAAATCCAAAATCACTCGTTTGCTGACTATGCTTCTGGCTTTGACAATGGTGTTTACATTCTTCACCCCTGTGGTTGCCAACGCAGCTGAAGTGAAAGGCAATAAGGTTACCATGGAAGTGGGTGAAAAAGTCACCCTGAAGGTTAACCACAAATACTACACCACAAACTGGACCTCTTCCAATTCTTCTGTGGTCAAGGTATCCGGCAACGGTACCGTAACCGCTGTCGGCGCCGGTACTGCCACCATTATTGCCACCAGCAAGAATTTCCTGGGTGTATTCAAGATCTTTGGCAGCGGCTATAAGACGGAGCATTTTACCGTGACCGTTACTGCGCCTGTGAATGCACCTGCCGATAAGCCCACCGAGGCACCTGTCCAGAAGCCCGTGGAAAAGCCTGTTGAGGAAGACAAGGGGCTCACTGTCAAGGTGGGGCAGTCTCTGCAGCTGAAACTGGAAGATAAGGGTAAGGGCGTCACCTGGACTACCTCCGATGCAAGCAAGGCTACCGTAAACAGCAACGGCCTGGTTACCGGCGTGGGCGAAGGAAGCGTTACCATTACCGCAGCTGTTAAGAAGACCACCGGCACCTTCCGCCTCTTCTTCTGGCGTGGCGGCAAGACCACCATTACCAGAACCAATTTTGAGGTAACCGTGCTGTCCGATAAGCCCCAGGAGACCGTTCCTGAGGAAACCGTTCCTGAAGAGACTGTCCCCGAGGTGACTGTTCCCGAGGAAACCGTTCCCGAGGAAACCGTTCCCGAAGAGACTGTTCCCGAAGCACCCGCTCCCGATGATAATGTGATCGATATCACCGAAAAGCTCAACGCCCTGATGCGCAAGAACGCAGCCACCATGGAAAAGGTTCTGGCAAGATACGGCAATACATATGCTGCCCTGTACTTCTACAATAAGGTCACCGACGGCGGCGACTGGGATATCAAGCTGCAGGACGAATGGAAGTTCCAGGCAGGAAAGACTTACATCTATGACGGCAAGGAACTGCGCATGGACGATCCCGGCAACATCCATTTCGGCTATGTGGGCGCGGTGGTCTTCTCTGAAGAAGCCGTCTGCTTCGGCGCAGGTATGAATAACCTGCTGAAATTCGGTACCGGCCAGGGCAACATGAGTTCCTATTATGATGATCCCCAGGACCAGGAAATGATGCGCCTGGGTCACCGGATGTATGTTGCTGAGCACAGCTAAACTACATAATCACGCAAAAGAGGGAGCGTTATGCTCCCTCTTTTAGTCTGTCTGTCAAAGAAGTTCCCATTTTCCTCTGTCATTGCAAGCCGGCGTGCCGCCCCCTTCCCCAGTCATTGCGAGGAGCGCAGCGACATGGCAATCCGCATCCCCATTACCCGGGTGCGATCCTGCAACCCGGTATCTGGAGGGTCTTGACCCTCCAGATCGAATTCCCCAAAGGGTAACGGATTCTTCGACGCGCTGCGCTTGCTCAGAATGACAGGATGAATGGGGAAAGCCCTCAGGTCTTCTCTGTCATTGCGAGGTGCAAAGCGCCGTGGCAATCCGCATCCCCGTTGCCCGAGTGCGATCCTGCTGCCCGGTATCGGGAGGGTTAAAACCCTCCCCTACATTCCGCTTCGTAGGGGGCAGCGCCCTCGACGCCCCTTGCCGCACCATCGTCACCTGCACAGGGCTACGGATTCTTCGACTCCGGGCTCCGCCCTCCGCTCAGAATGACATGGCAATGGAGATGGCTATCAAGCCTTCTTTGTCATTGCCAGGAGCGACGCGGCAATCCGTATCCCCGGCATCGTCACCCCATCTGTAGGGGAGGCTATCAGCTGTCCGTTTCGTCAAACACCATAGGGGCGAGCATTGCTCGTCCGTGCAACAATTGCGAGGCAATTGTTGCAGTTTTCGAAGAAAACAAAAAAGATCGCCGTTTGCGATGCAATTTTGTTCCAAAATTGCCGGACGACCAATGGTCGCCCCTACATGTTTTCGACAAACTGAAAGAGGGAGCGTTATGCTCCCTCTTTTTTTGCAGTGTGTCGAAAACCCTTTGGTGCGGGAGCACCCAAGGCTCCCTTTACACAAGGGAGGCTTCGGCGCGGTGTAGGATCATACTTTTTAGCTTAGCAAAGAACTGCCTGCCTCACAAGCTATGGGGTGGTGATTGATAACCGAAAAACAAGGGTAGCAGCTACAAAGGTTACTACCCTTGTGCCATTATCCGATAAAATAAATCCTTATATTATCTAACAGGCAAAACAGACTTTCGAGTTTTGCAAGAAAAACCACATTCTTCAAGATATTCATGTGTTGTTGCAATAGCAAAATCGCTATTGATATGTGGACTAATAAGTACTTCCTCTAAATAGTCCGCTCCGTTTTCAATCTCAAGATCAATATACGGAACAATCACGCCATTTTGCGACCTGAATTTGACAGGCGGTAGTTCATTTTGAAGGTTATTCGGCTTGTTATATGGTCTGTAAAACACAAAGCGGTATTCCTGTTCACTTGCATAACACTCATGTTTGAATTGGAATTGTAAAACCTTTAGTGCATGCCGAATAAACCCTTTTGCATTTTCAACATTTCTTTCTTTGGAATCAGTAGATTTTTGATAAGCAGAATAGGTATCTTGTATGATTTTTCGCAAAATAGAGATTTTCTCAGAATATTCGTATATAACCTTGTAAGCTCGTATCATGCTGAATACGGCTTTCTCGTCATAGTCAGAATATTCAAACTCCTTATATGTGTCAAACAAAAATGGCGCACATTTTAGGCCATATCCACCATCTCCCTTAGAATAATACCGCCACATGTCCAGAGAATCTTCTTTCAAAGAAAAACAACAAATAAAGGCATGACAAGGGGTACAATCTAATACGCTCGCATGAGTTACACCATCATCCGAGGGGACAGGATAGTTGATAAACTGATGTGCAGATATCTCCAAATCCTTAATGAGCTCATAGAATTCATCGTTAATGATGTGTTCCTTGTAAAGTGTTTCACAGACTGTTTTATACAAATCCAGAATGTGATTACCCTCAGAGGTATCATTCAAACAATCGCTTCTTGTGAACCAAAAATGGAGTTTTCCGCAATCAGAAGAATTGCATCTAATAATTCCAAGTAATCCATTACCGCTTGTGTAGTGCCACAATGGTGAAAAAATGAGCTTTTGATTATCAAACTCATGCTTTCGGTATAATTCCCTGAAATTACGGACAACAGCATCCTCCATTACAACATCCCTCATCTCTATTTCTTGCTATTCCGCACTCATTTCGTTGATTTTGACACATTTCCAAAAGCATGTCTCATTTACTATAATGCTGCAATGCATTAAAAAGTGAGTACATACCTTTTACCTTAAAGTAGTTTTCTGCTAACCGATGTTGCTCTTGCGGCTCTAAATCAGAAAATGCTATCTCGGCTTCAACCAATGCCTTCCATGCTTTTTGATACTTATCTTTTGGCTCGACATCAAGTTTAATTGCATAGTCATTCATACATTTTCCCTCTATTCTAAATACTTCCATAAAACAGGCATGGAATCATTATTTTGATGTCAGCTCCTGATACATCTTCATGAGTTCGGCGACGCATTCGGTTTCGGTGTTGAGCTTACCCCAGAAGCCGTAGGCTTGCATAACTGCCTTGTCATTCTGCTGGTGGGCCTTGCGGAGTTCAGGGGGCATAGTCACCTCGTCGTAGAGGTCAGCAAGGCTGCAATCGGGGTACAATGCTCGTGCATCCAAAATTGCCTGTGCGGTCTGCTCAATTTTTGCTTTCTGTGCATCGGTGGGGGTGGGCCAAGGGAAATTGTTATAGACAATATCCTTAGAGTATCTGTAGCTGGGTCCATAATAGCCACAGGTTGCTCGCATCCATGCCATATGAACATTGGAGGTAAGGACACCAAAATGGTAGATGTTACCCTCAGGGATAATTTTAACCAGGTTGCTACACAGCTTGTCAGGAGTGAGAAATCCCATAGGAACATACCGTCTAGTCGCTATGGTAGCTTCTGGAATAAGAATATAGCTATCCTTTGGAAAGTTTTCAACTTGAAATCTGGTAGGTGTATTGGCTAGTTTCAATGTCGAACTTCTCTTGCTGGAACTCCTAAATTCTTTTACTTTTTTCACTCGCTCTAAGCAGTTGGGCATTTGCTTCAAACTGCTTGGAGAACACTCACCAAGCCATAAACAAAATCTCTTTTTATTGTATAAGAACTCATTTGCGCCAAACCAGGGTCGGAAGTAGTTTGCTGATTGGGGTTCTTCTGCAATAAATGCATTCATTTCATCTTCGTCAAACAGATAGAACCCACCGTCGATAGGCTGATTACCGATACCAATTTCAGGCGCATTGCACAGCGGCTTTTTGCGACTTTCAACAAAAATGTCATCAGCATCTAAGAGGTATGCATTGATATTCTTTGCCTGCTTAATTTGTCCATTTTCAAAGATTGTCTTTGCCCCGATGTTAGTAGCGCCAAAGCCTACAATGACACAATAAACAAGTGCCTTGGAGTTCGCCTCATTGCCCCACTTGAATGTTCTGTGTGCAAAATGAATGTGGATGCCAAATCTATCAAACAAAGGCTTCCACACGGCAGCAACCTGTTCACCCTGGGTTATAGAGTTAGTGGACACGAAAGCAGCCGTTATCTTAGTGTTCGCAAGCATTTCGGCAGCTTTATAGAACCAACCCGAAACATAGTCGACGATTCCGCTGTTCTTGCACCCCTCGTAGACACGAGTAATATCACTCCGCTGAACCGCTGTCATAAACTTGGAGCCAACGAACGGCGGGTTACCCATAATGTAGTTCAGCTTATCCTTGGGGACAACACTTTCCCAATCGACTTGCAGAGCATTGCCCTCCACGATGTTGGCATAGCTGGTCAGGGGGAGGAAATCCAGGTGCATGTGGACAATTTCTTCCGTTTCCTTCATCATCTGGCTTTCCGCAATCCACAGGGCAGTCTTGGCGACAGTCACGGCAAAGTCGTTGATTTCGATGCCATAAAACTGACCGATGGAAACCTGAATGGGGTTGAAATCGGCAGTATCGCCCATGACGATCTGGTCACCCAGCCGCAGCGTGACGGCCTTATTCTCCAAGCGCCGCAGGGAAAGGTAAGTTTCCGTCAGGAAGTTGCCAGAGCCACAGGCAGGGTCCAGGAAGGTCAGGGAAGCCAGCTTCTTCTGATACTCTGCCAACTTTAAATCCCGGGTTCTCTTCACAGGGACAGCGGCAATCTCTTCCAGCTCCGCAGCCAGTGCGTCATAGAAAAGCGGGTCGATGACTTTGTGGATATTTTCGATACTGGTATAGTGCATACCGCCGGATCTGCGGGTCTCCGGGTTCAGGGTACTTTCAAACACAGCGCCGAAGATGGTGGGGGAAATCTGAGACCAGTTGAAATCCTCGCTGGCATTGGTCAGCAGCAGATCGACGATTTCCTCAGTGAACCGGGGGACAATGATATTTTCATCCGCAAACAGGCCACCGTTGACATAGGGGAAAGCAGCCAGATCTTCATCCATATAGGGATCTCTGTCTGCAACCTTGGTATCCAGAACCTTAAACAGTTCGAGCAATGCCTTGCGGACATTCTTCGGCTGAAAGCCCCGCAGATAATTATGGAACATTTGGGGTGCGCCAAAGATTCCGGCGTCCTCCGCATACAGGCAGAACACCAGCCGGACACACAGCATATTCAGGCTCTTTAATTCCGCATCGCTGGCAGGGGCATTATACTGCTTCAGCAAGGCATCGTAGAGCTTGCCCACCAGTTCACCGGCCTGCAGGGAGATTTCCATTTCTTTTTGGATTCTCTCGTTGCCGGTATCCACCAGAAACTGCAGGCGGGTATACTCTTTCTCCAAATCCTCCAGCTTAATAATTTCCGGAGTGTCATTGGGGCGGTTCATATCGTGGATATGGAACTCTTTGAAATTGCAGACCACAATCCAGCGGGGATTCTGATTGTGGGGCAGATAGCCGGCATAACGGCGTGCCTGCTGAAACGGGGTCAGCATAGAGCCGTCGGACTGCTTATAGCCTTTCTTCAGGTCAATATCCATGCCTTTCTGCTCAATCAGTACATGGGTGTCCTTGATATAGCCGTCAATGAAGCTGGTATGGTCCAGCTTTACCCGCACTTCAAATTCTATGGCATTGGTAGCCTGCTCCACACCAAAAACATTTTGAAGCAAGTCGATCCAAAACCGCTGGGTTTCCTGTTTTTCATCGCCGTGGCCTGTCCAGTTTTTCACAAACTGTCTGGCTGCGGTCTTTTGCTGAACATCAGTCATGCAGATGCCTCCCTTTCGGAAGATATTTTTATTATTTTAGCATATTCCGCCGTACATATCAAGAAAAGCGTCGCAAAATAGATGGACATCCACCCACACCCGTACCGGGTGCGTTCGGATGTCCATGGACGTTTGCAGTGTTTCGCAGGCTGTTGGGATGACGGGGGAAGGGCACAAGGACTTGTTTGCATTTTTCGCTTTGCGAAAAATAAAGGGAGCCACCAGTGTTTGCACTGGTGGCAGCGACATGCCACCGGCATGTCGCGATTTGATCTTTCAAGTCCGTGCATCTGCCAGAAAAAGCCGACTGCGAATGCAGTCGGCT